>NZ_SSOI01000026.1:0-200817 GCF_029873175.1 Pseudomonas sp. BN505
TGTAGATACTCTGTTGGCGGTCAAGCTTTTCTAAGGTGTTCAGAGCTGAAAAGCTTGGCCGTATCAAATGGTTCATCGCCGCGCATGCATGCCCATATGCCTGTCAGGTACTTGCGCATGACAGCGGCGATCGCTTGCATTTTTTTCTTCCCCCTGCTGACCAGCGATTCATAAAAGGCCTTCGCGTAAGGATCGCAGCGCACCGCCGTCAGCGCCGGCATGTACATGGCCGCCCGTAAATAGGCATTCCCGCTTTTGCCGAGCCGACCAGGTTTATCAATGCTTGTCCCCGACTGTGTCTGTCGAACATCTAGACCAGCATGACGAGCGACCTGAGAGGACTTGAGCATTTGAGGAAGGGTGGTCAGCTCAGCCAAGGCAGCAAGTGCCGAGACTTCTCCCATTCCCGGGCCCGCTAGTAACTGCTTGTACTGCCGGTTAAGCGTCGGACACTGAGCGATCAACTCACGTCCGGCTTTGCGGAAACGCTCAATGCGATTGTCCAAAGTGGCAATCGCTTCCTCTTGATCTTCGATCAGCATCGACACGGTCGTAGCGGTCGCCTGCAATGCATGCAGCTCATTCTTCGCCCTGGTGCGGTGCCCGACCAGACGATTGATGTGCCGGCCAAGAGCCCTCAGCTCAAGCTGTACGGAGCTTGGCGGTGTCCACAAGCGCGGTGTCATACGTTCACCGTACTCGGACAGCAACTGAGCATCTATCGAGTCAGTTTTACTGTTCACCAGCATCAGCTTGGCGAAATTATGGAAGCTCTTGGGGTTGATCACCGAAACAGGAAGGTCCGCAGCATGCAGCTCAAGGGCCAGGTCCAGGTAATAGATTCCGGTCGCCTCCATCACGATCGACTTGGGCTTGAGCGCCTGCAGCTTTTTCACCGCTGCCTTACGACCAGCAGGGGTTTGAGCGATATCCCACTGTCCAGCGGGACGCCCATCTTTACGCACCCCAACGATCGACGTACGAGAACCAATATCCAGGCCCACACAGACATTCATTCTTCCCACTCCCAAGCGAGTTAGGTAACAATGGCCTCCGGTTCCCCGACCTCGAACTTCATGCCGCTGCAACCTTGTAATGCGAAGTCCGACTTGTCGGCTTCTCGATACTCTTCGTAGTGGGCAATGAGGCGGGGGGCCTCTCTACAGACAAGGTCAGGGGCAAACCCTGCCTTCAGGAGCGATCGGCCTCCCCGGAAGTGCTTCTATAGCCTGACGAGAATAACCTCTCTCATCAGGCTAGGCACAACATACAAGGAGCAGCCTTGCGTCGCGAAAGGGGCGCGAAGCGCCCCCAGAGGTCTTTCAGAACTGCGCCGCCTCCAGCCCATAAAGGCTGCCGCTGCCCGCCCTGATACTGGCTTCCAGCCCCAGACCACGCGGCAGCACACGCTGGAAGAAGAACGCCGCACATGCAAGCTTGGCCCCATGAAACGCGTCATCTTCCTCACGCCTGGCCAAGGCCACTGCCGCCATCCGCGCCCACATGTAGGCATATGCCGTCAGCCCGAACAGCTGCAGGTACTCCACCGCCACCGCACTGACCAGGTTGGCATCCTCGCCTGCCCGTGCCCGCAGCCAGGCGCTGGTAGCCTCCAGCCGCGCCAGGCTCGCCTGCAAGGCCTCGCGGTGCAGCGGTGCATCTACACTGAAAGCACGTACTTCGGCGGCGAAGCTGGCCAGTGCCTGGCCACCGTCCCCCAGTACCTTGCGCCCCAGCAGGTCGAGCGCCTGGATACCGTTGGTACCTTCATAGATTTGCGCAATGCGCACATCGCGCACCCGCTGCTCCTGTCCCCATTCGCGGATGTAACCATGGCCACCGTATACCTGCTGGCCGAGCACGCAGCTTTCCAGGCCGTTGTCGGTGAAGAAGGCCTTGGCCACTGGGGTCAATAGTGCCACCAGGCGCTGAGCGTGCTCACGTTCACCGGCGTCTTCGGCGTAACGCGCCAGGTCCAGTTGCTGGCCGACATAGGCGGCAAACGCCCTGCCACCTTCGGTTAGGGTGCGCATGGTCAGCAGCATGCGCCGTACATCACCGTGGTGGATGATCGGGTCAGCAGCCTTGTCCTGCGCCTGCGGGCCAGTGGCGGCGCGGCTTTGCAGGCGCTCGTTGGCGTACCGGGCGGCGCTCTGGTAGGACGCTTCGGCACAACCGATGCCCTGGATGCCGATGGACAGGCGCTCGTAGTTCATCATGGTGAACATGGCCGCCAGGCCCTTGTTCGGCTCGCCCACCAGGTAACCCTCGGCATCATCGAAGTTCATCACGCAGGTGGCCGAAGCCTTGATGCCCATCTTGTGCTCGATCGAACCGCAGTGGGCGGCATTGCGCGCGCCCAGTCGGCCATCGGCCTCGACCCGGTATTTCGGCACAAGGAACAGCGAGATGCCTTTGGCGCCGGCGGGCGCATCCGGCAGCTTTGCCAGCACCAGGTGGATGATGTTCTCGGTCAGGTCCTGCTCGCCGCCGGTGATGAAAATCTTGCTGCCGCTGATGCGATAGCTGCCGTCGGCCTGGGGTTCGGCGCGGCTGCGGATCAGCCCCAGGTCGGTGCCGGCGTGAGGCTCGGTCAGGCACATGGTGCCGGCCCAGCGGCCTTCGTACAGAGGCGGCAAGTAAGTTGCCTTGAGCGTTTCGCTGGCGTGGGCATCGATTGCCAGGCAACTGCCCGCGCTCAACGCCGAATACAGGCTGAAGCTGCAGTCGGCGGCGTAGAGCATTTCTTCGAACAGCACCCCTAGCATTTTCGGCATGCCCATGCCGCCAAATGCCGGGTTGCCGCCCAGGCCGACCCAGCCGCCTTCGCGGTAGGTCTGCCAGGCTTCGCGAAAACCGTCTGGCGTGGTGACCTGGCCGGCGTCGAAGCGCACACCTTGCTCGTCGCCGTTACGGCTGAGCGGGGCGATCAGCTGGCCAGTCACTTTGGCTGCTTCTTCCAGGATCGCGTCGGCGGTGTCGGCATCGATGCGCTCGGCCAGGGCGGGCAGGCGGGCCCACAGGGCCGGGGCGTTGAACACGTCATGCAGGACGAAGCGCATGTCGCGCAGGGGGGCGGAGTAAGTGGTCATCAGGGGCTCTTGAAGTGAAGAGGATATCTGTGAAGGTTGCGCCGTACCCGTGTAGGAGCAGCCTTGTGCTGCGAAGGGCCGGCAGGGCTGAAGGTCGTCTTCGCCGGTGAGGGCCTCTTCGCAGCACAAGGCTGCTCCTACAGAGAAACGTCGAGGCCGTTACGGCTTCAGAGGGCTTTGGCCCGGTCGCGCAGGACGTACTTCTGGATCTTGCCGGTGGAGGTCTTGGGCAACTCGCCAAACACCACGGTCTTCGGCACCTTGAAACCGGCCAGGTGCTCGCGGCACCAGCCGGTGATGTCGGCTTCGCGGGTGTCCTCCCGGCCTGGCTTCAGGGCAATGAACGCGCACGGGGTTTCTCCCCACTTTTCATCCGGGCGCGCCACCACGGCGGCTTCAAGCACTGCCGGGTGTTTGTACAGGGCGTCCTCGACTTCAATGGTGGAGATGTTCTCGCCACCGGAAATGATGATGTCCTTGAGGCGGTCCTTGATCTCGACATAGCCGTCGGCATGCCACACGGCCAGGTCACCGGTGTGGAACCAGCCGCCACGGAACGCTTCGGCGGTGGCTTCGGGGTTTTTCAGGTAGCCCTTCATCACGGTGTTGCCGCGCATGAAGATCTCGCCCAGCGTGTTGCCATCGCGTGCCACCGGCTCGAGTGTCTGCGGGTCGGCCACCATCAACCCGTCCAGGGTCGGGTAGCGCACGCCCTGACGTGACTTGATTCGCGCACGCTCTTCCAGCGACAGTTCGTTCCACTCGTCATGCCAGGCACACACGGTCACCGGGCCATAGACTTCGGTCAGGCCGTAGGTGTGGGTGACGTGGATGCCCATCTCTTCCACGGCGCCAATGACCTTGGCCGGTGGTGCGGCGCCGGCGACCATGGCCTGTACCGGGTGCTCGATGGCGGCTTTGGCTGCCTCGGGCATGTTGACCAGGGCGTTGAGCACAATCGGGGCGCCGCACAGGTGGGTGACCCGGTGTTCGCGGATCAGGGTCAGGATCTTCTGCGGGTCGACCCGGCGCAGGAACACGTGCGTGCCGGCCAGGGCGGTGATGGTCCAGGGGTAGCACCAGCCGTTGCAGTGGAACATGGGCAAGGTCCACAGGTACACCGGGCGGTGGCCCATGGCCCAGGTCATCTGGTTGCCCAGCGCGTTAAGGTAGGCGCCGCGGTGGTGGTAGACCACGCCCTTGGGGTTGCCGGTGGTGCCGGAGGTGTAGTTGAGCGAAATGGCCTGCCACTCGTCATCCGGCCATTCCCAGGCAAATTCCGGGTCGCCTTCGGCGAGCAGGGCTTCATAGTCCAGCGCGCTGACCGCACGGCCTTCGCCGTACTCCGGGTCATCCACATCCACCACCAGGGGCGGGTGCTCGAGCAACGCCAGGGCGGCCTCGATCACCGCATGGAACTCGCGGTCGGTAATCAGCACCTTGGCTTCACCATGCTGCAGCATGAAGGCGATGGCCTCGGCGTCCAGGCGCACGTTCAGGGTGTTGAGCACGGCGCCGGTCATGGGCACACCGAAGTGCGCTTCGAGCATCGCCGGGGTGTTGGGCAGCATCACCGCCACCGTGTCGCCACGCCCTATGCCACGGCCTGCAAGGGCGCTGGCCAGGCGCCTGCAGCGTTGGTAGGTTTCTTGCCAGTTGCGGCGGATGGCACCGTGGATCACCGCCGGGTAGTTGCCGTACACGGCGGCGGTGCGTTCGATGAAACTTAGCGGGGTGAGGGCGACATGGTTGACGGCAGCGGGCATCAGGCCCTGGGCATAGATCGACATGCGGTAATCCTGTAAGGGAGGCAGGCGCTGCTTATGCGCTTGGCCCCCGATGGCTGATTGTTAGCTCTGTTCAGGGTGCAGGGAGGCGGACGGTGGGTCGCTCCCTCTGTCGCAGTTTTACGCGAGTCGCTATGGTAGTAGGAATATCGACTATAGCAATATAGTAAAACTACTATAACAACGAGCCGCCTACCGTGGACGAGACTGCTTACCCCTTGCTTGCCAAAGACCCACAACCCAGCCTTATGCTGGCAGCCGACGCCAAGCCACTGGTACTCAACGCGGCGCTGCAAGCGTGGATTGACGAAGGCCCGGCGCTGACCAGCTGGCTGCCGGCCAACTGTGCCGCCCTGGTGCGTGCGTGCTTGCGCCAGAACCGGGCGATTGCCGACGTCGAGGTGCAAGTGGGGGAGCGCACCGTGCTGTGGTCTTTCATTCCGGATGACCAGGGCCAGCAGGTGCTCGGGCGCTGTCGCGACGCCAGCGAAGAACGCCGTGGTGCACGCGAGGCCAGCCGCGCCCGGCGCCTGTACCGGCTGATCATTGAAAACACCACCGACCTGATCTCCCGGCACAGCCCGGATGGCCGTTTCCTGGATGCCTCGCCAGCAGCGTTTCGCCTGCTCGGCCTGTGGCCCGAGCAATTGCGTGGCATAGCCGTGCATACCCTGCTGCACCCGCGTGAGCGCCGCCAGGTGCTGCGCCAGGCGGCCGCTGCCCTGGACCACGATGGCTATCACACAATGACCTGCCGGGTGCGCCAGGCCTGTGGCGGCTATCGCTGGTTTGAAATTGCCAGCCGGGCCATCCGCGAAACCTACACCGGCTCGGTGGTGGAGGTGGTCAGCGTGTCCCGCGACATCACCTTGCGCATCGAAGCCCAGGAAAGCCTGGCGCACAGTGCACGGTTGGCCACCCTCGGCGAGCTGGCTTCAGGCATTGCCCACGAGATCAACCAGCCACTGGCGGCGGTGGTCAACTACGCCAACGCCAGCCAGCGTTACCTGCAGGGCCTGGAGGGTGATCCCCAGGCCCGCGAGCGGGTAGGGCAGGGCCTGCTGCGTATCCGCGAGCAGGCCACCCACGCCGCTGAAGTGATCCGCCGCCTGCGCGCCTTCCTGCGCAAAGGGCCACGGCGGCTGCAGGCGCTGGACGTGGCCGAAGTGGCCGGCGAAGCCATGCGGCTGTGCGCCTGGGAGGCCGCGCGCGACCAGGTGCTGGTCGAGCTGCGCGTGAGTGCGCAGCTGCCTTCGGTGTATGCCGACCGGGTATTGCTGGAACAGGTGCTGCTTAACCTGTTGCGCAATGCCATCGATGCCAACCGTGAGCTGCACGGCGACCAGCCGTCACGTATCCTGCTCGGCGCCGCGCGGGACGGCGATGGTGTGCTGGTCGAGGTGGCCGACCAGGGCCCGGGTGTAGCGCCGGAGCGCCTGGATGAAATCTTCACGCCGTTCACCACCAGCAAGGCTGACGGCCTGGGCCTGGGTTTAAGCATGAGCCGCAGCCTGATCGAAGGCTTTGGCGGCAGCCTGTGGGCGCGCGCGGGTGATAACGGCGGTTTGGTACTGTGCTGCCGGCTGGCAGTCAGCAGGGCGTAAAGGGGGGCGGTGGTGCAAGCAAAAGTGTATGTGGTTGATGACGACCAGGGTATGCGCGATTCGACAGTCTGGCTGTTACAGTCGGTGGGCCTGCAAGCCTTGCCGTTCGCCAGCGGGCAAGCGTTTCTCGATGCCTGCGTCGACGATGGGCCCGCCTGTGTGCTGCTGGATGTGCGTATGCCGGGGCTGGGCGGGTTGGCCGTCCAGCAGGCGATGCGCGAGCGTGGCCTGGCGCTGCCGGTGAT
This sequence comes from Pseudomonas sp. BN505, assembly GCF_029873175.1. NCBI lineage: Bacteria > Pseudomonadati > Pseudomonadota > Gammaproteobacteria > Pseudomonadales > Pseudomonadaceae > Pseudomonas > Pseudomonas sp. BN505. The sequence continues at coordinate 6,729 of NZ_SSOI01000026.1, forward strand.
CTTCGTCAGCGGCCATGCCGATGTGCCGATCGTGGTGCGGGCATTCAAGGCTGGCGCCTGTGATTTCATCGAAAAGCCCTATAACGACCAGTTGCTGCTCGACAGCGTGCAGGCGGCGCTGGAGCACGCCGGGCGGGCGCGGCAGGGCGATCAGGCGCTGGCCTTGGTGCAAGTGCGCATCGACAGCCTGACGCCGCGTGAGCGCGACGTTTTCGTGCCGTTGGCCCAAGGGTTGAGCAACCGCGAGATTGCTGAGCAACTGGGCATCAGTGTGAAGACCGTCGACCTTTACCGCGGCCGGGTGATGAAGCGGCTGCAGGCGGGCAGCCTGGCAGAGCTGGTAGGCATGGCGATTGCCTGCGGAGCGGTTGAGGCGCTGGGCCTGCGGGCGCATTAACCGCCCTGACGCAGGCCCTTGTAGGAGCGGCCTTGTGCCGCGATGGGCGGCAAAGCGGCCCCAAAAATTGCTGCCCTGGCACAAAACTGGGGCCGCTTCGCGCCCCATCGCGGCACAAGGCCGCTCCTACAAGGGCCGTATTTCAGGCTCAAAGCATGAAATTTTCCATAGCTAGCTAATCAAGGCTTTGACATTCACTGCCTAGGCAGTAATATTTTCACACAATTGCCCGAGCAGCCTCCGATGGCCCACTTCTCCCCCGAAAACTTCCAGACCTGCGCCATCGGCATGCTGCTTGGCCGCGCGGCAATCCTGAAGGACCGCATTCTCGACTGGCACCTCGAATCAGAGGGCGTCACCGCAGCGCAGTTCAAGGTGCTGATCATCGTCACCCAGTACCAGGTGGATACCCCGGCCGAGCTGTGCCGCTACCTGGGCCTGGACAGCGGTTCGATGACCCGCATGCTGGACCGGCTAGAGCAGAAGGAGCTGATTGTGCGCAACCGCTGCGCCGACGACCGCCGCCTGGTGCGCCTGGCGCTCACCGCCGATGGCCAGCGCCTGGCCGACCGCCTCCCGGAAATTGGCGCTGCCGCCATGAACGAGTTGTGCGGCGTGCTGGCGCCCGATGAGCTCAAGGCCCTGGAAGGCCTGCTGGCCAAGGTCCTGCTCGGTGCTGGCGACCCGTTGACGATCCGCCGCTTTGGCGACCGTTGAACCCTGTCACGAATTATCCAAGGTATTGTCATGGCTACTCCCGCAGATACCCCGACTCCCTCCGCCGCGCCCGAGCCGTCGCGCAAGCGCAAGGCCTGGCTGCTTGGCCTGCTGCTGTTGCTGGTACTTGCCGGTGCATGCACCTGGGCCTGGTACAGCCTGGTGGGGCGCTGGCACGAAAGCACCGACGATGCCTACGTCAACGGCAACGTGGTGGAGATCACCCCGCTAGTCACCGGCACCGTCACCAGCATCGGTGCCGATGACGGCGACCTGGTCCATGCCGGCCAGGTGTTGCTGCAATTCGACCCGGCCGACAGCGAGGTGGCCCTGCAGTCTGCCGAAGCCAAGCTGGCACGCAGCGTGCGTCAGGTGCGCGGGCTGTACAGCAATGTCGACTCGCTCAAGGCCCAGCTGGAAACCCGCCAGGCCGAACTGCGCAAAGCCCAGCAGGACTTCAACCGGCGCAAGGTGCTGGCAGATAGCGGGGCGATTGCTGCAGAAGAGCTGTCCCACGCCCGCGACGACCTGAGTGTCGCCCAGGCCGCTGTCAACAGCGCACGTCAGCAGCTCAGCACCAGCAGCGCGCTGGTCGACGACACCGTGGTTTCCTCGCACCCCGAGGTAATGGCCGCCGCCGCCGACCTGCGCCAGGCTTACCTCGACCACGCTCGCACCACCCTGGTGGCACCGGTTACCGGTTACGTTGCCAAGCGTACTGTGCAACTGGGCCAGCGCCTGCAGCCAGGCACCGCGACCATGGCGGTGATCCCGCTGGACCAGGTGTGGATCGACGCCAACTTCAAGGAAACCCAGCTGCGTGAGATGCGCATCGGCCAGCCGGTGCAGATCAGCGCCGACCTCTACGGCAGCGAGGTCAAGTACAGCGGCACGGTCGACAGCCTTGGCGCCGGTACCGGCAGTGCCTTCGCCCTGTTGCCGGCACAGAACGCCACCGGCAACTGGATCAAGATTGTCCAGCGCGTCCCCGTGCGTATTCACCTGAGCCCCGATCAGCTCAAGGACCACCCACTGCGCATTGGCCTGTCCACCGTAGTAGAAGTCGACCTGCATGACCAAAGCGGCCCGGCCCTGGCCCAGCAGCCCCCACAGCAGGCCAGCTACACCACCCAGGTGTATGACCGTCAGTTGGTCGAAGCCGACAACCTGATCGCCCGGTTGATCCACGACAACAGCGCAACCGGCAAGACGGCCCAGCGATGAGCAACAACGCCGCTGCCCAGTTCACGCCGCCGAGCCTGCTGCTGACCACCATCGGGCTGTCGCTGGCGACGTTCATGCAGGTGCTCGACACCACCATCGCCAACGTGGCATTGCCGACCATTTCCGGCAACCTGGGGGTGAGTTACGAGCAGGGCACCTGGGTCATTACCTCGTTCGCGGTGAGCAATGCCATCGCCTTGCCGTTGACTGGCTGGCTCAGCCGGCGGTTTGGCGAAGTGAAACTGTTCATCTGGGCCACGTTGTTGTTCGTGCTGGCGTCGTTCCTGTGCGGTATCGCCCAGTCGATGCCCGAGCTGGTCGGTTTCCGCATATTGCAGGGCGTGGTCGCCGGGCCGTTGTACCCGATGACCCAGACCTTGCTGATTGCCGTCTACCCCCCGGCCAAGCGGGGGATGGCCCTGGCGCTGCTGGCGATGGTCACGGTGGTGGCGCCCATTGCCGGGCCGATCCTGGGGGGCTGGATCACCGACAGTTACAGCTGGCCGTGGATCTTCTTCATCAACGTGCCCATTGGCCTGTTTGCCGCCGCTGTGGTGCGCCAGCAGATGCGTGCCCGGCCTGTGGTCACCAGCCGCCAGCCGATGGACTACATCGGCTTGCTGACGCTGATTGTCGGTGTCGGGGCGTTGCAGGTCGTGCTCGACAAAGGCAACGACCTGGACTGGTTCGAGTCGTCGTTCATCATTATCGGTAGCCTGATTTCGGTGGTGTTCCTGGCGGTGTTCGTGATCTGGGAACTGACCGACCGCCACCCGGTGGTCAACCTGCGCCTGTTCGTGCACCGCAACTTCCGCGTCGGCACCATCGTGCTGGTCGGCGGTTATGCGGGGTTCTTCGGTATCAACCTCATCCTGCCGCAATGGTTGCAGACGCAGATGGGCTACACCGCCACCTGGGCGGGCTTGGCGGTGGCGCCGATCGGCTTGCTGCCGGTGATCATGTCGCCGTTCGTGGGCAAGTACGCGCACCGCTTCGATCTGCGTGTGCTGGCGGGGCTGGCGTTCCTGGCGATCGGCACCAGTTGCTACATGCGTGCCGGGTTCACCAGCGAGGTGGACTTCCAGCATGTGGCCTTGGTGCAGCTGTTCATGGGCATTGGCGTGGCGTTGTTCTTCATGCCGACCTTGAGCATCCTGCTATCCGACCTGCCGCCGCACCAGATTGCCGACGGTTCGGGGCTTGCGACCTTCCTGCGTACCTTGGGCGGGAGTTTTGCGGCGTCGTTGACGACGTGGATCTGGATTCGCCGGGCGGACCAGCATCATGCTTATCTCAGCGAAAACATCAGCCAGTTCGACCCGGCGACGCGGCATACGCTTGAGCAGTTGGGTGGGGCCAGCCCGCAGAGTTATGCGCAGCTGGAGCAGATACTCAACGGGCAGGCTTACATGATGTCGACAGTGGACTACTTCACCCTGATGACCTGGGTGTTTGCCGGGTTGATCCTGCTGGTGTGGTTCGCCAAGCCACCGTTCACTGCCAAGGCCGGGCCGGCATCGGCGGGGCATTGAGCTAAATCACACGGCCACGGTTGTGTGAGCTGACCTCGGTCATTCCCATCTGTAGCCTTTTCGCCTATTGTCGATCCTCCCTTTCCCAAGCGATTGGCATAATCATGGAGAACGTCATCGTCATCACCGGCGGCAGCCGCGGTATCGGTGCCGCCACGGCGCTGTTGGCGGCACGCCAGGGCTACCGCATCTGCATCAACTACCACGCCGACGACCAGGCCGCCGAAACCCTCCTCGGCCAGGTCCGCGCCCTGGGCGCCGAGGCTATCGCCGTGCGCGCCGACGTCAGCGTCGAGGATGAGATCATCCACCTGTTTCAGCGCGTCGACGAAGAGCTCGGCCCGGTCACCGCACTGGTCAACAACGCCGGCACCATCGGCCAGCAGAGCCGTGTCGAGGAAATGTCCGAGTTCCGCCTGCTGAAGATCATGAAAACCAACGTCGTCGGCCCCATGCTCTGCGCCAAGCACGCCTTGTTGCGCATGGCGCATCGGCATGGTGGGCACGGCGGGGCCATTGTCAACGTGTCATCGATGGCTGCGCGCCTGGGCTCGCCCAACGAATATGTCGACTATGCCGCCTCCAAGGGCGCGCTCGACACCTTCACCATCGGCCTGGCAAAAGAAGTGGCAGGCGAGGGCGTGCGGGTCAATGGCGTTCGCCCAGGCTACATCCACACAGGGTTCCATGCCTTGTCCGGCGACCCCGACCGGGTCAGCAAGCTTGAGCCCGGTTTGCCCATGGGGCGCGGCGGGCGCCCCGAGGAAGTGGCCGAAGCCATTCTCTGGCTGCTCTCGGACAAAGCGTCCTATTCCACCGGCAGTTTCATCGACCTGAGCGGCGGGCGCTGAGCGCGCCCGTCAATCCCCCAGCAGCTCGCGTACCCGCTCGGCGAGTGTGTCCAGCTCGAACGGCTTGGTCAGCACCGAGGTACCCTGCAACAGCTGGCCGTCGCTGAGCGCCGCGCTCTCATCGTAACCGGTGATGAACAGCACCTTGAGGTCTGGGTAGCGCACACGGCAGCGCTCGGCCACCTGGCGGCCATTTAGGCCACCCGGCAGCCCGATATCGCTCAGCAGCAGGTCTGGCCGTTCGCCGCTTTGCAGGTGGGCGAGGGCGGTCGGGCCATTCTCGAAGGCGTCCACCCGATAGCCCAGCTCTTCCAGCACTTCGCCCACCACCAGGCGCAAGGCGGTCTGGTCTTCGATCAACAGAATGCGCTTCGCAGCCGCGCTGCTTCTTTGCAAAGGCGTGCGCTGCGGTTTGCCGGCAGGGGCCTTGGGTTGCTCGTCGTGGCGGGGTAGCAGCAGCTCGATGCGGGTGCCTTCGCCAAGCACCGACAGCACGCGTAATTGCCCACCCGACTGACGCACGAAGCCGTAAGTCATGGACAGACCCAGCCCGGTTCCCTGGCCCATCGGTTTGGTGGTGAAGAACGGGTCGACTGCGCGCTCGGCCACTTCAGCCGACATGCCCTTGCCGTTGTCGAGGATACTCAGCCGCACATACTCGCCGCCTGGCAGCTCCACTGCCTGGGCCTGCTCGTCGTCAAGCATCAGGTTATCGCCAATGATCTCGATCACACCACCCGCAGGCATGGCATCGCGGGCGTTGATGCAGATGTTGAGCAGGGCGCTTTCCAGTTGAGGCGGGTCGATGAAGGTTGGCCACAGCTGGCTGGCGAAGCGGCTGCTCAGGCTAACGGCAGGGCCGATGGTGCGCCGCAGAAGGTCCTCCATGCCGGCAACCAACGTGGCCACTTGTGTGGAGCAGGGCTGCAGAGTCTGCTGGCGAGAGAACGCCAGCAGCCGGTGCACCAGCGAAGAGGCCCGCCGCGCCGAGCCGCTGGACAGCTCCAGCAAGGGCTCCAGGGCGTCGAAGCGTGACTGGTCCAGGCGTTGACGCATCAGTTCCTGGGCGCCAAGGATGCCACCCAGCAGATTATTGAAGTCGTGGGCAATGCCGCCACTGAGCTGGCCTACGGCCTCCATCTTCTGTGCCTGGCGCAGTGCTTCTTCGGCCTTGGCCAGGCGTTCCTGCTCTTGCACCCGTTCACTGATGTCATAAGCAAACAGGAACGCGCCTTGTATCTCGCCTTTTGGGTCGCGCAAGGCGTTGAAGCGCAATTCGTAATGGCGCAGCATGGGAGGCTTGCCGAAGGTGCCAATTTCGATGAACTGCTCGCCAGCCAGGGCGCGCTGCCACATTGGCAGAATAGGTGTCTGGCCAGCGCCTCCGTCTTCGAACAGCCCGGGCAGGTAGTCGCCGATTTCTGGTGTCCTTCCGTACAGCAGGTGGAAGTCATCCTTGGCCTGGCGGTTCACAGCCAGCCAGCGCAGGCCCTTGTCCACCACATGCACATTGACCACGCTGTGATCGACCAATTCGGCAAACAAGCGTCGCTCCGCCAGTGCGGCATTCACCCGCTGTTCCAGTTCTTCGTTGAGGCGCTGCAGGGCCTGCTCTGCACGCCGGCGTTCGGTGACATCCTTGAACAGCACGGCTACCTGGCGTCTCTCTGCAGGCTCTACGCGAAACGTGGTCACCGACAGCACATGGCCGGTGGCGACCAGCTCCTGCTCGAAGTGCAGCGGTTCGCCTGTGCGAAGCACTGCGCCATAGCGGGCCACCCAGTCATCGGCCTCATCAGGCACCATCTCGCGCAGTTTCTGCCCGACCACGTCGGGGATGCCGGCGTGCTTGGCATAGGCCGCATTGGCTAGCACATGCACATAGTCACTCAGCGGGCCATGTGGGCCGTCAAAGAACTCGATGATGCAAAAGCCTTCGTCCATGGTGTCGAACAACGACCGGTAAAAGTCCTGATCCTGGTCTTGAAAGCTGGCGAGCTGTGCTTCCAGCAGCGCGTTGCGCCGTTGCAGGGCTTCGACTTGTTGACGCAGTGTGAGCAGGTCACGGGATGGCATGCCGACGTCCGACGAAAAAGGATGCGCAGACTTTAACGCGTTCACCCGCAGGCGGATAGGCGGATAGGCGGTCAGCGTCGCGGCGTGGCAATCCCCAACAGGTGGTCAATTCGCTGGCCAAGGCTTTGCAGGTTGAACGGTTTGCACAGCACCTCGGTGCGCCTGTCCGGCCGGCTACTGATCGGGATCTCGGCAGGGTCATAGCCGGTAATCAGCAGAACGGGCGCTTTGGCTACAAGCGTTTGAAACGCTTCTGCCAGCTGATATCCGTCGATTCCACCGGGCAGGCCGACATCCGTGATCAGCAAGTCCGGAGGTACGCCCGCATGCATAGCCTCAAGCGCCGGGCGCCCACGGTCGAAAGCCTGTACTTCATGGCCTAGTTCAGTCAGTACTTCGACAAGCACCAGGCGCATGGCTGGCTGGTCTTCCACTAGCATGATTCGCTGCACGCGGGGGGCAGAAAGCTCGACGCCGGTGGTGAGTGGCACAGGCTGGCTGCAGGCAGCGATGCTTGCCTCCAGGGGGAAGTACAGATGAACGCAGGTGCTTTGCCCAGGCGCGCTTTCGATCTGCAACTGCCCGCCGGACTGGCGGACAAAGCCATAGACCATGGACAACCCCAAGCCGGTACCTTGACCGAGTGGCTTGGTGCTGAAGAAAGGGTCCAGGGCGCGCTGGCGCACCGTGCTGGACATACCCATGCCGTTATCGGCAACGCGAATGTGCAAGTAGCGCCCGGCAGGCAGGTCCAAGTGACCGGCCTCAGCCACGGCGAGGTCGCTGTTTGCACAAGCGATGCTGAGCGTACCGCCCAGGGGCATGGCATCGTGGGCATTGATGCACAGGTTCAGCAGAGCATTTTCCAGCTGCTGCGGATCGACGTGAATTGACCATTGCCCGGCCAGTGTTCGGTCGTGAAAGTCAATGTGCTGGCCAATAGCGCTGACGATCAGGTCTTGCATGCCCGCTACCAGGCATTGCACATCAACCGGTTGCGGCACCAGCGTCTGCTGCCGCGAGAAGGCCAGCAGACGCTTTACCAGCGCAGCGGCGCGCAAGGCAGTACTGCGGCAGAGTTCGAGCATGCGGGCGGTGTCGGCACGGCGTTGTTGGTCCAGGCGCCGTTCGGCCATTTCCACTGCGCCGAGCAGGCTGCCCAGCAGGTTGTTGAAGTCGTGGGCAATGCCGCCGGTCAACTGACCGACCGCTTCCATTTTCTGCGACTGGCGCAGAGCCTCCTCGGCCTGGCGCAGGCGTTGCTGTTCGGCGAAGCGCTCGGTGATGTCATAGGCAAACATGTATCCGCCCTGGATCCGCTGCTGCGCATCGCGCATCGGGTGGTAGCGGATTTCGTAATGGCGCGGCGCATCAGGTGGACCGAAGGTGACGGTATCGACAAACGCTTCGCCGGCCAGCACACGCGGCCAAACCGGGGCCAACCGATTCATGATATCGGGCTGATTGGTCAGGAACTGCGGCACGTAATCGCCGATCTGCGGCAAGAAGCCGCGGTGGCGCTGGAAGGTTTCGCGAGCCGTTCGGTTGATGGCCACCAGACGCATCGTACGATCGGCGGCAAACACGTTGGCCAGGCTGTTGTCGAGCAGTTCACCGAGCAGCTTGTTGTGTGCATGGGCGCTGTCTTCGCGTTCTGCCAAGCATGCTTCCAGTTCTGCGACACGCGCCTGCAGTTGGGTGATCGATGGAAGCGAATCTGGCTGCATGACCCAAGCCCCATGAACGGATCGGGCAACTATAGTCCCCCTTCAGGCTTGTAGCGATCAGAACGAGCGAATGATTCGCCCGAGCGTCTCCATGGCCCGTTCGGCACCGTCATGCCAGGGGCTGCCGTAGTTGAGGCGGATGCAGTTGCCGAAGCGGCGGGTGGGCGAAAAAATCGGCCCCGGGGCGATGCTGATGCCCTGGGCCAGGGCCATGTGGAACAGCTTGAGGGCATCCATCTGCTCGGGCAGTTCCAGCCACAGGAAGTAGCCACCCGAGGGCTGGCTGACCCGTGTCTGCGCCGGGAAGTGGCGGGCGATGGCGGCCAGCATGTTGGCCTGTTGGCCTTCAAGGGCGTAGCGTAGCTTGCGCAGGTGGCGGTCATAGCCACCGTGTTGCAGGTAGTCGGCTATCGCTGCCTGGGCCGGCATCGAGGCACACAGCGAAGTCATCAGTTTCAGCCGCTCGATCTTCTGCGCAAAGCGCCCGGCCGCCACCCAGCCAATGCGGTAACCGGGCGCCAGGCTTTTGGCGAACGAGCCGCAGTGCATGACCAGGCCTTGGGTGTCGAAGGCCTTGGCCGGTTTGGGCGCCTGCTGCGAGTAGTACAGCTCGGCGTACACGTCGTCTTCGATCAGCGGCACCTGGTGACGCGCCAGCAGTTCCACCAGCGCCTGCTTCTTGGCCTCCGGCATGCTGGCGCCTACCGGGTTCTGGAAGTTGGTCATGCACCACACGGCCTTTACCGGGTGCTTTTCCAGCGTCTGTGCCAGTACCCCCAGGTCCATGCCTTCGCGCGGGTGCACGGGGATTTCCACAGCCTTGAGCTTCAGCCGCTCCAGCACTTGCAGGCAGGCATAGAAGGCGGGGGCCTCGATGGCCACCAGGTCGCCCGGTTGGGTAACTGCCTGCAGGCACAGGTTCAACGCTTCCAGTGCACCGTTGGTGATCAGTAGCTCTTCCATCGGCAGCATCAGCCCACCGACCATGTAGCGCAGGGCAATCTGCCGGCGCAGCTGCGGGTTACCGGGCGACAGGTCGGTGACCACCATGCGAGGGTCCATGCTGCGGCTGGCGCTGGCCAGCGAGCGCGACAGGCGCTGCAGCGGAAACAGTTCGGGGCTGGGGAAGGCTGAGCCGAACGGTATGGTGTTGGGGTCCTTGATCGAGTCGAGGATCGAGAACACCAGGCCGCTGACGTCCACGTCCGTCGACTCGCTGACCGGCTGCAATGCCTGCGGCTCGCTGAACTGGCGCGGGGCGTGGGCGTTGACGAAATAACCCGAGCGCGGCCGGGCACGGATCAGCCCGCGCCGCTCCAGCAGGTAGTAGGCCTGGAACACGGTGGACGGGCTGACCCCGTGGGTCTGGCTGGCGTAGCGTACCGAAGGCACGCGTTGGCCGGGGCCCAGGACCCCGGAGCGGATCAGTTCGGCAATGTCGTCGGCGAAGCGTTCGTAGCGTTTCATTCTGGCCTTCTGTCGAAGCCTGGCAGGCAAGGTGGAGTCAGTGTAAGGGATCAGCGGTTCATCGGTGCGACGAAGCGGCTTTGGGCCACGCTGCGGATGGCAGGGTCGTCGCGCTCGCTGATTTCGAAGCTCAGCGTTTGCGAGCTGCTGGCCGGGCGCTCAGCCAGCATCGCCACCGATACCGGCAGTTCGCTCATTTCGCCAGCCGGGATCACCAATGCGGTGGTGCCCTGCAAGGTGAAACCGTCAGCGTCCAGCAGGCGCAGCGCATAGTGCTGGGTGCGCTCGGTCTTGTTGATGACCTTGAGCAGGTAAATGTTCTCGATCTGGCCCTGGGCGTTTTCCCGGAACAGGCCGCGGTCCTTGATCACGTCCAGCGAAACCATCGGGCGCATCTGCAAGGCCACCACCAGTGCTGCGATCATCACCCCGAGCGCAGCGACGTAGCCCAGCAGGCGCGGGCGCAGCCAGTGGGTGGTGCCGCCCTGCAAACTGTGTTCGGACTTGTAACCGATCAACCCGCGGGCGTAACCCATCTTGTCCATCACCCCGTCGCAGGCGTCGATGCACGCCGCGCATCCGATGCAGGCCATTTGCAAACCATCGCGGATATCGATGCCGGTAGGGCACACTTGCACGCATAGCGTGCAGTCGATGCAGTCGCCGAGGCCTTGTGCGCCAACGTCACTGCCTTTCTTGCGCGGGCCACGGGCTTCACCACGGCGCGGGTCGTAGGCAACCGCCAGGGTGTCCTTGTCGAACATCACCGCCTGGAAGCGCGCATACGGGCACATGTGCAGGCACACCGCTTCGCGCAGCAGGCCTGCGTTTATGTAGGTGGCAGCGGTAAAGAACAGCACCCAGAACAGCGCCACGCCGCCCAGTTGCAACGTGAACAGTTCTGCGGCCAGTGGGCGGATTGGGGTGAAGTAGCCGACGAAGGTCAGCCCGGTGACTACACCGATGGCCAGCCACAGGCTGTGTTTCAGGGTGCGGCGCGCCAGTTTGTTCAGGCTCCACGGCGCGGTGGCAAGCTTGATGCGCTGGTTGCGGTCACCTTCTATGACCTTTTCGCACCACATGAACAGCCAGGTCCAGGTGCTTTGTGGGCAGCTGTAGCCGCACCACACGCGGCCGGCGTACACGGTGATGGCGAACAGGCCGAATGCGCAGATGATCAGCAGCGCCGACAGCAGGATGAAATCCTGTGGCCAGAAGGTGGCGCCAAAGATGTGGAATTTGCTTTCACCCAAGTCCCACAGCACGGCTTGGCGGCCATTCCAGTTCAGCCAGGCAGTGCCAAAAAACAGCACGAACAAGGCCCCGGCAAAGCCGATGCGCAGGCTACGGTACAGCCCGGTAAAACTGCGGGTGTGAATGCCGCTGTCGATGCGTCGCGGTTGTTGGCTGGCTGGGGCGGCGGCGATCTCTGTAAAAGGGATTCTGTTATTCATGGTTCGGTGCTCATCAGGCCTCGATCAGGCATGAGCACTATGGCCCTGAGGCTGTTATCAGCACAGGCTCAGATTTTGCGATAAAAACCGTATCAGATTAACCGCTCGGCCCCGTCAGGCCTTAGATCACCGAGCCTGGCACGCTGGTCTTCAGATGCCTGCGGCTATCCACCGCACCCGCCACGGTCAGTGCATCGGCCTCGGATTCGGTGATGGGCACGCGTTGGCCTGCGAGCAAGGCCACAGACATGCGCAGTTGTTCGTCGGTGATGATTTCGATATCGGGGCCATCACCCTCGATGCGCAGGTCTTCGCCGATCAAGGTGCAGCGTTGGGTGGCTTCGTCGATTTCAATGGGCATGGTGACGTGCTCCTGCTGGTGGTTACAGGGTGGACCACAGTGAGGGGCTGGTTGCTGCATCGACAGGCTGAGCGGCACTTTGCCCTGTGTACAGAGGTCAACCCTTGCATAGGGCTGGCCGGCCGCTTCGCGGGCACGCCCGCTCCCACAGGTCACCACACATATCAAGAACTGTGCATTACTTGTGGCAGCGGGCATGCCCGCGAAAAGGCTGGACCTGGCCACACAATGCTCAGCATGGGGACAACTGTAATGGACGTCATCTGGCAAGCTATCCAGGCCGAATTCGCGGATGTCACCGATGAGCGCGAGGTCACTCGCATTCTCGTGCGCCTGCTGATGGCAGCCATACTTGGCGCGGTGCTGGGCTTCGAGCGCGAACACAAGGGCAAATCCGCCGGGGTACGCACCCACATGCTGGTCTCGCTGGGCGCCGCGCTGTTCGTGCTGGCACCCAGCATGGCCGGGGCTGATGAGCAGGCGCTAAGCCGGGTGATCCAGGGTATCGTCGCCGGTATCGGCTTTCTGGGTGCAGGCACCATCCTCAAGGGAAACGGCCAGGACACCAGCCATGTGAAAGGCCTGACTACCGCCGCAGGGCTATGGATGACCGCTGCCATCGGTACGGCTGCGGGCATGGGCCGCGAAGCCACGGCGTTGATCAGCACGGTACTGGCCCTGCTGGTACTGGGCACGATGCCGTTGCTGGTGGAGAAGGTCGAAGGACAGAACGAGGAGAAGCAGAAGGAGGAGGAGGGCAGGAAGCACTAAGGCAGGAAGCACTAAGGGGAGCCGAAGCTCCCCCCAAAGCGTTGCTGCTTGCTCTTTTTTTATTATTGAGACCGGCTTTTTGTTGTTTTTGTCAGCCTGCCTTGGTGTTGCGAGCGACCCCCATGCGGGGTCAAGAGCAAACGTATTTTTTTGAGCGCTGACCTGCTTTCATCATTGATCCGAACCTGGCTGTAGCTACCTTGAGGTAGTTTTATTGTTCTGTGCCAGACCGCGGGGCGTACCCCTGAAAAGCGTGTCGACTCCAAAAAGATCTGCTTGCTACGCCTCTGCCGTGTTGTTCTTGTTATGTCAGAGCCGTTACCTGTTGTTTTTATTGGGTGTCACATTTTTTTTGTTCTTGTACCAAAGATATAGCAGGGTGCGTGCCAACTTTTTAAAGTCCTTTAAAATCAAGCACCTAGCGATTTCGTCGAAATCGCCGGGCCTGAAATTTTGTCGATTTGTTTCCCTGTTACCCGATTTTTTGCTGTGGAGCGTGGGGCCGGTAACACTTCACCCACATGTATGTGACACCCGTGTGACTTACTGCGCGTTGCGCGCCCGCGCTACCCGCGACCCATTGCCGCGGCCGAGCACATCGCTGATGCGTTGGCCGGCGGCGATCAGCCGGTCCAGGTCGATACCGGTAGCAATGCCCAGCCCCTGCAGCAGGTACACCACATCTTCCGTGGCGATGTTGCCGGTAGCGCCTTTGGCATAAGGGCAGCCACCCAGCCCTGCCACCGAGCTGTCGAACACATTGATACCTTCGAGGAGGCTGGCATAGACGTTGGCCAATGCCTGGCCATAGGTATCATGGAAGTGCCCGGCCAGTTGCTCGCGCGGTACCAGGGCCGAAACCACCTCGAAGAGGCGCCGGGTATCGCCGGCGGTACCTGTGCCAATGGTGTCGCCCAGCGACACCTCGTAACAGCCCATGTCATGCAGGGCGCGGGCCACCGGGGCCACCTGTTCGGCGCTGACCTTGCCTTCATAGGGGCAGCCGAGTACGCACGACACATAGCCGCGCACGCGTACACCATGGCTGCGCGCGGCCTCCATGATCGGTTCGAAGCGCTTGAGGCTGTCGCTGATCGAGCAGTTGATGTTGCGCTGGGAGAACGCTTCAGAGGCCGCTGCGAACACCGCCACTTCCTTCACCCCTGCAGCCAGGGCGTCCTCGAAGCCGCGCAGGTTTGGCGCCAGCGCCGCATATGTCACACCGGGGCGCTGCTGGATACCGGCGAACACCTCGGCGGAACCGGCCATCTGTGGCACCCACTTGGGCGAGACGAAGCTGCCCACCTCGATATAGGCCAGGCCCGCTGCGGTGAGGTCGTCCACCAGGCGCACCTTGTCGGCAACGCTGATGGGCTGGGCTTCGTTCTGCAAACCGTCGCGGGGGCCTACTTCGACCAGACGGACTTCTTTGGGCAAGGACATGGCGGGTTTCCTGTGGCGTTCAGCGGTTGTCTTTGTTGTTCAGGGTGGCGGCCAGGGCTTGTTCACAGCGCTCCTGGGCGGTGTCCAGTTCCAGTTGCATCTGGTGGATGTCAAGCATCTGCTGTTCCAGCTGGGCGCGCCGTTCGGCGATTTTCGCCAGCATGCTGTTGAGCTGTTTGAGGTTGCCGCTGGTGGGGTCGTACAGCTCGATAAGCTCGCGGCACTCGGCCAGCGAAAAGCCGATGCGCTTGCCGCGCAGGATGAGCTTCAGGCTGACCTTGTCGCGCGCCGTGTAGATACGTTCCAGGCCTCGGCGTTCGGGGCTCAGCAGGCCCTGCTCCTCATAGAAACGGATGGCACGGGTGGTGATGTCCAGCTCGCGGGACAGGTCGGAGATGCTGTAGGTCTGGGTGCTCATGCTGGGGCTCGGCGTGGGGTATGCGGTTATCCTGACTGCAGGTTGACGTATACGTCAAGCAGGGCCTGAAGATGCGTGTTGCCTGCACCGGCCTCTTCGCGGGCCTGACGCAATCCCTGTGGGAGCGGGCAGGCCCGCGAAGAGGCCGATGCAGGTAACCACATTTCATTCCGGCTGCACCGACCGACGATAGCCATTGGGCGTCTGCCCACTCAAGCGCTTGAACCAGCGGGCAAAGTACGTCGGGTCGGTGAACCCCAGGCTGTCCGACAGCTGCCCGATGCTCATCCGCGTGTAAATCAGGTTGCGACGCGCCTCCAGCAACAAACGCTGGTGCAGCACCTGCAGCGCAGTCTGCCCACTCAGCGCCCGGCACAGCTGGTTCAGTTGCAGGCTCGGAATATTCAGTCGCGCGGCGAAGTCCTCCATCGACAGGTGCTCGCGGTAATGCGCTTCGACCAGTCGCAGGTACTGCCCCAACAACTGGCGGTCACGCTCATCCCGATTTCGCGGCGCTTGACCCAGCTGCTGGCGGCGGCTGATCCACACCATCAGCGCGGTGACCAGCGCTTCGAGCATGGCCGCCCGCGCGGGGGCATTGCCCTGGTATTCCTGCTGCAAGGTGCTGATCAGGCTGCGCAGGTGCACGCGGTCCTGGCCCAGCGGGTAACACGCCGGTTTCGCAAGCACCGTCAGGGGCGCGCCCAGGCGCTGTTCCAGGTTCGCCACCAGTGCCGTGCCAAAGGTCAGCACATACCCCTGGATATCGGCACTGAAGCGAAAGCCATGCACGGTCATCGGCGGCACCACCTGGATCGCCGCCTCGCCGATGGCACTGCGCACGCCTTCGACCTCAACCTGGGCCTGGCCGCGCTGTACGTAAAGCAGCTGGAACAGTTCGGCATGCTGATGCGGCTTGATTTCCCAGTGGTGCAAACGGCTACGTGCCGGGATGGACTCGCAGTGCAACAGGTCGGTGCCGGGCCAGGCCGTGTTTTCACCATACAGCTTGAACAACGGGACGCCGGGGAGGGTGGATTTCATGCGGGCAAGCCTGTCCGTTAATCGAACGATTTTTGTAAAAGTGCAGGTTATTCATGGAATAGCACACTTAATGGGCATTTTTTGCCAGTAAAAATGCAAGGGCAAACCCTAACAGCAGATGCCGCCCCACTGCCAGTCCAGGGCCGGCATCGTCCGAACAGAGACAACAACAATGAAAACTCAGGTTGCAATTATTGGCGCAGGCCCGTCTGGCCTGCTGCTAGGCCAACTGCTGCACAAGGCCGGTATCGATAACGTCATCGTAGAGCGCCAGACGCCCGAGTATGTACTTGGCCGCATCCGCGCTGGTGTGCTGGAGCAAGGCACGGTCGATCTGCTGCGCGAAGCCGGTGTGGCCGAGCGCATGGACCGTGAAGGCCTGGTGCACGAAGGTGTCGAGCTGCTGGTTGGCGGGCGCCGTCAACGCCTGGATCTCAAAGCCCTGACAGGTGGCAAGACGGTGATGGTGTACGGCCAGACCGAAGTCACCCGTGACCTGATGCAGGCCCGTGAAGCCACAGGTGCACCGATCATCTATGCCGCCAGCAATGTCCAGCCGCATGAGCTTAAGGGCGAGAAGCCATATCTGACCTTCGAAAAAGATGGCCGGGTGCACCGGGTGGACTGCGACTATATCGCTGGCTGTGACGGCTTCCATGGCGTTTCGCGACAGAGCATCCCCGAGGGCGTGCTGAAGCAGTACGAGCGGGTTTATCCATTTGGCTGGCTGGGCCTGCTGTCGGACACACCGCCGGTCAATCACGAGCTGATCTATGCGCACCACGAACGTGGCTTCGCGTTGTGCAGCCAACGTTCGCAGACACGCAGCCGCTACTACCTGCAGGTACCTTTGCAGGACCGTGTCGAGGCGTGGTCTGACGAGCGTTTCTGGGACGAACTCAAAGCCCGTTTGCCCGCCGACGTAGCAGCTGATCTGGTGACTGGCCCAGCGCTGGAAAAAAGCATCGCGCCGCTGCGCAGCCTGGTAGTCGAACCCATGCAGTATGGCCACCTGTTCCTGGTAGGTGACGCCGCGCACATCGTCCCACCCACCGGTGCCAAAGGCCTGAACCTGGCAGCCTCGGACGTCAACTACCTCTACCGCATTTTGGTCAAGGTATACCGCGAAGGTCGTACCGACCTGCTTGAGCAGTATTCGCCGCTGGCCCTGCGCCGGGTATGGAAAGGCGAGCGTTTCAGCTGGTTCATGACCCAGCTGCTGCATGACTTCGGCAGCCACAAGGATGCCTGGGACCAGAAGATGCAGGAGGCTGACCGCGAGTACTTCCTGAACTCCCCGGCGGGCTTGCTGAACATTGCCGAGAACTATGTGGGGCTGCCGTACGAAGAAGTAGTCTGAGGTTCTGTGCTGCCTGTGCTGGCCCCATCGCCGGCAAGCCAGCTCCCACAGGTACTGCACATGACTTGAATACGATGCGGTCAACGTGGGAGCTGGCTTGCCGGCGATCACGGGCGAAGCCCGTGCCATGCAAACCTTGCCTACTGGGCCAGCAACGCCTCCATCTCCCGGTACCCTCGCTGGCGCGCATGCTCCAGCGCGGTGACCCCATCCTTGTCGGCAATCTGCCGGTCCGCCCCCGCCGCCAGCAGCCGGCGCACGATCTCCACATGCCGCGGTCCGCCATCCCCCAGGATCACTGCCTCCATAAGCGCGGTCCAGTGCAGGCGGTTCAGGTGGTTCACGTCCACCCCGGCATCGATCAGCATCTGCACCGTCTCGACATGGCCGCGCTCGGCCGCAGGGATCAACGCAGTCCCCCCGTAGCGGTTGGTACTCTTGAGGTTGGCACCGTGGCTCAGGGTCAGCCGCAGGATATCGTTCAGGCCTCGGGCGCCGGCATACAGATAAGGGCTGTCATTGATGTTGTCTTTGGCGTTCACGTCGGCACCGGCCTGGATCAGTGCTTGCGCCGCCGCCACCTGGTTGCCGTGGGTGGCCACCAGCAGGGCAGTGCGCCCCTGCTCATCACGGCTTTCCAGCCGGGCACCTTCTGTCAGCAACTGTTGCAGGGTGCGCACGTCGTCCTGGCGGGCGGCGTTGTGCAGGCGGTTGTCCATGGTGGTGTTCTCGGCGTGGGCGGCAAGGCTGGTGAGCAGGGCGAACAGCATGGTTGTGAGTGATCTACGCATGGAGTGGCTCCTGATTGACCTGCCTGCATCCTAGAAAAATCGCACAAAGTCTTGAAGTTAAGTTTGCGCATGACCGACAGTGGTCTGCTGAATAGACAAAGCAGGAAGCAAAACGATGAAGTTCTCCTCACCGCTGATGAGCGCGCTGTGCCTGGCGATCGCGAGTGGGTGGGCCTGTGCCGAGCAAGTGTTGCCCGCGCCACCCGAACTGGCCTCCGGCTACCGCACTGGCTTGCAGCCGGTGCACGCCAGCCGGCATATGGCCGCCGCTGCCAACCCGCTGGCCACCGAAGCGGGGCGGGCGATGCTGCGTGCCGGTGGCAGCGCCATCGACGCGGCCATCGCCATGCAGATGGTGTTGACCTTGGTCGAGCCGCAATCCAGCGGCATTGGCGGTGGAGCCTTTATCCTCTACTGGGACGGCACGCGCGTGCAGGCTTTCGACGGCCGCGAGGCAGCCCCGTCGCAGGTCACGGAAAAGCTGTTCTTGCAAGCCGATGGTTCACCGATGCCGTTCCGGTCGGCACAGATCGGCGGGCGTTCAGTGGGTGTGCCTGGGGTTCTGCGCGCGCTGAAGCTGGCCCACGAGCAGCACGGCAAGCTGCCTTGGCAGCAGCTCTTTGCCCCGGCCATTGCGTTGGCACGTAACGGCTTCGCGGTTTCCGAACGCCTTCACACACTGGTGGCGGGCGACCCGTATATTGCCCGTTCACCGGCCATGGCTCGCTACTTCCTGGATAAAAACGGCAAGCCGCTGGCGGTGGGCACGACGTTGCGCAACCCCGAACTTGCGCAAACGTTCGAGCAGATTGCCGCGCACGGTCCGCAGGCGTTCTACACGGGTGAGATCGCCCGGGCCATCGTGGCCAAGGTGCGCAGCCATGCCAATGCCGGGTACCTGTCGTTGCAGGACCTTGAGCAGTACACCGCCAAAGAGCGCGAGCCGGTGTGCGGCACCTACAAGGCCTGGCGCGTCTGCGGCATGCCGCCGCCATCGTCGGGTGGGGTAACTGTGTTGCAGACGCTGGGTATGCTTGAAGCCGTGCAGCGCGCCACGCCAGAGCGCGATCTCGCGGATTTGCGGCCCCTGACGAACACGTCCCCGTCAGGCCTGGAGGCCTCGCCGCTGGCCGTGCACCTGATCGCCGAGGCAGAGCGCCTGGCCTACGCCGACCGCGCTCAGTACCTGG
Organism: Pseudomonas sp. BN505; assembly: GCF_029873175.1. Classification (NCBI taxonomy): domain Bacteria; kingdom Pseudomonadati; phylum Pseudomonadota; class Gammaproteobacteria; order Pseudomonadales; family Pseudomonadaceae; genus Pseudomonas; species Pseudomonas sp. BN505. The sequence goes on from NZ_SSOI01000026.1 coordinate 25,552, forward strand.
CCGACAGTGATTACGTGCCGGTCCCGGTCAAGGCCCTGACCGACCCCACCTACCTGGCCAGCCGAGCAGCGCAGATCGGCGAGCACAGCATGAAGCGTGCTCGGCCGGGCCAACCGCAAGGCGCCGACCTGGCCCTGGCTCCCGACCGCTCGCCATTGCGCATTTCTACTTCGCACCTCAGCGCAGTGGATGACAGTGGTCAGGCACTGGCCATGACCACCTCGGTGGAGGCCGCGTTCGGTTCGCACCTGATGGTCAAGGGCTTCCTGCTCAACAATCATCTGACGGACTTCTCGTTCATCCCCCGGGAACACGGCAAGCCCGTGGCCAATCGGGTGCAGCCGGGCAAGCGGCCACTGTCAGCGATGGCGCCGACGCTGGTGTTTTCGCGGGCCTCTGGCGAGCTTGTGGCCAGCCTTGGTTCGCCAGGGGGCTCGCAGATCATTGGCTACGTGAACAAGGCGCTGATCGGCTTGCTGGATTGGCAGCTCGACCCGCAGCAGGCGGCCGGCCTGCCCAACTTCGGCAGCCGCAATGCCGGCACTGAAGTGGAAGCCGGGCTGGCCAGCCAATCGCTGATCCGCCAATTGGCAGCCTGGGGCCATGAGGTCACGCCGATGACCATGACCAGCGGCATGCAGATCATCCAGCGCAGCGGCGATGGCTGGTCCGGTGGCGCCGACCCTCGGCGGGAAGGTGTGGCCCTTGGCGACTAGCCGTGATAGAACGCAGTCTTGCCATTCAGCAGTTGAATACCAAGATGTCTATCAGCGTGAAATCGAATAGAGCCCTGTTCGACCTCGACCTGCTACGCGCCATTGTGGTGGTGGCCGATTGCGGTAGCTTCACCACGGCGGCGGCGCGCCTGCACTCGACCCAATCGACCATCAGCCAGAAGGTGCGCCGCCTGGAAGACATGGTCGGCCATCGCCTGTTGGTGCGGGGTAACCGCGATGTGCTACCAACCGACGCCGGGCAGACCTTGCTGGGCTACGCGCGGCACATGCTGGCGCTGAATGACCAGATGCTCGAAGCCCTGGCCGGGGCGATGGTCGGCACCACCGTACGCCTGGGCGTGCCCGAGGACTTCGTTGGCGGGCGCACCACCAATGCGCTGTCGGCCTTCAGCCGGCTGCACCCGCAAGTGAAACTGGAAGTGACCAGCGGCCTGTGCCGCGACCTCAGCCAGGCCTACGACAACGGTGAACTCGACCTGGTGCTGCTCAAGCAGCGGCGCAACACCCGGGAGGGCGTGGCTTGCTGGCCCGAGCGCCTGCAATGGATCGACAGTGCGCGCACCCCCGCCTTCGAGCTGGACCCGATCCCGCTGGTTACCTTCCCGCCGCGCGGCTTGTACCGCGAGGACATGATCAACGCTATCGAAAGCATGGGCCGGCGCTGGCGCATCAGTTTCACCAGTTCCAGCCTCAGCGGTATCCAGGCGGCAGTTGCCGATGGCATGGGCATCAGCCTGCTGCCACCAAGGGCAGCCACGGGTGAGCACCGGGTGCTGGGAGCAGGGCAGGGGCTACCGGAGGTCGACAGCTATGAAATCGTCATCGTCCACCGGCCGACAGCGGATGTGATGGTCAAGGCGTTGGCCGAGGTCATGACGCAACTGCTGGCGGGCGGCGGGATCTGACACGGCCTTACGAACTGACGCGTTCTTTGTGGGGGCGCCCCGGCAGGGCCGCTCCCACAGGAGATCGAGTCGGCCGAGGGTGGATGGGTCAGGCGCAAGCCGCCGCCAGGCGTGGCGACAGGTGAATGCCGGCAATCATGCAGCGCACCGAGCCGCCGGCCATCTCAATGGTCGGCACGTCCAGTGGCACCAGCCGCGCCGAGCGCTCGATGCGCCGGCGTTGCTCGCTGGTCAGGCTGTCGAAGGCCTTGCGTGACAGCGCCAGAATACGCCCGTCACGCCCGGACAGTTCGATGGCATTGCCGGCAAACTGGCCGATCTGCTGGTTGCTCAAGTCAATCACATCGCGGCCCGATTCGATCAGCCGCATGCGCACTTCCTCGGCCCGCGCCTTGTTGGTGAACGTGCCAAAACCCACCAGTGCAAACTCGGTCGCCACGCACATCAGTACGTTGGTGTGGTAGATCGGCGTGCCTTGCTCGTCGGCAGTGTCGAATACCATCGGCTCGAAGTTGAAGTGCGTGCTGAAGCGCTCCAGGGCAATCGGGTCGGCACGGTTGGAGCGTGCGGTGTAAGCCACCCGCGACAGGTGGTCGAATACCATGGCGCCGGTCCCTTCGAGGAACAGCTCGTCCTGCTCCAGCCCTGAATAATCGATTACATCCTGCACGCGGTACTCATGCTTGAGCATCTCGATCACATCGGCGCGCCGCTCGCGGCGGCGGTTGCGCGAGTACATCGAGTAGATCGCGATATGTCCACCGGGGTGGGTCGAGAACCAGTTGTTGGGGAACACCGAGTCCGGGGTGTTGTGCTCGCCAAAATCGTCGAACAGGTGTACGCGAACGCCTTCGGCCTCGAGGCGGCCGACGGCCTGGGTGACTTCATCACGGGCAACCTCGGCGAGCGCCTGTGCGGCGAGGCTGGGGTTGCTGCGCTGGAATGAGTTGTCGGCTGCGGTTTCCGGGTTGGGGGTGAACGCATGTGGCCTGACCATGACCACTGCTGCAGGTGCTTGAATCGAACGCGTCGGGAATGCCATCTGGAAGTACCGGGTAGGAAGCGGGGTTAGGCAACGCGTCGGATGCGGCTTTTGGCAGCGCGGCCGCGGGTGTGGCTGAACAGGTCTTTCGGGTCGTCTTCCACCCATGGCACCAGGTCGATCTTCGTGCCCATGCCGCGCTTTTCGGCCTGCTGTAGTACGTAACGTAGTACGGTGTAGTCCTCCAGGGCGAAGCCCACCGAGTCGAATACGGTGACCTGGCTGTCGCTCTGGCGCCCCTCGGTCTCGCCGCGCAGCACACGCCACAGGTCAACCACCGGGAAGTCAGCGGGCAGCTGCTGGATGTCACCTTCGATACGGGTTTGCGGCTCGTACTCGACGAACACCCGGGCGTTGCGCAGCACATCGGCGTGCAGTTCGGTCTTGCCCGGGCAGTCTCCCCCCACGGCATTCAGGTGCATGCCGGGTTCGAGCATGTCAGGGGTGATGATGGTGGCGTAGGCCTTGTCGGCAGTGACCGTGGTGATGATGTCCACGCCTTTCACCGCCTCGGCCACCGAGCCGGCCCGGCGAATGGTGAGGCCGCTGTATTCCTTGAGGTTGGCAATCAGCTTGGCGGTGGCCAGCGGGTCGGTGTCGTAGGCGACGATTTCTTCGATGCCCAGGTGCTTGTGGAAGGCCAGCGCCTGGAATTCGCTTTGCGCGCCGTTGCCGATCAGCGCCATCTTGCGCGAGTTCGGTCGGGCCAGTGCCTGGGCTGCCATCAGCGAGGTAGCCGCAGTGCGCAGGGCGGTGGCAATGGTCAGTTCGGACAGCAACACCGGGTAGCCGGTTTCGACATCGGCCAATACGCCGAAGGCCATCACGGTATGCAGGTCACGCGCGGTGTTGGCCGGGTGGCCGTTGACGTATTTGAAGGCGTAGCGGCTGTTGTCGGCGACCGGCATCAGTTCGATCACACCCACTTCCGAATGGCTGGCAACCCGTGCGGATTTATCAAACTCCTGCCAGCGTTTGAAGTCTTTACGAATGGCCGCAGCCAGCTCGCCTATGAACGGCGCTACGCCAATGTCGTGCACCAAGTCCGACATGGTTGGAACATCAATGAAATACGTCATGCTCTTGCACCTTGTTATTGTGCGCTGCCCTCTGGATATTGCAGGGTGAGCGCTTAGGGTTATCGAAGTGTCGCCGGCTCGAATATTTTGATGAAAGGTTGCGTCAACAGGAAGAATGCAGGTTGCCAGTTTCGCCAACTTTCTAGACAATCTGCCACCCCAAAGTAGCAATATGATTATTTGGCAGGCATATGGACACTATCGATCGGGAACTGATTGCGCTGTTGCGGGACAATGCACGTACCCCCGTGCTGACCTTGGCAAAAAAACTCAAGGTGGCCAGGGCAACGGTGCAAAACCGCATCACCCGCCTCGAAGAGCAGGGCGTGATCATCGGCTACACGGTACGCTTGCGCTCCGATGCGCTGGACCAGGGCGTGCGGGCGATCACCAGCATCGGCATCAGCGGCCACCACGCCGCAGAGGTCAAGCACGCGCTGCGTGGGCACCCCAACGTGGTGGCCATTCACACCACCAATGGCCGCTGGGACCTTATGGCAGAGCTGCGCGCAGACACCCTTGAAGCGTTCGACCGGGCGCTGAACACCATTCGCTCCATCCCGCACATCGAGAATACCGAGACCAGCATCCTGCTCTCCACCTACAAGATGTGACCGCTGGGTTAGGCCATTTGACAGGCACATTGCGCAAACTGTCACCCAGGCTTCCCACAGTGCAAAAAATCCCTTTGGCTGTGTGCATTCTGTAGCGTTCCGCTTGGCCCGGGCCACTGGCAGAATGAAACTGTTTTCGTGCAACGGTACAAGGCGCACCACCCAGGGTGCGTTTCAAACAATAAAAAAGCCCGCAGCGAAGTTGCGTCGGGCGTGAGTGTACGTTTTCGTTATTACCTGCGCTTTTATCATTTTCAATGACAGTGAACTTGCACCTTGGTGCCAATTAAATGGTGCGGCGCGGGGCGCTGAAGTTTTACCAAAAAAGAATAAGAGGTCGACTATGCATCAAACGTGCAATGCGCAAAGCGCAGCTCCGCAAGAGGGCCGAGTGCTCAAGCGACGGCTGGAAAACCGACACATACAGCTTATTTCGATCAGTGGCGCCATTGGTACCGGTTTGTTCATGGGCTCGGGCAAGATCATTGCGCTGTCTGGCACTTCAATCATCCTCGTCTACGCCATCATCGGTTTTTTTGTGTTCTGCATCATGCGCGCCATGGGCGAGATGCTGCTGGCCAACCTGCAGATGGAATCGTTCGCCGACCTAGTGCACAACTACCTGGGGCCACGGGCCGGTTACATTCTCAGCTGGTCGTACTGGCTCAGCTGGGTGGTGGCGGCGGTGGGCGACGTGGTGGTGGTCGCAGGGTTCGTGCAGTACTGGTACCCCGATGTGCCTACCTGGCTACCGGCTTTTGGCACCATGTTCCTGTTGCTGGGCCTGAACATGCTGGCGGTGAAGGCCTTTGGTGAAGTGGAGTTCTGGTTCGGCCTGATCAAGATCGTCGCCATCGTGCTGCTGGTGGTAACCGGCCTGGTGATGGTCGCCACCTCCTATACCTCGCCGGGCGGGGTGACGGCGTCGTTCAGCCACCTGGTGGCGCCTGGCGTGGTCATGCCGCATGGCATCCTTGGCTTCCTCGCCGGGTTCCAGATCGCTATCTTCTCTTTCGTCGGCACCGAGCTTATCGGCACCGCAGCGGCCGAGGCTAAAGACCCCGAGAAGACCCTGCCGAAGGCAATCAATACCATCCCCGTACGTATCCTGCTTTTCTACATCTGTTCGCTGGTGTGCATCATCAGTGTGGTGTCCTGGGCCAATGTGCCGGCCAACCGCAGCCCGTTCGTTGAATTGTTCCTGCTTGGCGGGTTGCCCGCTGCTGCTGGCATCATCAACTTCGTGGTGCTGACCTCTGCGGCCTCGTCGGCCAACAGTGGCGTCTACTCGGGCTCGCGCATGCTCTACGGCCTGTCGCACCAACAACAGGCGCCGACGGCGTTCGGGCGCCTGTCCGGCTCGGGTACGCCGGTGCGGGCGCTGGTGTTTTCCGGGGTGTGCATGGCGATTGCGCTGACGCTGCTGTTCGTGATCCCGGAAGTGATGACCGTGTTTACCCTGGTGTCGACCATTTCCGCGGTGATGATCATCGTTACCTGGTCGCTGATCCTGCTGTCCTATTTCGCTTACCGCCGACAGAATCCGCAGGCGCATGAGCAGTCCAGGTTCAAGCTGCCCGGCGGCAAGGTCACCGCCGCGCTGGCGCAGCTGTTCTTGATTTTCGTGCTGTGCCTGCTGGCGCTGGAGCCGGACACCCGCACGGCGTTGTACGTGATGCCGTTGTGGTATGCGGGCCTGTTGCTGGCCTATCGACGCAGGACCAAGGCCTCTGCGCAACCGCAGACAGCGACTGCTACATAGCACCATGGGGCTGTTGCGCAGCCCATCGTTGGCAAGCCAGCTCCCACCTGAACTGCGCGAGTCGCAAGATTCGCGCTGTACCTGTGGGCGCTGGCTTGCCGGCGAGACACCTCAAGGCTGGCGTTCAGCAACCGCCCGCAACGTCCGCAACGTCACCACCGGTGCATCCACCACGAACCGGTTGGCCAGCCAGCCGGGCACATCGCCGGCAGGGTCGGCCTGCAACTGGTAGGTCACCTCCGTCTCGCGCTCGCCCAGTGGTTTCATCCGCCACTCACCGCTCAGATGCTGCACCCGGATCAGGCCATCCACCTCGGGGATCCTGTCGGGCTCGGCACTCAGGCGCCGCAGCAGGGTGCCGTCATCCAGGCGTTCGCTGGTCACTTTCAGCACAATGTCCCGCGGCATCGTCGGCCACGGCAGGTTGGTGGTCAGGTACACCCAGGTATTGGCGCCCTCTACTTCCAGCAAACGCATCTGGTCACAGGCGTATAGCCATTTGCAGGCTACCCGCAGGTTCTCTTGTAGGTCGGTGAGGGTGCGCACGCTGGCTTTCATGGTGCTCACACCACGAAACTGCTGGTAGGACGAGTCAGCCGCCCCACTGAGGTAAACGCGGATGCCTTCGCGGTCGTAGGCCAGGTTCCAGTCATCGGCGGCCGGGGCAGGGGTACACAGCATCAGTGCAGTGAGCAGCAGGCAGCGGTTCATGGCCGGTACCGCGCGGGGGGTGGGTGTTTGAGTATGCGCGGCAAACAGAAAGCCCGCCAGGTTGGCGGGCTTGCGGGCATCAGCCTGGGCTTAGCGCTTAGGGTTCAGCGTCAGGTGCACGTGACGGTTCACGTCTTTGTACAGCAGGTAGCTGAAGTTGCCTGGGCCGCCGGCGTAGCAGGCTTGCGGGCAGAAGGCGCGCAGCCACATGAAGTCGCCGGCTTCCACTTCGACCCAGTCCTGGTTCAGGCGGTACACCGCCTTGCCTTCCAGTACGTACAGGCCGTGTTCCATCACGTGGGTTTCAGCGAACGGGATCACGCCGCCCGGCTGGAAGGTGACGATGTTCACGTGCATGTCGTGGCGCATGTCGGCCATGTCGACGAAACGGGTGGTTTTCCAGCGGCCTTCGGTGCCCGGCATCTCGATGACGGTGGCGTTGTCGCGGTGGGTGACGAACGACTCCGGTACGTCCAGGCCTTCAACTTTCTGGTAGTGCTTGCGCAGCCAGTGGAAGGTGACGTTGGACTTGCTGTTGTTGCGCAGGCTCCACTCGGCGCCCGGGGCCAGGAAGGCGTAGCCGCCTGGTACCAGGGTGTGGTGTTTGCCTTCAACGGTGATGTCCAGCTCGCCTTCGACAATGAACACCACGGCTTCGGCGTTAGGGTCCAGCTCAGGGCGCTCGCTGCCGCCTTCCGGGGCCAGCTCGACGATGTACTGGGAGAAGGTTTCGGCAAAACCGGTCAGCGGGCGGGCGATGACCCACATGCGCATCTTGTCCCAGAACGGCAGGTGGCTGGTGACGATGTCACGCATCACGCCCTTGGGGATGACCGCATAGGCTTCGGTGAACATGGCACGGTCAGTCAGCAGCTCGGTTTGAGCCGGGTGCCCACCGTGGGGGGCGAAGTACGAATGGTTCGACATGGACAATCTCGACTTGTTGTTCTCTCCCCGTGCCGTGAACCGCACCGGCCGGTGCGGCGCAGGGGATGTGGCAACAGAATAGGGTCGAGCGCGCGCCATCCACAAATTAAATGTTGGAATACCCGGTATTTGATCGCTGAATGTCGACCTGGCGTCCGGCGTGCTGTTCCGGCAGCCGATCGCCTTGGCCGAACAGTTTGTGGCGCAGGGTGCCTTCGGCGTAGTTCGACGGGTAGCGGCCGCGGCGTTGCAGCTCGGGCACCAGCAACTCGACCACGTTGGCCAGGTCGTCAGGCTGCACGGCGTAGGTCAGGTTGAAACCGTCGATGCCGGTCTGGTCCAGCCAGCTTTCCAGCTGGTCGGCGACTTCGCTGGCGGCGCCTGTCAGTACCGGGCCGCGACCACCCAGGCCAACGAACTCGGCGGCCTCGCGTACGGTCCAGCGGCGGTTCGGGTCGGCGGCGGTAAACGCGGCCAGGGCGGCGCGGCCGGCGTCGTTTTCGACGTATTCGATCGGCGCATCGGGGTCGAGGCCGGCAAAGTCGATGCCGGTCCAGCCCGACAGCAGCGCCAGGGCGGCATCCAGGTCGACATAGCGACGGTATTCGGCGAAGCGGGCCTCGGCCTCTTCCTTTGTAGGGGCGACGATCAACAACGCCTGGGCATAGATCAACACCTCATCACGACCCCGCCCCGCGGCCTCGCTGGCCTGGCGAATGCCGTCGGCGTAGCGGCGCAACACGGTGGGGGTCGGGCCGCTGATGAACACGCATTCGGCGTGGCGTGCGGCAAACTGCTGGCCGCGTGCCGAAGCACCGGCCTGGAACAGCACCGGCGTGCGCTGCGGCGACGGTTGGCACAGGTGCATGCCGGGTACCTGGAAGTGCTCGCCCACATGGTTGATAGGGTGCACCCGGGTTGGCTCGATGTAGCGCCCGCTGTCACGCTCCAGCAGCACCGCGTCATCGTCCCAGCTCTTCTCCCACAGCTTGTACAGCACCTGCAGGTATTCCTCGGCCAGGTCGTAGCGCTGGTCGTGGCCCAGCTGGCGCGCCAGGCCGAGGTTGCGCGCGGCGCTGTCGAGGTAGCCGGTGACGATGTTCCAGCCGACCCGGCCATTGCTCAGGTGGTCGAGTGTGGACATGCGCCGGGCGAACGGGTAGGGGTGCTCGTAGGTGAGCGAAAAGGTGACGCCAAACCCCAGGTGCTCAGTGACGCCGGCCATGGCTGGCACCAGCAGCAGCGGGTCGTTGACCGGTACCTGCACGCCACCGCGCAGGGCGGCTTCAGGGCCGCCCTGGTAGACGTCGTAGATGCCCAGCACATCGGCAATGAACAGAGCGTCAAACAGGCCGCGTTCCAGCAGGCGGGCCAGGTCGGTCCAGTAGCTCAGGCGGTTGAAGGCCACACTGGTATTGCGTGGGTGGCGCCACAGGCCGGGGGACTGATGGCTGGCGGCGTTCATGCTGAACGCGTTGAAGCGGATCGGGCGGGGCATGTCAGGTGCGCTCCGCTCAAGGCAACACGGAAGCCGGGTAGACCGCGTCGGCCACCTGCAACTTGTGGGGAATCAGGCCCAGGCCCTGGAAGGTGTCAGCCAGTTTCTGTTGTTCGGCGACGATCTGCGGGGTGATGGCCACGGCGTTGTAGTTACGGCGTTCGCTGGCCACTTCAAGCACGTTGGCGTTGATGCCCAGCTGCGGGGCCAGCAGTGCGGCGACCTCTGCAGGCTTGGCGTTGGCCCACTGGCTGACTTTGCCCAGTTCGGTAAAGAAGGTTTTCAGCAGCGCACGGTGCTGGTCGGCATAGCTGGCGGTGGACAGGTAGAAGGTGCGGTTGTTGGACAGGCCGCTGCCGTCACGCAGGTTTTTCAGGCCTGGCTGGCTTTCTGCTGCGGCGAGGAACGGGTCCCACAGGGTCACGGCCTGCACGCTACCCGACTGCAAGGCGGCCACGGCATCGGCGGCATTGTTCACGTAGGCGGGGGTGATGTCCTGGTAACTCAGGCCGGCCTGTTCCAGCGCGACGGCCAGCAGGTACTGGGCATTCCAGCCGCGACCGGTGGCGACGCGTTTGCCTTTCAGGTCCTGCACGCCGGCCACACGGTCCTGCTCGCGTACCACCAGGCCGATGCCGCGTGGATAAGGCTGCTCGGCGGCCAGGTACACCACCGGTTTGCCGGCCGCCTGGGCGAACACCGAAGGTGCGTCGGCGGCGTGGCCGAGGTCGATGGCGCCGGTGCTCAGGGCTTCGAGCAACTGCGGGCCGGCGGCAAATTCGTGCCAGCTGACCTTCACGCCTTGCGGGGCCAGGGCCTTTTCCAGCGCGCCGCTGCCTTTGAGGATGTTGATGCTGTTGAACTTCTGGTAACCGATGCGCAGGGTCTTGGCGTCGTTGGCCAAGGCTTCGGACCAGGGCAGCAGGGCACTGGCGACACTGGCCAGCAGGCCGCCGATCAGCAGGCGACGAAGCGGGGAGAAGGCACGGATTGGCATGGGTTTGCTCCTTGAAACCGGGTGGGAAGCGATGCGCCCAGACTAAGGAGATGGCGTTTGGCTTTCAATTTTTATATTCCGTTTCGTTAGATTGTTTTGTTATTTTTATATCCTTTTGTTTTGTAACGCTTTGCATTCTTCGACATTTTTTTCACATTCGCTTGCTAGCATCGCCGGCATTCCCAAGGAGCCCTACATGCCGCAATTCCTGCGCAAGCGCAGCACCCGCATCGCCCTGACCGCCACTACCGGCGTGCTCACCGCCACCTTGGGTTTCTTTGCATGGCAGAGCTTCTACCCGGTCCAGGCCGCCTCCGGCTGGGATGTCGAGGTGCTGCATCGTGATGTGGCCAAGGCCGCATCGCTTTTGCCGCAAGCGGATGGCAGCCTGCTGGTCAGCCGCGAGCTGGATGATGGCCGCGGCAGCATCCTCAAGATCACCGCGACCGGCGACCGTGTCGTGGTGGTCGACAATCTTTCCAAGCCCGATGGCATGGTCGCGGCACAAGGCGGATGGGTGTTCAGCCAGGAAGGCGGTCAGGCGCCTGTGAGCCTGGCCCGCGATGGCCAGGTTACCCACCTGTTCGACGGTGAAAGCGTGCAGGGCCTGTGGAATGACGGCAACCACCTGTATGCCATCGAAGACCGCAAGGGCAATGGCCGCCTGATGCGTTATGACTGGGCCAGCGGCCAGCTTGATGTGCTGCGTTCCGGCCTGACCGAAACCGAAGGCCTCACCCGCTGCAACGATGGCCGCTTGCTGTACACCGAAAAAGCCAATGGCAAGGTTCGCGCCCTGTCTGACGATGGCAAGGACCCGGTGGTGGTCGATGGGCTGCGCAACCCCACCTTCCTGTTCTGTGACCAGCGTGGCCTGTGGGTCAGCGAAGACAACACCCACCGCGCACGCTTGTTGCTCATCGACGCTGACGGCGTCCAGCACGCCATGCTGACCTTCCTGAAGGCGCCGCAGTCGATCGTGGCGGACGGCAAGGGCGGCTACCTGTTGGCCGAAGGCGGGCGTAACCGCGTGCTGCACCTGACCCCGCCACCCGCGCACGACACCGCCCAGCGTTAGCTGGGCAGGCGCCGCTTGCGCGCCGGCAGCAGGCCCAGCACCAGCATGCAGCCGAGCAGAATCACCAGGCCACCCGCCGCCTGTAACAGGCTGAGCGCTTCATTGAGAAACAAGGCGCCCACCAGTACCGCTACCAGCGTGACCACGAATTCCACGCTAATGGCGCGGGTGGCGCCGATCCGTGCCACCAGGCCGAAGTACAACACGTAGGTGGTGGCGCTCATCACTGCGCCGCTAATCAACAGGTAAAGCCAGTCGCCTGCTTGTGGCATGCTGGGCACCGGTACTACCAGCAATAGCGGCAGGGTCAGCAGCCCGCCAGCCAGGAACGCGCCGCAGGTGACCGTCCACGGGTCCTGGCCGCGCAGGTGCAGGCTGGCGTAGTTGCTGCCATAGGCGGCGCTGATGGCGCCAAGCAGCGAGGCGATGCAGCCGTGGATGAAGTTGTCATCGACCGCGCGGGCCGGAAAACCGACCAACATAGCGATGCCGGCAATGCCCAGCAGCAGCCCGGCCAGGCCTTGCGGGGTTATTTTCTCCAGCCCCCAGACCCGCCCGATCAGCATCGAGAACAGCGGAATGGTGGCGACAAAAATCGCCGCCATCGCCGTACCGATGCGTGGGGTGGCGTACGACATGCCGATCAGTTGCCCGGCCACCGTGGTCGCGCCTACCACCAGCAAGGGCAACAGCAGCGGGCGCAGGCGCAGCGGGTGGCCCAGCAGGGCTGCGAGGGCCGCCAGGGTGCCGCTGGCAATCAGTGCCCGCAGGCTGACCGCGCCCACCCAGCCAAAGGCATGCACCACCTTGAGCAACACCAGGAACGAAAAGCCCCAGGCGATGGCCAGGAACATATAGGCGGCGAGGTCGCGCGGTTGCATGAGGCAGGGTCCATCCAGGGCAGGGGCAGGGGCAGGGGCAGGGGCAGGGGCAGGGGCAGGGGCAGGCTAGCGGGTTGCACGGCGCGATAGCAAGGCCGGCCACCCGCAATGCATTATGGCTACCCGACCAACAGCGTGCTTCCCTGCATGGCTGCGCTCGCGGATAATCCCCCGTATTCCAATAAATAGCCTGTGAGTGGGTATGAGTGATTCCGTAGTCAGCCTTGGCCAGCCTGAAACTGAAGGGGGGCGCAAAACGCGCAAGAACAACCCCGAGAAAACACGCGAGGACATCCTCCAGGCAGCCATCAACGAGTTCGTCCAGCAAGGGCTGGCCGGCGCGCGCGTCGACGCGATCGCCGAGCGCACCGCTACCTCCAAGCGCATGATCTACTACTACTTCGGCAGCAAGGAGCAGCTGTACTGCGAATGCCTGGTGAAGTTGTACGGCGATATCCGCAAGACCGAGCAAAGCCTGGACCTGGAGTCGTTACCGGCTGAACAGGCGATCCGCCGGCTGGTCGAGTTCACCTTCGATCACCATGACCGCAACGTCGATTTCGTGCGGATCATCTGTACCGAAAACATCCATTATGGCGAGTACGTCAAGCAGTCGCCGGCGATCCGCGAAATGAGCAGCCTGGTGCTCGAAGCCCTGGGCAACACCCTGCGCCGTGGCGTGCAGGAAGGCGTGTTCCGCGCCGGCATCGAGGTGATCGACCTGCACATGCTGATGAGCTCGTTCTGCTTCTACCGGGTGTCGAACCGCCACACCTTTGGCGAGATCTTCCAGATCGACCTGTCTGATGACCAGGTCAAACTGCGCCACAAAGCCATGATCTGTGACGCCGTATTGCGCTATATCTGCGCCTGAACCCCGCTTACTCGCCCAGCCGTTGCTCGCGTGACGGCGGGTAGCCGAAGTACGCCGCATAGCACTTGCTGAAGTGCGACACCGAAACAAACCCGCAGGCCACTGCCACTTCCATCACTGACAAGTCCGAATACTGCAGCAGCCGGCGGCTTTTGGTGATGCGCAGCTCCATGTAGTAGCGCCGTGGCGAGGTGCCCAGCTGAGCCTGGAACAGGCGGTCGATCTGCCGGCGCGAGCGCCCGCTGTAGGCGGCCAGCTGGTCGAGGCTGAGGGTTTCCTCCAGGTTGTTCTCCATCAGCTCGACGATGGTGCGCAGGTGCAGGCTCATGGACTTCTTCGCCCCTGGGCCAACCTGGCGGTAGCGGGCCCCGGAGAACGACAGGATTTCCTCCACGCCTTCGGCCAGCCCGTCGCCATACAGCCGGCGTACCAGGCCCAGCATCAGCTCCATGGCACCATTGGGGCTGGCGGCGCTGAGGCGGTCGCGGTCGAGGGTGAAGCTGGCCGGGGTGATGCGGGTTTGCGGGCTGCGCTCGGACAGGCTGGCGCGCTGCTCGGGGTGGATACTGCAGCCATAGTCGTCCAGCACCCCGGCGCGGCCAAGGAACCAGGCACCGTTCCACAGGCCGCCCAAGGCCATGCCGTGGGCGGCGCAGTCGTCCAGCAGGCGGTCGAGTTCAGGGTACTTCAGTGGGGTGCGCAAGCCGCCGCAGATCACCAGCAGGTCCAGTTCTTTCAGCGCCCCGGCGGACAGCTCGGTGGCCACCAGTTCCAAACCCAGGTCGCTGGTCACCCGGTCGCCATCCATCGACAGCGGGGTGAACTGGAAACTGTCGGCGCGCAGCAGGTTGGCCGTGACCAGCACGTCCATGGCCACGGTGAAGCTGGCCATCGAGAAATGTTCGAGCAGGACGAAATCAACCCGATAGGGGGCCTGGGCATTGGCGCTGGTGGATTTCAGCCGCAGCATGTTGCTGGTGCTGGTCTTCTTGCTGAACTGACGTGGCGTGGGCACTCTGGACTCCGCTTCCTGGCTGGCTCGCAGAGTGTGGCGGGTGGCCGGGCGAAAGACAATGTTCCGGGTGGGTGTGTCGTATTTCAGGTCGTGTTCAGGCAACCTGTCTGGCTTGGCCTATTGCCGCCATGTTCCCCCCTGTCACTGAGGACGCCCTTGATGAAGTACGCCATTGCCCTGTTGTTCAGCCTGCTGCCGCTGCTGGCCAATGCCCTGGAACCGGGTGAGAAGCTGGCCCCGTGGACGCTGCTCGACCAGCACGACCAGGCCTACAGCCTCGATACCCGCACGCACATCCTGCTGGTAGCCCGCGACATGGACGGTGCCAAGCTGGTCAAAGCTGCGCTGGGCGAGCAGCCCCGGGGCTACCTTGAAGCGCGTGATGCGGTGTTCGTTGCCGACATCCAGCGCATGCCGGCGCTGATCAGCAAGCTATTCGCCATTCCGGCCATGCGCGATTACAACTACCGGGTGCTGCTCGACCGCGAAGGGCGCGTGGCCAGCCGTTATTCCGGGCAGGATGGCCAGGTGCAGTGGTTGCAACTGCGGGAGGGTGTACTGGTGGGCCAGCATTCTTTTGCCGATGCCGCGGCGTTGAAGGCGGCGCTGGAGAACGCGCCGCAGCATTGAGGCCGCTCCTACAACTGTTCGCAGTGCCATACTGGTAGCCAAATCAATCTGAACCCTCAACGCTGTCGGTAACCCAATGCATTACATGCCAAACGGGAGAGCGCTCATGGAAATAGGAACGATCTGGATCATCATCGCAGCCTTGGTCATCCTGCTGGAAATCTGGGCCATCTGGCACATCATCGGCAGTGACCGGCGCGCCGAGCGCAAGATGCTGTGGATTGTGTTTGTCGTCTACGCACCATTCCCGGGGCTGTTATTCTGGGCCTGGCGCGGGCCGCGGGCGGTGAAGGGCAGGGCGGTCCTGCAGGAGAAATGAGGGCTTCCGGCATCAGGCGTGGGGGCGCCTGATGCCGTCGATGTTCACTTGGGCAGGATCTGGAAGCGAATGGCTGGGCCCAGCCCATCAACCATCAGGCAGCCGTAGAACTTCACGGTCGACAATACCTGCAGCTGTTTGAGCGCTTCGTGGATGTAATCGTGCAGCAGTTTTTCAGCTTCGCGCTTGCGGTCTGCGAGGGTGGTGCTTTTAAGCGTGATCATGCCGAGCAGGGTGGTTTCGATTTGCTCGACGGTGTCCAGGCCGAGCTTCTCGCGCAGGTGCAGGCGTGCCTGCGCGGCATCGGCTTCATCGTGGGCAGGGTGGTGCGGCTTGAGGGTATAGGCCAGCTGAAAATCATATTTGCTCATACGCTTTTCCTTGTGACGTACAGGCCTCCATGCCGGGTCTTGCAATCTACTGCCTGACGGCCGCGGCGCAAACATACGCGTGGTTCAAGCATCGCAATGGACTGTGCGAAATGTCCTACCCCGCGCTTGACCTCGAGTTAACTTAAGGTCCGATACTGCGCCACTCTTCCAACCGAGTGAGGGCTTGTCGTGACCCAATCAACCGCATTCCAGTTGAGCAACCCTGAAGGCCTGTACGACCCCAGTGGCAATGCCTATTCCCATGTCGCCGAAGTGCGCGCGGACAGCCGCTTGCTGTTCATCGCCGGCCAGGGCGGGGAAGACAGCAACGGCCAGTTGCCCCCACTGTTCGCCGAACAGGCCCGCCAGGCGCTGGGCAACCTTGAACTGGCACTGGCGTCCAAAGGCGCCAGCCTGGCCCAGGTGTTCAAGCTGACACTGCTGGTTGTCGAGCACTCCGAAACGCGCCTGCGCCAATGGGTGGCTGAGGCCGACAGGGCCTGGGGCCCGCACACGAAACCGGCCTGCACGCTGATCCCGGTACCCCGGCTGGCGCTGGATGGCATGCTGGTGGAAATCGAAGCGGTGGCAGCGCTTTAGCGCTGAGTGATGCGGTGGTGGCGCCTTGGAAACACTTTGTTGTATATCGGTACACGCATGGCCGCTATACCAACAATGTTGCCTCGGAGGTGACCACACCATGAGCACCGGCACCACCACACTGACCGACCGTAAGGCCAAGGCCTGGTTCTGGGCGGCGCTCTTCAGCCTCATGGCCTTCGCCGCCAACTCGGTGTTCTGCCGGCTGGCGCTGAAGGACGGGGCCATCGACCCGGCTTTGTTTACCGTGGTGCGCCTGGCCAGTGGGGCGTTGTTTCTGCTGCTGTTGATCCGCCTGCGTAAACCTGCGCTGAGCATTGGCGGCAGTTGGCGCGGTGGCTTGGCCCTGTTCCTCTATGCCTTTCTTTTTTCTGCGGCATACCTGCAGCTGGGTGCAGGTGCGGGGGCATTGCTGCTGTTCGGCGCAGTGCAGATCACCATGTTCGGCTTTGCCTGGTTCAAAGGTGAGCGCATCACCGCACGTATGCTGCTGGGCATGTTGATTGCTTTTGCCGGCCTGTTGGTGCTGTTGTTGCCCGGTGCAGCGGCGCCACCCTTGTCCAGTGCCTTGCTGATGGCCCTGTCTGGTATGGCCTGGGGCGTATACACGTTGCTGGGCAGGGGCTCGCCCAGGCCGCTGGCCGATACTGCAGGCAATTTTGCCCGCAGCCTGCCTTGCCTGGCGCTGCTGCTACCGGTGCTGTTGCTGGGCGCCGGCCCGCACCTCACGCCGCCGGGTTTGTTGTATGCCTTGGGCTCCGGCGTGCTGGCCTCAGGTGCGGGCTACGCCGTGTGGTACGGCGTGGTCAGGCAGGTGAGTGCGCAGCAAGCAGCGACCATGCAGCTTAGTGTGCCTGTGATTGCCGCACTGGGCGGTGTTGTCCTGATTGGCGAAACGCTGTCGTTGCGCTTGCTGATCGCGTGTGTGGTGGTGCTGGGCGGTATAGCCCTGGCGCTGGCACCACGGCGTTAGAAGAAACTGCGCTGCGCCTTGAGCGTGACCACACTGTCGCAATAAGTGTTGATGCCCGAATAGGCATCGCAACCGCCGCCACTGAGATTGGAGTTGCTGTAGATCAGGTTAAGGTCGATGCCCAGCCAGGGCCGCGACAGCTCCAGCGACCAGTCGGAAAAGGCATTTACCTGGCTGCCGTCGCCAATGGTGAACGGCGTGCCCAGGCGATGATGGGCCAGCTTGACGGTGAGGTCGACATCGAACAGGGGCAGTTGGCCGAAGTCGGCGAACAGGGTGCCGGTGCGGTTATCCGGGTTGTCGCGCAGCGCGCCACCGAAGCGATTGCCCAACAGCGAGATGCCACCGTACAGGGCATAGCTGTCGGGGCCTGCGATAGTCGGCTGGCTGTAATGGATCAACCCCACTTCATAGCCCAGGCTGCTGTCGAATTGGTGCTTGTAGCCCAGGTAGCTGTCCAGTCGCAGGGTCGAGTTGGGGGTGACGCCCATGCTCGGGGCGTACTGGCCCAGGTACCAGCCACTGGGGTGGCTGAAGTCGAGACCACCGTGGAATGCGCCGACGGCACTGGGTGAGATAAGGCCTTGGGCCATGCTGCGCGAGGGTGTGGTGCCGAGTGTGAAGTCGAAGTCGCCCAGTTCGCGTTTTATCTGCTGGGCCATCAACACTGGGCTGATCAGCAGTGCAGCACTCAGCAACAGAAAGGGCCTGGTCATGGTCTCCGTCCTGGAAGGCTTGCGGTTGAGCGGTAGAGGATACCTGCGCAGGTGAAAGGAGGGAACCTTTGCCTGGCCCGCTCAGCCTTTGGTCGAAGGGGCTGCGTCGGCGGCTTCGGTCACCACGGGCAGGTTGTCGGCACGTTGTATCACCCGGCGTTGCTGCTCGTAGTCGTCCAGGGACAGGCCGCGGCGCTGCAACGCTTCCAGTTGCAATTGGCGGGTTTCTTCGGCGCTGTACGCACGCAGTTCAGGGTGGCTGGCGCAACCGGCCAGTACAGCAATGCTGGCAGCGGCCAGGGCAGTGAGGAGGAGGCGGGCCTTGGTGTTCATCGAGCAGCTCCGGAATGCAGGGGATTAGCCAGGTTCGAATCGATGGAGCTAGGTTATTAAGCCGGGCCGCTCAGTAGAAATTGCCTTGTTCGATAGTCACTATTGACGCAAGCATCAGTGCTAAAAGTTTGCGCCCCCGCATCTGGCCAAACGCATCGCCATTGCTACCCTTAACCCACGCAATCTGACCTGTTGGGGATAAGCGATGCGCATGCCATTGTTTGCTTTGCTGTCGGCGCTGATGTGCCTGAACGCGGCGCCCGGCCTGGTGCTGGCGCAAGACGTACCAGCCCCCGACCCAGCCCCGCAAGCCGACACGGTCGCGGCCAAGACCCCGGTATTCACGCAAGAGCAACTCGACCAGATGCTCGCGCCGGTTGCGTTATACCCCGATCCGCTGCTGGCCCAGGTATTGATGGCGGCCACTTACCCGGGGCAGGTGAGCGAAGCGGTGGCCTGGTCCAAGGCCAACCCCAAGGCGTCGGGCGATGCTGCAGTCAAACAGGTAGCGAAGCAGCCGTGGGACCCCAGCGTGCAAGCGCTGGTGGCCTTCCCGCAGTTGCTGGCGACCCTGGGCCAGGACCCGGTGTGGGTGCAGCGACTGGGTGATGCGTTCCTGGCGCAGCCCGACGATGTCATGGGCGCGGTGCAGCGCTTGCGTCACCAGGCACAGGCGGCCGGCAACCTGCAAAGCAACCAGTACCAGAACGTGACCGTGCAAGCCGCACCGGCGACACAGGCTGCCAGCAGCCCGCCCTCCACCATCATCATCCAGCCGGCCGACCCGCAAGTGGTGTACGTGCCCAGCTACAACCCGACCACCACCTATGGTACCTGGGCTTACCCGGCTTCACCGCCCGTGTACTACCCGCCGCCGCCCATGTACTACCCCGGTTCCGCGCTGGTGGCGGGCCTGGCCTTTGGTACCGGCGTGGCGGTTGTCGCCTCGTTGTGGGGCGACTGCGACTGGGGCCACAACGACATAGACATCGACGTCAACCGTTACAACAACATCAACGCCAACAACCGCATCACCAACAATCAGAACAAATGGCAGCACAATGCCGTCAACCGTGAAGGCGTGCCTTACCGCGATGCCCGCAGCCGCCAGCAGTATGGCCGCCAACTGGACGGCGCCACCCAACGCACTGCTTTCCGCGGCGACGACGCGCAGCGGGCGCAGGCGCGGGACAAGGCCCGGGCCTCGATGGACCGCGCGGGGATGGAACGGCCGGCCACCGACAACCGCCAGGCACGCCAGCAAATGCGCGAGGCGCAGGCGGGTAATTCGGTGGGCAACCGCATGCAATCCCGTGGCGACACTGCCAGAGCAACCGACCGTCGCCAGGAAACACGCAATAGCCAAGCCCGGCAGGTGGCACAGAACCGGCCGGCCAACAGCGCCGGCCGGGCGCGTAACAATGCCTTTGATGGCGTGCGTTCGCCGTCACGCACCAATCTGCAGGCCAACCGCGGTCGTACCAGCCAGTCGTTTGCCCAGCGGCCCAATGCATCCCGTGCTGCCGGCCACCAGATCTCCCGGCCCAGTGCGCCAGTGCGTCGTGGCGGAGGAGGCCGTCGATGAACCGTCCAGTATTTGCAGCAATGCTGCTTGCGACAGGCTTGGCATGGGCTTCCCTGGCGGCGGCACAGGAGGCATTCCCGACGCCGGAGAAGGCCGTGGAGTCCTTCATTACGGCGCTGGGCACGGAAAAGGCCGATGAAGCCCGCCTGGCCGAGTTGCTGGGTGATGACTGGCGCACCTACATACCGCGTGGTGGTGTGCAGCGCAGCGACGTGGACACCTTTCTGAAGCAGTATCGCGCGCAGCACAGTATCGACATGGCAGGCGAGGGCAAGGCCATCCTGGCGGTGGGCAGTGATCACTGGACGTTGCCCATACCGTTGACCAGAAGCAGCCAGGGCTGGCGCTTCGACCTCAAGGCCGGTAGCACGGAAATCCGCGCCCGGCGCATCGGCCGCAACGAACTGGGTGCCATGCAGGCGTTGCTGGCTTACCACGACGCGCAGATGGACTATGCCAGCCAGGACCGCAACGGCAACGGTGCGCTGGAGTACGCGCAGAAGATTTTCAGCGAACCCGGCAAGCATGACGGGCTGTATTGGGATGACGACGGCGATGGCCAGGTCAGCCCGCTGGGGCCGCTATTTGGCCAGGATGTGGTGGGTGATGACTGGTATGGCTACCACTTCCGCATCCTCGACGCACAAGGCCCGTCCGCGCCCGGTGGCGCCTACAGCTACCTGATCGGCAACCAGATGAGCCGTGGCTTCGCCATGGTGGCCTGGCCGGCCAGGTACGACGACACCGGGGTGATGAGCTTCATGATCAGCCATGACGGCCAGGTGTTCGAAAAAGACCTCGGGCCGCACGGCGACAGGCTGGCCAAGGAGATGAAGCGCTTCGACCCGGATGACAGCTGGAAGGTGGTGGAGGTGGCAGCGGGGGATTGAGCCCGCAAATCACTGCAATCGCGCAGCCCTGACTTCTCGCGCCGTGCACCCGTAGTGCTGGCGAAACGCCCGGGTGAATTGCGCCTGGTCGGTAAAACCCCAACGGAATGCCAACTCGCCGATGGCCAGGTGGCAATGCGGGTCGCACAGTTGGCGGTGCACGGCTTCCAGCCGCTGTTGGCGCACCCACTCGCCAAGGGTGTAGGGCGTGATCGCGAAAAGCTTGTGCAGGTAGCGCAACGACAGCCCGCAGGCACTGGCGATGGTTTTTGGCGACAGTTCGGGGTCGCCCAGATGTTGCTGCACATACTGCTCGACCCGTGTCAGGTGCAGGGTGCTGAGGTTATTGCCTTCACTGCCCAGTACTCGCTCATCCTGCTGCAGGGCCAGCAGCAGCGTGGCCGAAGCCTGTTCCAGCAGTAAATGCCGGGCAGCGGCCGGGCTGGCGTCGAAATGGCGGGCACACAGGTCCAGTTGCTCTACAAAGATGCGCCCCAGGCCCTGGCTGGCATCGAAGCAATGCCGGGTGTAGCGCTTGTGCCCGAGCAGGTTGGCCTTGAGTGCCCGCTCGGGCAGCTTGAGCACCCACAGGTCGTTCTGCGTGCCGTAATGGAAGCGGTAAGGCGCATCGCCGCGCTCGACGATGAACCCGCCTGGGCTGCAACTGAGCGGGTGGCCTTCCTGTTCGAAGTGCACTTCGCTGCTGCGCGGCACGGTCACCAGGTAGAACGCCTCATGGTCCTGGCCAACGTGCGCCTTGCTGCGCGAGTAGCCCAGCGGGCTGGAGCGCAGGCGGGAAAGGCTGAGTGGCGTGCTGGGCGTGCTCCAGCGCTGCAGGTGGCCATCGAATGGCTGCTCGCTGGCAAACTCCAGGCTCAACGGGAAATAGGTTTCACTGATGGCTTCGGCCCAGCGCGCCTGGCGTTCCGGCTGTGCCCAGCCGTGGGTCGAGATTTCTGTGGGCATGGTGGGTCCTTTTTCAAAGAGGGCAGCATTGAAAAAAGGAACTGCAGGCAAGCTACTCAAGCAGCTCTTGTTGTTGTGCAAACCGCCCGGCAGCGCAAGGCTGCCGGGCGGCTTCAGGCCCATGATCGGCGCACGCCGACGGTTTGATCAAGCCCCGCGTGTCACCCGGTAGGTGGCCGAAGGCTCCAGGCGCGCCTGCCAGCCGGGGGGCAGGACGATGTTGGTGGTGTCTTCTTCGATGACGCACGGGCCATGCACGGTCTGCCCCGGCAGCAGGCGGTTGCCGTTAAACACCGGCGTCGGCTGCCATTCGCCCTCGGCACTGAACAGCATCGGGCGGACACCTTCCGGGGCAGGCGCGGGTGGTTGGGCCGGGCCCTGCAACTCGGGCTGTGGCGGACGCGGCAGGTGACCAATTACCGAACACTCCAGGTTCACCAGCTCCACCGGGCTGTCGGGCTCGCTGTACGAGTACAGGGTCTGGTGGCGGCTGTGGAAGCGGCTGATCAGTGCGGCCAGGCCCGCGTCATCCAGTGCATGATGCTGCAGCTCCACACTGCATTCATGGATCTGCCCCAGATAGCGCATTTCCAGGGTGTAGTGGCAGCTGCTGGCCTGGTCGCCAAAACCGTCTTCGCGCAAGTTTGCCAGGCCTTGTTGACGCAGCTCGGCAAGGGCCTGGTTGAGCTGCGCCAGGTTCACGTGCCCGGCGTCCAGCCGCATCGACAGGCTGGTGAGCTGGTCGTAGCGCACGTCGGACAGGATCTGGCCGAACGCGCACAGGCCTGAGGCCACCTTGGGGATCAACACGGTCTGCATGCCGATTTCCTCGGCCAGGCGCACCACGTGCATGCCCGCTGCGCCACCAGCGCCGATCAGGGCGAAGTCGCGCGGGTCGTGGCCGCGTTCGATGGACACGCGGCGAATGCCGTTGACCATGTTCAGGTTGACCAGGGTGGTGATGCCGAATGCTGCGCGTTCCACGCTGATACCTAACGGTTCGGCGATCTTGCTGCGGATAGCGTCCAGTGCGGCCTGGCGGTTCAGGCGGATGCTGCCGCCCAGTAGTGCGCCGTCGGGCAGGTAGCCCAGGGCCAGGTTGGCGTCGGTTACCGTGGGTTCGCTACCGCCTTTGCCATAGCACACCGGGCCAGGCATGGCACCGGCGCTGCGTGGGCCGACTTGAAGCATGCCGAACTCGTCCAGGTGGGCGATAGACCCGCCGCCAGCACCCAGGGTTTCCACCTGGATCATCGGCACGCCGATGCGTTGGCGCAGGAAGTCAACGTCCTTGCTGAAGTTGGTACGGCCGGCGTTGGTCAGGGTGATATCGAACGAGGTGCCGCCCATGTCCACGGTGATGACGTTATCGATACCGAACGGTCTCGCCACCGCCAGGCCCGCCTGTGGCGCCGAGGCGGGGCCGGAGTTGATCGCATTGACGGCGCGCTCGCGCATCAGGTGCCCGGGCGCCAGGCCACCGTTGGACTGGAAATAGCGCACTGGCTGCTGCGCGCCAAGCTCCTGGAACAGGCTGTCGATGCGCGCCACATAGCGCGCCATCACGGGGCTGAGGTAGGCGTTGACCACGGTGGTGGAGGTGCGGGTGTACTCGCGAATCTGTGGGAACACCTCGCAGCCGGTGCAGACGAACACCCCGGGCAGGCCGGCCCGTACCAGCTCGGCGGCCCGCTGCTCGTGGCTGGGGTTGCGCACCGACCACAGGAAGGAAATGGCCACGGCTTGCACGCCTTCGGCACGGAAGTAGTCGATGGCGTCATGAATGGCGCGCTCGTCCAGCGGGCTGTGCTCACGTCCATCTCCGAGGATGCGGCCACCTACCGGGCGGCGCAGATGGCGCGGGGCAAGCATGTGTGCCGGCGGATAATGAGCGTCGTAGCGGTGGCCTTCCTCCTTGTGACCCAGGCGGATTTCCAGGCTGTCCTCGTGCCCCTCGGTGCACAGCAGGCCCACTTTGACCCCGGTGCGCTCGATCAGCGCGTTGAGGGCTACCGTGGTGCCGTTGATGCACAGGTCGCAGTTGGCGATCAGCTCGGCCGGGCTGCGCCCGGTGGCGTCGGCGATCTGCGCCAGGCCGGCGCGAATGGCCAAGGTGCCATCCTGGGGCGTGGACGGGGCCTTGAACAGCTGCACGCCGCCGTCGCGGTCGGCCAGGATGAAATCGGTGAAGGTGCCGCCGGCATCGATGCCCAGGCGATATTGATTACGCATGATGGTTCTCCGGGCAGTGCGGGGCGCGGGCAAGGCGGGTTGCGGTTTCGTCGAGGCGGCCATCGTCATCGAGGACCACGCCATACTCCAGGGCTGCCCCTTGTGGCGAGACCAGGCCGTTGCGCACATCCTCCAGTACGGCGGTGACCGGGCGGCGCAGCGGGTCGCCGTAGCCACCGCCCCCCGGGTTGATGTTGATGATGCGTTCACCGGGTTGCAGGGTGAGCATCGGGTTTTGCGTATAGTGGTCTTCGCTACCGTCGACGTGGCGGTGGATCAGCCGGCCCAGCTTGGGTTCGAGCAGGGCATTGCGTGCCCCGGCGGCACCGGCGGTGGGCAGCTGGCGGCCCTCGCCGAAGCCGACCACAGTCATGGCGTGGTCAAGCGGTTCGATCTCCAGGCGGGTGCCCGAACCACCGCGCAATTCACCGGCGCCACCACTGTCGGCCATCAGGCTGTAACGGTGGATCAGCACCGGATAGGCGTGCTCGAGCAGTTCGATGTCGCCGCTCATCAGCGCCCCGAAGCAGCACAGCGGGCCGCAGGCATGCCAGCCATCCATCACCTGGTTGGCACCGGCACCGGAAATGATCGAGGCCAGCACCATCGTCACGTACTCGCTGTTGCCGTTGCGCGGGTCGTGGCCGGCGATGTTGATGCCGCTGGTGTGCCCCCAGGAGGCCGTTACCCGCTGTGGTGAGGCTTGCTCCAGCGCGGTGCGCACGGC
This sequence comes from Pseudomonas sp. BN505, assembly GCF_029873175.1. Taxonomy (NCBI): domain Bacteria; kingdom Pseudomonadati; phylum Pseudomonadota; class Gammaproteobacteria; order Pseudomonadales; family Pseudomonadaceae; genus Pseudomonas; species Pseudomonas sp. BN505. The sequence continues at coordinate 50,014 of NZ_SSOI01000026.1, forward strand.
ATCGGCCAGTGTTTCCATCGGCGTGGTGGTGCAGTTGACATGGGGCGCCGGTTCTTCGGCGTTGCACAGGGTACCCCTGGGCCCAACATCGACCGTGACGCAGCGGTACAGGCCTTCGTTGTAGGGCGGTGCCACCTGGGCGAACATCATCAGCCCGAGGTACACGCCCGACACCGAATTGCCCTCGTAGGAGTTGATGAAGTACGGCACTTGCGGCGGGCTGTCGATACGCACGTGGGCCTGGTCACCACGTATCTGCACATGGGCGGTGATGGCCAGTTCGCCAAGGCCGTGGCCGGTATCTTCAAGAACGGCGGTGCCGCTGTAGTCACCGTCCGGCACATCGCGCAACAGCGCGCGCATGTGCCGGTCGGCCATGTTCTTCAGCTCGGCAATGCAGGCACGCACTTGGGCCGCGCCGTACTTGTCCAGCAGCTCCAGCAAGTGCCGCTCGCCGACCTTGCAGGCGCCGTACTGGGCATTAAGGTCGCCTTCCTGATAGGGGCGGGCGCGCATGTTGGTGAGCATGAAATTGATCACGTCTTCGCGGCGCTTGCCCTTTTCCCACAGCTTGACCGGTGGAATGCGCAGCCCTTCGGCGTAGATTTCCTTGGCGTCGGGGTTGTAACCGGCGGGTACAGGGCCGCCGATGTCGGTCAGGTGGCCTTTGCACACGGTCCAGAACACCAGTTCGCCCTGGTAGTACACCGGCTTGTACATGCAGCAGTCGAGAATATGGCTGCCCTTGTAGGCGGGGTCGTTGTGGTAGATCACGTCGCCTTCGGCGATGTCGTCGCCGAAGAAGCCGGCCACGCATTTCATGGCCGGGATCAGCGAGCCCAGGTGGATGGGGATGTCCTGGCCTTGCAGGATCATTTCCGGCAGGTGGTCGAACAGCGAGTTGGAGTAATCGTGGGCCAGGTTGAACACACTGGAGCGCCCGGTCTTTTCCAGGGTCAGGGTCATTTCGCGTTGCGCTGTCTCCAGCGCACCCCGGACAACCGCAAGGGTGATCGGATCTACTGTCTGCATAGGTCACCAACGTTTGTTCTTGTGCTTTAGGTGCGTGCCGCGGCGGGGCGGCGCGTGGTGACAGGCTAAGGGGCAGGGCGGGGGGAAGGCTTGTCGCTGGGTGTACTGGTTGTTGTGTTCTGGCGCACTACGGGGGCGCTCCCACAAGAGAACGCGACCCCCTGCAGGAGCGGCCTTGTGCCGCGATGGGCTACGCGGCAGCCCCAGATTCTGGCAGGTTAAGACCTACTGCCCCAGCATCTGCCGCACCAGCCATTGCCCCGCCGGCCCAAGCGCCCGCCGGCTCGACCAGGCCACATCCATATCCACCCGGCGCGGGTAACCCGCTATCTGCAATTCCACCAGCTCGTTGCCAAACCGCGCCACCAGCGCCCTGGGCAGTTCGGCCCAGCCAAACCCGCGCACGGCAAATTCCAGCAGGGTGAGGTAATCCGGTGCCGACCAGGCTTGGCCGCGGCCGCGGTGCAGGCTGGGGGCGTAGGTCTTGATGTACAGCTGCCGCGCGTTTTCAAGGTGTTGCGTTTGCACCGTTTTCAGCCCCGCCAACGGATGCTCGCTGGCCACATACACACCGAACTCCGCCTGCTCGGGCAAGCGCGCCACGGCAACGTCGGCGGGGTAGCTGGGCTGTGTGGCCAAAATGCCGACGTGGGCCAGGCCCTGCTGGATCATATCGATCACATCAGCGTCTTCCGCCGGGCCGCAGCGCAATTCGGTGTGCGGGTACTGCTGGGCGAAGCGGGCCATCACGGCGCCCTGGAAGGTGACGCTGTAGCTGTCCGACATCACCACCGAGACCAGCGCCTCGACGTTTTGCGCCAGCCTGACCGACAGGGCATCGAGCTGGGCGCTGGCGTCCAGGATCGCGTCGACATGGCTTAGCACCTGTCGGCCCGCTTCGTTCAGCGTGGGGTGGCGGCCACCGCGATCAAACAGCGGGCAGCCGATATCGGCCTCGAAATTGGCGATGGCGATGCTGATCGTGGACTGGCTTTTGCGCAATTTGCGTGCCGCCGCAGAAAATGAACCCAGCGATGCGGCTTCGACAAAGGCGACCAGAGCTTCGGGTGAGTAGCGCATGGTATTGATAAAACCGATGGTAGCTATGTCGCGAGTATCAGTTCTATCAAAGAAAATAGGAAGCACGACTCACGCAATGGATGGATTTTGCAATGAAAACGGTCTCTTTCACCGAACGCCTGGTACACGCCGTGGGCTACGAAGTATTCGCGGTGCTGCTGTGCGCACCACTGTTGTCCTGGGTGATGGGCAAATCGCTGGCGACGGCGGGTGCGTTGGCAATAATCTTATCGGTGATCGCCATGTTGTGGAACATGGTCTACAACGCGCTGGTCGATCGCTGGGTGCAGACTGAACGCATCCACTGGAAGGCCAGTGCACGCTTTGTGCACGGCCTGGGCTTCGAGGCCGGGCTGGTGGTGTGGTGCCTGCCGGTGGCGGCGTGGATGCTGGATATTTCGCTGCTGCAGGCGTTCATGGTGGAGCTGGGTTTCTTCGTGATCATCCTGCCCTACACCGTGCTGTACAACTGGGCGTTCGACAAAGCCCGGCATCTGCTGATGCAGCGTCGCCTAGCGCGTTCCCTGTAGGGGCGGCTTTAGCCGCGAACACCGGCATAGCCGGTGCCAACCACTGCGGCGCCTGCTTCGCGGTGTAAACCCGCTCCCACAGGGACCGTGAATCCCCAAAAAAACGGGGCATGCCATTGCTGGCATGCCCCGTTTTCATACAGCTGATGCGCCTCAGGCGACCTTGACGATCCAGCCTGCCGGTGCTTCAACATCACCGCTCTGGATGCCGGTCAGCTCGTTGTAGAGCTTCTGGGTAACCGGGCCAACCTTTTCCAGGTCGTGGAACACGTGCAGCTTGCCGTTGTACTCGATACCGCCGATCGGGGTGATCACCGCGGCAGTACCGCAAGCGCCGGCTTCGATGAAGCGGTCCAGCTTGCTGATTTCGACATCGCCTTCGATCACGGTCAGGCCCAGACGCGATTGCGCCAGTTCCATCAGCGACAGACGGGTGATGCCCGGCAGCACCGAGGCCGATTTCGGGGTAACGAACTCGTTGTTGGCGGTGATGCCGAAGAAGTTGGCCGAACCGACTTCCTCGATCTTGGTATGGGTCAGCGGATCGAGGTAGATGGCGTCGGCGAAGTTGGCCTTCTTGGCTTCAGCGCCTGGCTGCAGGCTGGCGGCGTAGTTGCCACCGACCTTGGCTGCGCCGGTGCCTTGTGGGGCGGCGCGGTCGAAGCTGGAGATCTGGAAGTTGTGCGGCTTCATGCCGCCCTTGAAGTACGAGCCAACCGGAATGGCGAAGACCGAGAAGATGAACTCGGGGGCGGTGCGCACGCCAATGTTGTCACCGGTGCCGATCACGAACGGGCGCAGGTACAGGGCGCCTTTGCCGTGCGGTGGCACGAACTTTTCGTTGGCCTTGACCACTTGCTTGCACGCTTCGATGAACACATCGGTCGGCACGTGCGGCATCAGCAGGCGGGCGCAGCTGCGCTGCATGCGGGCGGCGTTCTGGTCGGGGCGGAACAGGTTGATCGAGCCGTCCTTGCAACGGTAGGCCTTGAGGCCTTCGAAGCATTGCTGGCCGTAGTGCAGGGCCGTGGAGCCTTCACTGATGTGCAGCACGTTGTCGTCGGTCAGGGTGCCCTTGTCCCACTCGCCATTGCGCCATACGGACAGGTAGCGTTTGTCGGTTTTGATGTAGTCGAAACCCAGCTTGTCCCAGTTAATGCTTTCGTTGCTCATGACACCCTCATTGTCTTGCAAGTGCCCGATCGCTCGGGCTGCTGTTATATGCGCACCACGCCACCATAATACATCCGTCGCGGATCGGGAACGGCCAGTCACGAATTGATAGCCTGCGATGCTTTTTTTTCGGTTCCTACAACTGCAGGTACTCATCCAGTTCAAGGTTTTCCAGCAAAACCGCATCATGGGACGCCACTATCAGCGCCCCGCGAAACTGCCGGAGCATGCGCTCCAGGGCTGCCAGTGACGGCAGGTCAAGGTGGTTGCCGGGCTCATCCAGCAGCAACAGGTCAAGGGGGCGCTCGCGGTATAGGACGGCGGCCAGCGCTGCCTTCATCCGTTCGCCGCCGCTGAGCAGGCTGCTGGGCAGCTCGATACGGGCCGCATCCAGGCCCAGTTGTGCCAGGCGGCTGCGCAATTCGCCCTGGGCCAGCACCGGGTTGGCTTGCCGCAGGTGTTCAAGCACGCTGCTGTGGCCTGTCAGCGTGCTGCAGTGCTGGTCGAGCAGGGCAGTTTCGCCACTGCGGCGCAAATTGTCGGGTGATGCCGGTAATTCCCCGTTCAGCAGCCTCAGCAGCGTGGACTTGCCACTGCCATTGGCGCCGACCAGCCCCAGCCGCTGGCCCAGGCACAAGCGCAGGTCAAGCGGTTTGCGGGTGCCATGGGGCAAGCGAAGTGCCTGCAGGGCCAACACTTCGCGGCCGACATGACGCTGGGGCGTGGGGGCATGCAAGGTAATTGCAGTGGCTTGCTCGACCTCGCGGGCGGCGTCATGCACTTTGCCCAGCAGTGCTTGCCGGGCATCACGATGATCACGCCGCTGCTTGCCCGCCGTGGCCTGGCTGCGTTCCTGCTGGCGGTCGACCAGGATCTTGGCCTGGTTGGCATGCCTGGCTTGACGCCCGGCCCGGGCCTGATGGCGTTCCAGGTCTTCGCGCTGGCGCTGCAGTTCACGGGCCTGGCGTTGTTGCTCTTGCTTCAGCCGGGCAAGTTGCTGCTGGGCTTGCGCCACCTGGCTGGCTTTTTGTGCTGCATAGAAGCTGTAGTTGCCGCCATAGGCCTGCAACCCCAGGCTGGACAGTTCGACAATGCGTGCCATGTGCGCCAGCAGGCTGCGGTCGTGACTGATTACCAGCAAACCTCGGTCCCAGCCCTCGATCATGCTCAGCAGCTGGGCACGGGCGTCGCTGTCCAGGTGGTTGCTTGGTTCGTCGAGGATCATGTAGTCGGCACCGCTGAGCCATGCGCCTGCCAGCGCCACGCGCATGGCCTGGCCGCCGCTCAGGCTGCGTGCGGGCTGGTGCCAGTCAAGGTGACCCAGGCCGCTTCGCTGCAGGTGCATCTGCAATTGCTCGCGGATATCCCAGCGCTCGCCAACGGTGTCGAAATCCTGGGGGTTGATGCTGCCTTGCTCGATGCGCTCGAGCGCCGCAACCACCGCCCCCACCTGCGCCAGGTCGGCAAGTGTGGCGCTGCGCTCGATTACCTGCTGGTTCAGCAGATGGACAGGCCCACGGCGCCTGCACTGGCCGCTGCTCGGTGCACGCTGGCCGGCAAGAACCTGCCCTAGCAGGCTCTTGCCCACGCCATTGCGCCCGACCAGGCCGGTGCGCCGTTGGTCGAAGGTTTCGTTGAGGTCGGTAAACAGTACCCGGCCATCAGGCAAGGCCAAGGAGACGCTGTCCAGCGTCAGGATCGACGTGTTCGTCATGCACAACTCCACAAATGCCGCGACATCTCCGGAGCAAACCGGAGGCTGAAGACTGGCCGTCGAATGGACGGCGGCATTAATGGCGCATTGGACGAATACCTCGTACTGGCGGAGTGCGTAGCCTAACGGCCCGTTGGGGGCGGGTAAAGTACCGCCCGCCCTGTATGGGTTTTCTGCACTGGCCTCATCGCCGGCAAGCCAGCCCTCACAGGAACTGCGCTGCCTTCAGGCCGGCGCGGTCAAGGTGGGAACTGCGCTGGCTTCAGCCCGGCGCGGTGGGAGCTGCGCATGGCGTCAGGCCGGCGCGGTCAGGTGGGAGCTGGCTTGCCGGCGATGCGCCGCGTGAGCGGCGCCCGATCTTGACTGGCCCTGGGCTCAGCGCCCCGTCAAGCGCCTGGCCCAGTCGCCTCCGTGGCTCTGTTTGCAGGCCTCTTCGCTGTCAAACCGTACATGCCAGGCCGGGTGATCCAGTTGTATGCCGGCGTGGTCCAACGCCTGACGGGTCAGCGCAAGCATGCGTGCCTTTGCTTCACCCGCCACAGCAGCGACTTTCTCGGCCTCTTGGTCAAACACCCAAGTAATACGCAGGCTGGCCGGAAAGTTCTCAGGATCCAGGCGATGGGTGAGCCAGGTGAACCCAACGATTTCTGCCTTGGCGGTTTCACAGGCGTCCGTCAGGCACGCTACCAGGTCCCGCTCCAGGCGGGCCATTTCGCGTTTGCCCAGCGCCTTCACAGGTTGGCCTCCTCATCGATCTGCTGACAGAAGCGCAGGCGGTTGCCGAACGGGTCGCACACCTGCATCTGCAGGCCCCAGTCCAGGCGCTCGGCTTCGGGCCGGGCGTAACCGTACTGTTTGCCTTGGAGTTCATGCTCCAGCGCCCGCAGGTCGTCGAGGCGGGCAAACACTGTAGAGCCGGGGCAGGCATCCCCATGGTGCTCGGTAAGGTGCAGGATCAGGCCATCGCGGTGAATCTGCATGTACAACGGCAGGTCCGGGCTGAAGCGGTGCTCCCAGTCCAGGCTGAAACCGAGGAAATCCATGTAGAACTCCCTGGCCTTGTCGACCGAGAAGATGCGCAGTACCGGTATGGCGGGGGCGAGGGGCATGGGGCGTCCTTGACAGTGGGCAAAGTCGCCACTGTACCGCAGTGCCGCCAAGAGTTGTCGGCACGCCCCGCAGCAATGGTTGACCACCCGCCAGCCACTGCGTAGCCTTGCCACTTCGAGGTTCTTCGGCCAGGCCGAAGCTAAGACGGGAACGCGGTAAAAGCCGCGGCTGCCCCCGCAACTGTAAGCACCGACAACGGATCGACACAGCCACTGCGCCAACGCGCGGGAAGGCGTCATCCCGCCAGCCCGCGGTTCAACTGAACGGGGGATGGAACGGTGCAAGCCAGGAGACCTGCCTCGCAACGTTTTCGACTTTCAACCGGGCGGGGTGATCCGGTGGCGAACAAGCCCGGCCGGCCTGGCCCGCGGCTGTCGTCCTGCATGCCCGCGCCACTCTGCCAAGGGCAATGCGACATGAAAACACTGGCCAAGCTCCCCGTTACCATCGTTACCGGCTTCCTCGGCTCGGGCAAGACCACCTTGCTGCGCCACATGCTCGACAACGCCCAGGGCCGCCGCATTGCGGTCATCGTCAACGAATTCGGCGAACTGGGCATCGACGGCGAAATCCTCAAGCAGTGCAGCATCGGTTGCACCGAGGAAGAAGCCAGCGGCCGTGTCTATGAACTGGCCAACGGCTGCCTGTGCTGCACCGTGCAGGAAGAGTTCTTCCCGGTCATGCGCGAGCTGGTGGCTCGCCGCGGCGACCTGGACCACATCCTGATCGAAACCAGCGGCCTGGCCCTGCCCAAACCGCTGGTGCAAGCCTTCCAGTGGCCGGAAATCCGCAACGCCTGCACTGTCGACGCGGTCATCACCGTGGTCGACAGCCCGGCCGTGGCCGCCGGCACTTTTGCCGCCTACCCGGACCAGGTCGATGCCCAGCGCAAGCTCGACCCTAACCTGGACCACGAATCGCCACTGCATGAGCTGTTCGCCGATCAGCTGGCCAGCGCCGACCTGGTGGTACTGAACAAGGCCGACCTGATCGACGCCGAAGGCCTGGCCAAGGTCCGCGCCGAAGTGGCCGAAGAACTGCCGCCGGCAGTCAAGGTGGTCGAGGCCAGCAGCGGCAAGCTGCCACTGGAGGTGCTGCTGGGCGTGGGCGCCGAGTCCGAGGCACACATCGATGGCCGCCGCACCCACCACGATTCGCACCACGACGGCGATGATCATGACGACCATGATCACGACGCCTTCGATTCCATTTCCATCGACCTGCCAGAGGCTGACGAAAGCCTGCTGCTCGACGCCCTGACCCAGCTGGTGGTGGAGTTCGGCATCCTGCGCGCCAAAGGTTTCGCGGCCATCCCGGGCAAACCGATGCGCCTGCTGGTACAAGGCGTGGGTACGCGTTTCGACAAGCACTTCGACCGCGCCTGGCGTACCGACGAGCCGCGCATCACCCGCCTGGTGCTGATCGGCCAGGAACTGGACGCTGCCCAGCTGGAAGCGCGCCTGCGCCAGGCCTTGGGCGCCTGACCCGTGCACCTGCTGCGGACCCAGCCCGGCGGCTTCGTGCCGGACGACAGTATTGCCGATCTCGGCCAGACACCCGCCGAGCTGGTGATTCTCTGCAGCGGCGATTCGCACCTGGCGTTGCTCGCCGATACCGCCGAGCAATTGCCTGAAGGCTTCCCCAGCCTGCGCCTGGCCAACCCGATGCAGGTGCAGAACCACGCTTCGGTCGACCTGTATGTCGACCAGGTGCTGCGCCATGCCAAGGTCATCCTGGTGTCGCTGCACGGCGGCGTCGGCTACTGGCGCTATGGTGTCGAACAACTGGTCGAGCTGGCCGCCCGTGGCGTGCAGCTGATACTGGTGCCGGGCGATGATCGCCCGGACCCGGAGCTGACCCGCCTGGGCACCGTCACGGGCGACCAGGCCGAGCGCCTCTGGCACTACTTGCGTCAGGGCGGCAAGGCCAACGCCATCAACCTGTACTACTGCCTGGCCAACCAGTGGCTGGGCCGCGATTATGCCTGGGACGAGCCGCAACCTTTGCCGCGCACCGCTGTGTATCACCCGGCCAAGGGCAGTGTGGCACTGCAAGACTGGTACCCGCACTGGCACCCGGACTACCCGGTGGCGCCGCTGCTGTTCTACCGCTCCCACTTGCAGGCGGCCAACACCGCGTTCATCGACGTGTTCTGCCAGCGCCTGCAAGCCGCTGGCTTGAACCCGTTGCCGATTGCCGTGGCCAGCCTAAAGGAAAGCGCCTGCCTGGAGCAGGTCGAAGCCTGGCTGGACGAAGTCGGTGCCGAAGTGCTGGTCAATACCACCGGTTTTGCCCTGTCCAGCCCCGAACGGCCCAACCTGCGCCCGTTCCGCCGTGACATTCCGGTGCTGCAGGCCATCTGCGCGCAGGACAACCAGCCCGGCTGGGAAGCCAGCGAACAGGGGCTGGGTGCGCGCGACCTGGCCATGCACATCGCCTTGCCCGAACTGGACGGGCGCATCATTACCCGCCCGGTCAGTTTCAAGGACATGGCCTGGCGCAGCGAGCGCAGCCAGTCCGACGTGGTGTGCTACCGCGCCCACCCCGAGCGCATGGACTTCGTCGCCGAGCTGGCTCGCCGCTGGGTCGAGCTGGCGCGCCTGCCCAACGCCCAGAAACGCGTGGCCCTGGTAATGGCCAACTACCCGACCCGCGATGGCCGCATTGGCAACGGCGTTGGCCTGGACACGCCCGCTGCCGCACTGAACATTCTCAAGGCGCTGCAGACCGAAGGCTATCCGCTGGGCGATTTGCCGGACAGCGGCACGCAACTGATTCACCAGCTGCTCGGAGGCGTGACCAACGACCTTGACCACCTCGACCAGCGCCCTTGCGCCCAGAGCCTGAGCCTGGCCGACTACCAGGCCGCCTTCGAGCGCTTGCCCGAGGCCAATCGCCAGGCAGTGCTGGAGCGCTGGGGGCCGCCCGAGCAGGACCCGATGTACCGCAGCGGCCGGCTGATGGTGGCCGGCTTGCGCTTTGGCCTGACCTTCGTCGGCATCCAGCCCGCCCGGGGCTACCAGGTAGACCCCAGCGCGGTGTATCACGACCCCGACCTGGTGCCGCCGCACGGCTACCTGGCGTTCCACTTCTGGCTGCGCCACGCGTTCGCCGCCGACGCGGTGATCCACGTCGGCAAGCACGGCAACCTCGAATGGCTGCCCGGCAAGGGCGTCGGCTTGTCGGCGCAGTGCTGGCCGGACGCGCTGCTTGGCCCGCTGCCGAACATCTACCCGTTCATTGTCAACGACCCGGGCGAGGGCGCCCAGGCCAAGCGCCGTACCCAGGCGGTGATCATCGACCACTTGATGCCGCCGCTGACCCGTGCCGAAACCTACGGCCCGTTGCGCCACCTGGAGCAACTGGCCGACGAGTTCTACGAAGCGCAGCTACTCGACCCGCGGCGTGCCCGCGAGTTGCAGCGCGACATCCTCGAGCTGGTCAAGGTCAACCACATCGACCGTGAGCTGCAACTGGAAGGGCAGCTGGACGATGCCGCCGTCTGGCTGCCGCGCCTGGACACCTATCTGTGCGACCTGAAGGAATCGCAGATTCGCGATGGGCTGCACGTGTTTGGCCAATCGCCAGAAGGGCGGCTGCGCCTGGACACGCTGCTGGCGCTGTTGCGGGTCGAGCGTGGCGACGGTCGTGGCGGTAATGCCAGCCTGCTGCGGGCCTTGGCCAAGGCCTTGGTGCCAGGCTTTGACCCGCTCGATTGTGAGCTTGGGCTGCCCTGGCAGGGCGAACGCCCTGAGCAGCTTCTGGCCATGAGCAGTGAACCCTGGCGCACCTGTGGCGATACCCGCGAGCGCCTGGAGCTTTTGGCGCAGCAGGTGATCGAGCAAGCGCTGGGCGGCACCCTGCAGTTGCCTGAACCGAACGAATGGCAGCCGGTGCACGACGTGGTGCAGGCTTTGCGCGAAGCGGTGGCGCCCAGCCTGGATGCCTGCGGCACTGCTGAAATGAGTGGCCTGCTGGCGGCGCTGGCCGGGCGATTCGTGCCTGCCGGCCCCAGCGGTGCGCCCAGCCGTGGCCGCCTCGACGTGCTGCCCACCGGCCGCAACTTCTATACCGTGGATGTGCGCAACCTGCCCACTACCACAGCCTGGCGCCTGGGCTTCGCCTCGGCCAGCCTGATCCTCGAGCGCCACCTGCAGGACCATGGCGATCACCTGCGCCAGCTTGGCCTGTCGGTGTGGGGCACCGCGACCATGCGTACCGGCGGCGACGACATCGCCCAAGCCATGGCGCTGATGGGCGTGCGGCCGGTGTGGGCGACCGGCAGCCAACGCGTTGACGATTTTGAAATACTGCCGCTGAGCCTGCTCGACCGCCCGCGGGTAGATGTGACCTTGCGCGTTTCGGGCTTTTTCCGCGATGCCTTCGGCAACCTTATCCGCCTGTTCGATGCGGCCGTGCAGGCGGTGGCCGCGCTGGACGAGCCCGATGATCTCAACCCGTTGGCCGCCCGTGTACGCAGCGAGCGTGCCACGCTGCAAGCGCAAGGCGTAGACGCCGAGCAGGCCGCGCGCCAGGCAGGCTGGCGGGTGTTCGGCGCCAAACCCGGCGCGTATGGCGCGGGGGTGCAGAACGCTATCGACGGGCGCCTGTGGCACAGCCGCGACGATCTGGCCGAGGTCTACCTCAACCATGGTGGCTACGCCTACGGCGGCAGCGACGACGGCACCCCGGCCCGCACCCAGTTCGCCCAACGCCTGGCCAAAGTGCAGGCGGTGCTGCAGAACCAGGACAACCACGAACACGACCTGCTCGACTCGAACGATTACTACCAGTTCCAAGGTGGCATGCTGGCGGCGTCAGAAACCTTGTCCGGGGCGCCGGTGGCCAGCTACCACGGCGACCACAGTCAGGCAGACCGACCCCGCATCCGTACCCTCAAGGAAGAGCTGAACCGGGTGATCCGCGCCCGCGCGCTCAACCCCAAGTGGATAGACGGGGTCAAGCGCCACGGCTACAAGGGCGCCTTCGAGATGGCGGCGACGGTCGACAACCTGTTCGCCTTCGATGCCACCACCCACCTGATCGACGACCATCATTACCAAGGGCTGGCCGATGCCTACGTGCTCGACCCGGCTACCCGCGATTTCATGCGCGAGCACAACCCCGAGGCCCTGCGCGACCTTACCGAGCGCCTGCTGGAGGCCCAGCAGCGCGGGCTGTGGCAGGCGCCAGGCGACTACCGCGAAGCCCTTGAGGAACAACTGCTCGACGGCGAGGAACAGGCTTGAAATGAGTGAACCCGTGCAATTTCCGCTGGCCGCTGTGGTCGGTGCCGACGACCTGAAGCTGGCACTGTGCCTGACCGCCATCGACCCGAAAATCGGCGGAGTGCTGATCGAAGGGCCGCGTGGCATGGCCAAGAGCACCCTGGCCCGTGGCCTGGCCGACCTGCTTGGCGAAGGCCCGTTTGTCACCTTGCCACTGGGTGCCAGTGAAGAACGGCTGGTCGGCACCCTCGACCTGGATGCCGCGCTGGGGCAGGGCAAGGCGCAGTTTTCCCCGGGCGTGCTGGCCCAGGCCGACGGTGGCGTGCTGTATGTCGATGAGGTTAACCTGCTGCCCGACACGCTGGTCGACCTGTTGCTCGATGTGGCTGCCAGTGGCACCAACCGCATCGAGCGCGACGGCATCTCGCATCGGCACAGCGCCCGCTTCGTGCTGATTGGCACCATGAACCCGGAAGAGGGCGAGCTGCGCCCGCAGTTGCTCGACCGTTTTGGCCTGAACGTGGCCCTTGAGGGCCTGCCTGAGCCTGAGGCCCGTCAGCAGATCATTCGCCGGCGCCTGGCCTTCGACAGTGACCCGCAGGCTTTCTGCACGCAATGGGCTGCGGCCCAGGCGCAGTTGCGCGAGCGCTGCCAGGCGGCGCGCCATGCCCTGGCCGGTATTGCCCTGGATGACCAGGCGCTGGCCTGGATTACCGAGCGTTGCTACGCCGCCGGTGTCGACGGCTTGCGTGCCGATCTGGTGTGGTTGCGTGCTGCGCGCGCCCACTGCGCCTGGCGCGGTGCGGCGGCCATCGAAGAAGTGGATGTCGAAGCGGTGGCCGAGTTTGCCTTGCGCCATCGCCGCCGCGTTGCGCCCCAGGCCAACCCGCCGTCGGCGCCGCAGCCGCCTGACCAGCAGCCCGGCCAGCAAAGCGCTGGCAACGCGGGTGAACAGGGCGGGCAGGGCGACTGGGGGGCATTGCCGGCGCAACCTGTGGCCAGCGGCGCACGCCGCGAGGTACCGAACTGGGCAAAAAAGCCCTGAGCATCCCCCAGTCACCTGCAAAAGGGGCGGATGCCAAAGCGGGCGCAGGCAAGCAGAACGGCGCCAGCCGTGGCCGCGCGTGCAGTGCAGCAAGCGGCCGGGTGGCCTGGCTGCCGACCTTGCTCAAAGGGCGGCCACGGCTACGCCAGGACCTGTGCTGGCAACAACGCCAGGCCAAACCGGCAGAGTTGTGGCTGGTGATCGTCGACGCTTCGGCCTCGACCCGCCGCCATCAGGCGTTGGCACACACCAAAGGGCTGCTGGCGGCACTGTTCGACCAGGCCTACCGTCAGCGCGCCCGCCTGGCCTTGCTGACCGCCAGCGGACGCACACCGCAGTGGCAGCGCCATGGCCTGAAGGCTTCGGCGGCCTTGCAGCCGTGGCTGCAGGCATTGGGCGCCGGTGGCGGTACGCCGCTGATCGCGGCACTGGAACAGGCCCGGAATTGGCTACAGGCGCGCCAGCGCGCCCATCCGGATGAAGCGGTACGCTGCCTGGTGTTTACCGATGGTCGCCTTCAGCACTGGAACGCCTTACAACCCATGCCCTGTACAACATTGGTGGTGGATATGGAGTTGGCGCCGGTGCGTATTGGGCGCGCGCAACGCCTGGCCGAACAATTGCAGGCTGATTACCAGCACTTGCAGCAGTTCAAGGCGGTGGACTGAACAGCATGGATGCGACACTGTGTCGCAATAGTGGAAGTTGCCAGAACAGCAACTTTGCATTTGAGCAAGTGCGTGGCATTGCACGCACTTGGTTTGCCAGGCGATGTTACTTTGGCATTGACCACGGTTGCAGGTCGTAACCTTTTTCGCACAGTTCGGCGCGCACTTCTTCGATCAGGCTGGCCCACTGGGCAGGGTCGGAGTAGGTGCTCGAAGACACTCGCTTGCTGCCGATGCGGGTGTTGGTCCGGTCGATCACTGCCAGGCTCAGCTCACCAGTACCGTTGGGTGCATCCCAGGCTACGCACTGGAAAGGTTCGAAGGCGTGGTCGGCAATCAGCAGTGCTTCGTTGACACGGAGCGGGGCATTCATGGTTCGGTCTCTCTATGGTCCCAAACATCGAAGTGATTCCGCGTTGCTTTAAAGTCGCCTCAATGGTCGCGAAGTGCAGCGCGGGGTTATGTGTACTGATGCTCGTTGTCCGTGGGCAAGTCACACATCAGGTGTAAAATTTTTTGTCAGGCTTGAATCCGTTCTTCCCTGCGCCGCCATGTGATGTCGATAAAGTGCGAAAATTCCCGTGGCACTTTGTAAAAAAATGCGTCAGCAGACAGACGGTAGTGGGCACCGTCAACTTCGTTGCTACTGTTAAACGGGCGCCACAACTTGCTGTTTTACTTCATAAAACCTAAAACTGGCGCCAAGGAACGGTCATGCTGCAGCCTGCCGCCCAACGTCGTTTGCTCATCGTCGACCCCTGCGACGACTGCCACCAATTGTTGCCAGGCCTGAGTAGCGCAGGCTGGGATGTGGACAGTTGCGTGCTCGGTGCCGCGCTCGATCACCCTTGTGATGTCGGCTTGTTGCGCTTGCAGGCTTCGCACCTCAGGCACCCGGACGCGGTCAAGGACATGATCAAGCGCAGTAACACCGAATGGATCGCGGTGTTAAGCGCCGAACAGTTGCGCATGCCGGCCGTCGGCGATTTTGTCTGCGAATGGTTCTTCGACTTCCACACCCTGCCATTCGATGTCTCCCGCGTGCAGGTCACCCTTGGCCGGGCGTTCGGCATGGCGCGCCTGCGTGGCAAAGGGGCCGCCAAGGTGGACGACGCCACCCACGAACTGCTTGGCGAAAGCCGGCCGATCCGCGAGTTGCGCAAGTTGCTGGGCAAGTTGGCACCCACCGAGTCGCCTGTGCTGATCCGTGGTGAAAGCGGCACGGGCAAGGAACTGGTGGCTCGCACCCTGCACCGGCAGTCGCAACGCAGTGACCAGCCGTTCGTCGCCATCAACTGCGGGGCAATCCCCGAGCACCTGATCCAGTCCGAACTGTTCGGCCATGAGAAGGGCGCTTTCACCGGTGCCCATCAGCGCAAGACCGGGCGCATTGAAGCCGCCCACGGTGGCACGTTGTTTCTGGATGAAATTGGTGACTTGCCGCTTGAATTGCAGGCCAATCTGCTGCGTTTTCTACAAGAAAAGCACATCGAGCGGGTGGGCGGCAGCCAGCCGATTCCGGTGGATGCGCGGGTTCTGGCCGCCACCCACGTGGACCTGGAAAGAGCCATCGAACAGGGGCGTTTTCGCGAAGACCTGTATTACCGCCTGAACGTGTTGCAGGTGGTGACCGCGCCCCTGCGGGACCGACATGGTGACTTGTCGATGCTGGCCAGCCATTTTGCACATTTCTACAGCCTGGAAACCGGGCGCCGGCCGCGTTCATTCAGCGACCATGCCCTGGCGGCCATGGGCCGGCATGACTGGCCGGGCAATGTACGCGAGCTGGCCAACCGGGTGCGCCGCGGCCTGGTACTCGCCGAAGGCCGGCAGATCGAGGCGCAGGACTTGGGCCTGCAGACGTTGGACCCAGGGCAGCAGCCGCTGGGCACACTAGAGGAATACAAGCAGCGGGCCGAGCGCCAGGCCTTGTGCGATGTGCTTAACCGGCATAGCGATAACATGAGCGTAGCGGCGAAGGTGCTGGGGATCTCCCGGCCCACCTTCTACCGCTTGCTGCACAAGCATCAGATACGCTGACTGAACTGTCCGAGGGTCAGTGTGGCGCGCGCACGATGGTTTTCAGCAGGTCTTCCGGGCTGATGTGCCCCACCACCTGGGCCACCGCGCTGCCTGGGGTTGGCAGGTCGATGATGTGGCTTTTCATCTTGCCGACCACATGCATTTCGCACGGTTTGCAGTCGAACTTCAGGGTCAGCACTTCATCACCCTGAATCAGCTGCATCGGTGCCACCTTGGTGCGCACGCCGGTCACGCCCTTGGCCTGCTTGGGGCACAGGTTGAAGGAGAAGCGCAGGCAGTGCTTGGTGATCATCACCGGCACCTCACCGTGTTCTTCATGGGCCTCGTAGGCCGCGTCTATCAGCTGCACGCCATGGCGATGGTAGAAGTCGCGGGCCTTCTGGTTGTACACGTTGGCCAGGAAGGAAAGGTGCGACTCGGGGTACACCGGCGGCGGCGTGGTTTCGGCCTTGCGCCCGCCACGCGGGTGCGCCTTGATACGCGCCTCGGTCAGCGCCTCGATGGCTTCGCGGCGCAGGGCCTTGAGCTGCGAGTTGGGGATGAAGTACGCCTGCGGCGCGTCCAGTTCGATGCTGCTGGCGTGGTACATCGTGGTACCCAGCTGGCCGAGCAGGTCATGCAACTGGTCCAGGGCCTGCTGCGGCTTGTTGGCCTCGCCAAACGGGCCGTCCAGGGCCACCTGCACGCTGACGCCTTCCTCGCTGCTGAGGGTAAGCATCAAGCGCTGCTCGCGCAGTACAGCATGCCATTCCACACCAACCCGGCGCTCGGAAGAGGTGCGTTGCAGGGCCTGCTGCCAGTTGTGGTCGAGGTTGCGCGACAGCGGGTGGTTGGGCCGCAGCTTGTGCAGGCCTTCAGGCATTTCGTTGGGCTCGACGCGGTAGCGGTAGCGCTTCTGGCCGTCTTCCTCGAATTCGCCACGTGGTTCGGCGATGTTGGCGCGGAAACCCACCACTTCGCGTTTGACCAGCACATTCAGGCCGTCGCCGTTGGTCAGTGGCACCTCGGTAACCACTTGCATGTCACGCTTGCCGACCTTTTCCACCACACCCACCGGCAGGCCGGTGAAGGTTGGCGAGTCGAAGGCACCGATGTCGACCTTGCGGTCGGTCACGAAATAGTCGGTGCTGCCGCGGTGGAAGGTCTTGTCCGGGTCGGGCAAGAAGAAGTGTTCGGTCCGGCCGCTGGACGCACGGGCATATTCCGGGCGGCCTTCGAGGATGGCGTCGAGCTCTTTGCGGTAGTGGGCGGTGATGTTCTTCACATAGCCCATGTCCTTGTAGCGGCCCTCGATCTTGAACGAGCGCACGCCAGCATCCACCAGGTCGGCCAGGTTGGCGGTCTGGTTGTTGTCCTTCATCGACAGCAGGTGCTTCTCGAACGCTACCACGCGACCCTGGTCATCCTTCAGGGTGTAGGGCAGGCGGCAGGCTTGCGAACAGTCGCCACGGTTGGCGCTTCGGCCAGTCTGCGCGTGGGAGATGTTGCACTGGCCGGAGAATGCCACGCACAGCGCACCGTGGATGAAGAACTCGATGGCAGCGTCGGTTTCGGCGGCGATGGCGCGGATTTGCTGCAGGTTCAGCTCACGGGCCAGTACCAGCTGGGAGAAACCGGCCTGGTCGAGGAACTTGGCCCGTTCCAGGGTGCGGATGTCTGTCTGGGTGCTGGCGTGCAGCTCGATCGGCGGGATGTCCAGCTCCATCACCCCCAGGTCTTGCACGATCAGCGCGTCGACGCCGGCATCGTACAGCTGATGGATCAGCTTGCGCGCGGGTTCCAGCTCGTTGTCGTGCAGGATGGTGTTGATGGTGGTGAACACGCGCGCATGGTAGCGGCGGGCGAACTCGACCAGTTCGGCGATCTCGCCCACTTCGTTGCAGGCGTTATGGCGTGCGCCAAAGCTTGGGCCGCCGATGTAGATGGCGTCAGCGCCGTGCAGGATCGCTTCACGGGCGATGGCCACGTCACGGGCAGGGCTGAGCAGTTCCAGGTGATTCTTTGGAAGGGACATATCGTTATATTTTCGGGCTGCCACGGTTTAGGCGGGCATTGTAGCGGCGAAACGGGCTGGCGGCACCATCGGGGTGCCGGGAGGTGTGTTGCTTTTACCGGCCCTATCGCCGGCAAGCCAGCTCCCACAGAAATTGCATAGGGCTCGAGGCCGATGCGGTCGAGGTGGGAGCTGGCTTGCCGGCGATAGGGCCCTTGCAGGTAGCTCAGCGCTTGGCAGCCATCGCCGTGACTTCTACGCGCATGCCTTCAAATGCCAACGAAGCCACACCCACGGCCGCCCGCACCGGCCATGGCTTGCTGAAGAAGCGTTGGTACACCTCGTTGAACGCGGCGCGGTCGGCCATGTCGGTCAGGTAAATGGTCAGGTGCAGCACACGGTCCATGCCGCTGCCGGCCTTTTCCAGCGCTACTTTCAGCGCCTGCAGGGTGCATTCGCTTTGCTCGACGATGCCGCCGAGCTCCAGGCTGCCATCGGCGTGGGTCGGAATCTGGGTGGTGACCAGCACGCCGTTGAACTCGGCGACGTCGGACGAAATCGACTCGGCGTCCGGGTCCGGGGTGTAGATGATGTCTGCATGTGCCATGGTGTGTTTTGCCTTGCGACGGAAGGAAAACGGCAAGCCTACGCGAGCAGGCGGGTTGGGTCGAGGGCGCCCAGGTGTTTGAAATGCGCGGCGTTCGCCGTCAGAATCGCGCCCCATTGCAAAGCCAGGGGCACATTTTGAACGAACAGACTTTGTCCAGGCGCCTGGAGCGCGTGGCTGCACATGTGCCGCAGGGCGCCCGCTTGGCCGACATCGGCTCGGACCATGGTTATCTGCCGGTAGCGTTGATGCTGCGGGGGGTGATCGAGGCCGGGGTGGCGGGCGAGGTGGCGCAGACGCCGTTTGCCTCGGCGCAGCGCAATGTGCGCAGAAACGGCCTGCAAGACCGGTTAACCGTGCGCCTGGCCGATGGCCTGGCGGCGGTCGAACCGCAAGACCGCATCTCGGTGGTCAGCATCTGCGGCATGGGTGGCGACACCATGTGCGACATCCTCGAGGCCGGCAAGCAGCGCCTTGGCGGCGTCACGCGTTTGGTACTGCAGCCCAATGGCGGTGAGCGCGAGCTGCGCCAATGGCTGGCGGGCAATGGGTACCAGATTGTCAGCGAAGAGCTGCTGCGGGAAAACCGCTTCGACTACGAAATCATCGTCGCCGAGCCGGGCAGCGTGGTGTATAGCGCTGAACAGCTGTACTTCGGCCCGGTGTTGATGCAGGAGAAAAGCGAGGCATTTCTGGTCAAGTGGCGGCGCATGCTGCGCCAGAAGCAGCAGACCCTGGCCAATTTCCAACGGGCCCGCGATGCGGTGCCTCAGGCGAAAATCGACGATTTCAATCAGCAGGTGGGCTGGATCACCCAGGTACTCGCCTGACTCACTGCTGCGAGCAGTTGCCCATTTCGCGGTAGTCTATTTCGCGTTTCTGGCCCTGATGGTCGACGTACACCATGTGCGCAGTGCCAACCTGGCAGTCGGCAGCGTTGCTGGCCGGGGTGATGGAGATCACTTTGGCCACATCCAGCGGCATGCCGTACTCATAATTGCTGCTGGTTGGCTGCGTACTGCCCGCATCGGCAAAGGCTCCGAACGAGGCGAGGGTGGCGGCCGCAGCAAGGCCAGCGATCGAACGTTTCATGACAGGCTCCATTTCTTGAATGTATGACTAATGATGTATTCATTGGTCATCCACAATAAATGGGCCAGTCCGTGATAGATTCCTGCCTGTAACGCAAGAATAAGACTGAACAAGGAGCACACCCTCATGGACATGCTGCATGCCATGCGTACCTTCGCCCGTGTGGTGGAGTGTGGCAGCTTCGCTGCGGCCGCCAATGCGTTGGATATTTCCGCGGCACAGGTTTCGCGAATTGTTGCCGAGCTGGAGAACCAGCTGCAGACCCGCCTGCTGCACCGCACCACCCGGCGTCTGCGCATGAGCGAGGCGGGTGAGCGGTTTCTGGAGCGTGCGCGGCAGATCATGCTGCTGACCGAAGAGGCGGTGGGTGAAGCCCG
This sequence comes from Pseudomonas sp. BN505, assembly GCF_029873175.1. NCBI lineage: Bacteria > Pseudomonadati > Pseudomonadota > Gammaproteobacteria > Pseudomonadales > Pseudomonadaceae > Pseudomonas > Pseudomonas sp. BN505. The sequence goes on from NZ_SSOI01000026.1 coordinate 69,706, forward strand.
CGGTGCGCACCTCACCCCTCGCGGCCATCTGCGCTTGCATTGCCCGCACGGCCTGGGCCTGTTGCTGATGCCGCTGGTGGCCGGCTACAACGCGTTGTGCCCGGAAGTGGTGATCGAGTTGACACTGTCCCAGCGCAATCCTGACCCGCTGGCCGAAGGGCATGACGTGGTGATCACCGTGGACGGTGCGCTGCCGGACTCCCAGCTGATTGCCGTCCCGCTTGGCAATATCTTCAGTATCCCGTGCGCGGCGCCCAGCTATCTGGAGCGGCATGGCGTGCCTGAGCGCCCCGAGGACCTGCATGCGCACCGCTGCCTGCGCATGGCGTATCCCATGTATGAAGGCGACTGGGTATTCCCCCAGGGGGTGGACCAGTGCGTGATCGCACCCAGTGACAACTTCTCCACCAACGTTGCCGACGCCATGCTGGTGGCCAGTGAATTGGGCATGGGCATCGGCCTGCTACCGTTCTATACGGCCAGCCAGTCGATCGAGCAAGGGCGTTTGTGCAGGCTGCTGGCGCCGTACCGTTTGCGCGAGAGTGCGCTGTATGCGATGTACCCGTCACGGCATTATCTGGACGCCAAGGTGCGGACGTGGATCGATTACCTCAAGGAGCAGTTGCCAGCGGTGTTCGAGGGGCATGCGCAGGTGGTAGATGATTCGCGGTACTGGCGCTGAATCGCAGATCGGCTTCCTTGTGGGAGCGGGCTTGTGTCGCGATTGGGCCGCAAAGCGGCCCCAGCGATTTCGGAGTGTGGAGCAGATCGTGGGGCCGCGTTGCGGCCCAATCGCGACACAAGGCCGCTCCCACAGACGGGGACCGCCGTACTACAGCGGGTAGTGCTTCAGCTCGCGTGCAATCAGCATGCGCTGGATCTCGCTCGACCCCTCATATATCTGCGTGATCCGCGCATCCCGGTAGTAGCGCTCCACCGGGTAATCCTCCAGGTAGCCATACCCGCCATGCACCTGGATCGCCATCGAGCACACCCGCTCGGCCATTTCCGAAGCGAATAATTTGGCCTGCGACGCCTCCGAGAGGCACGGCTTGCCAGCGCTGCGCAGGCGGGCGGCATGCAGGATCAGCAAACGTGCGGCGTTTACCTGTACCTGCATGTCGGCCAGCAGGTTGGCGATGCTCTGGTGCTCGTTGATCGGCTTGCCGAATTGCACCCTGTCGCGCGAGTAGACCAGCGCCGCCTCGAACGCCGCGCGGGCAATGCCCAACGCCTGGGCGGCGATGCCGATACGCCCGCCTTCAAGGTTGGACAGGGCGATGGCCAAGCCCTTGCCACGCTCGCCAAGGAGGTTGGCAGCGGGGATGCGGCAGTTGTCGAAGGTGACCGCGCAGGTGTCGGAGGCGCGGATACCCATCTTGTGCTCGCTGCGGTCTACCTTGAAGCCCGGGTTGTCGGTGGGCACCAGAAACGCCGAGAGGCCCTTCTTGCCCAGCTCTGGGTCGGTCACCGCGAAGACGATGGCCAGGCCGGCGCGGCGGGCGTTGCTGACGAACTGCTTGGCGCCATTGATTACCCACTCGCCGTTGACCAGCTCGGCACGGGTGCGCAGGTTGTGCGCCTCGGAGCCGGCCTGCGGCTCGGTCAGGCAGAAGCAGCCGATGACCTCGCCGCTGGCCAGGCGCGGTAGCCATTGCTGTTGTTGCTCGGCAGTACCGTAGGCCAGCAGCGGGCCGCAGCCTACCGAGTTGTGAATGCTCATCATCGCCCCGGTGGCGCCGCAGCCTGCGGCGATTTCTTCCACGGCCAGGGCGTAGGCAACGTAGTCGGTATAGCTGCCGCCGAAGTCCTCCGGCACCACCATGCCCAGCAGGCCCAGTTCGCCCATCTTGCGCACCACGCCGTCATCGATCCAGCCGGCCTTTTCCCAGGCCTGGGCGTGCGGGGCGATCTCGCCACGGGCAAAGTCCCGGGCCATGTCGCGGATCATGATCTGCTGTTCGCTCAGTTCCAGGTCTTGCATCTGTGTACTCCCGGGCTCACAGGCCTTCGAAGAATTGGTCAACCCGCTGCGGTTGCAGCGCGGCCAGGGTCGGCGGGTTCCAGCGAGGCTGTTTGTCCTTGTCGATGATCAGGGCGCGCACGCCTTCGATGATGTCGCCGTGCCGGAACCACTGGCGGTCCAGGTGCAGCTCCATGGCAAAGCAGTCTTCCAGCCCAAGGTGGCGACCGCGGCGCAACATCTCCAGGGTAACCGCCATGGCCAGCGGTGAGCGGCTTTCCAGCTGGTCGGCGGCGGCCACGGCCCAGGCATGGCTGTCACCGATACTGACCGCACGCAATTGCTCGACGATGGCTTGCAGGTTGGGCAGGGCGAAGAAGTGGTCGATGACCGGGCGCAGCTTTTCCAGTGGTGCATCTGCCAGCGCCTGGGTACCGAGCGTGGCCAGCAGGTTCTGCAGGTCCTTCAGCGGGTTGTCGCCAAAGTTCAGTTGGTTCAGGCCCTGGTCAAGGGCGGTGAGCTGGTCACTGGCCAGGTACCAGTCGGCCAGGCCGCAGTACAGGGCGTCGGCCGCCTGGATCTGGGTGCCGCTGACGCCCAGGTAGATGCCCAGTTCGCCGGGGATACGTGACAGGAAGTAGCTACCGCCTACATCGGGGAAGTAGCCGATACCGACTTCGGGCATGCCCAGCCGGCTGCGCTCGGTGACCACGCGCAGATCACAGCCCTGGGCCAGGCCCATGCCGCCGCCAAGGGTGAAGCCGTCCATCAGCACCAGCACGGGTTTGCGGTAGCGGTGGATGAGCAGGTCGAGGGCGTATTCCTCGACGAAGAAGGTTTCATGCAGCGTGTCGCCAGCTTTGAAACTGTCGTGCAGCGAGCGGATATCGCCCCCGGCACAAAAGCCCTTGGGGCCTTCGCCGCGCAGCACCACAGCGCGCACTTGCGGGTCCTCGGCCCACTGGTCGAGGTGCTGGCGCAGGCTACGGACCATGTCCAGGGTCAGGGCGTTGAGGCCGGCGGGGCGGTTCAGGGTCAGGTGGCCGACCTGGTTGCGGACCTCGGCCAGTACATGATCGGTTGCCGAGGTATTAGCTTGCGCAGTCATTGCGTTCTCCCTGCTTTGTTATTGATTTTCCAAGTGAAGTCTGGAGTTCGCTGGAGGATCGCAGGATCCTGGCATGCGAATTTACCTTGCACAATCGACAATTATGCAGGGGCATCGTGCATTTTTGCTTTAGGCCACTAATCCGGCGGGGCAATTCATTAACCTGAGCGTAACAAACACGCCAGCAGCTTGATTGATCCGCCAGGCAGCGCAGCCCTAAGGTGATCTCCACGACAGCGAACCTGTGGAGCCACCATGACAATAACTCAGAATCCACCGCCGCAATGGTCGCGGCGGCGCGCCGAAAAGCAGCGCCGCCTTGATCGGGTACGTCACCTCGCCGACGGCGTGGTGCTGCCCACCGAGCGTATCGTCGAAGCCCTCGAACTGCTGCTGGCCCCGGGCGACCGGGTGGTGCTGGAGGGCAACAACCAAAAGCAGGCCGACTTCCTTTCACGCTCGCTGGCCAAGGTCGACCCCGGGCGCCTGCACGACCTGCACATGATCATGCCCAGCGTGAGCCGCGCCGAGCACCTGGACCTGTTCGAGCGTGGCATCGCGCGCAAGCTCGACTTCTCCTTCGCCGGCCCGCAGAGCCTGCGCATCAGCCAGTTGCTGGAAGATGGGCTGCTCGAAGTCGGTGCCATCCACACCTATATCGAACTGTACTCGCGGCTGCTGGTCGACCTGATCCCCAACGTCACTCTGGTGGCCGGCTTCATGGCCGACCGTGACGGTAACCTGTACACCGGCCCCAGCACCGAGGACACCCCGGCACTGGTGGAGCCGGCCGCGTTCAGCGACGGTATCGTCATCGCCCAGGTCAACCAGCTGGTGGACCGCGTGGACGACCTGCCACGGGTCGACATCCCGGCGTCCTGGGTCGATTTCGTGGTGGTCGCCGACCAGCCCTTCTATATAGAACCGCTGTTCACCCGGGACCCGCGCCACATCAAGCCGGTGCATGTGCTGATGGCGATGATGGCCATTCGCGGCATCTACGAAAAACACCAGGTGCAGTCGCTGAACCATGGTATCGGCTTCAATACCGCCGCCATCGAGCTGATCTTGCCGACCTACGGCGAGTCGTTGGGCCTGAAGGGCAAGATTTGCCGCAACTGGACGCTCAACCCGCACCCGACCTTGATCCCGGCCATCGAGACTGGCTGGGTGCAAAGCGTGCATTGCTTCGGAACCGAGCTGGGCATGGAGGACTACATCGCCCAGCGCCCCGACGTGTTCTTCACTGGCCGCGATGGCTCGCTGCGTTCCAACCGCATGATGTGCCAACTGGCGGGGCAATACGCCGTCGACCTGTTCATCGGCGCCACCTTGCAAGTGGATGGCGATGGCCATTCCTCGACCGTGACCCGCGGCCGCCTGGCCGGCTTTGGCGGTGCGCCGAACATGGGCCACGACCCGCGTGGCCGGCGCCACGCTACCCCGGCCTGGCTCGACATGACCGTGCCGGAAACCCTGCTGGAGCGCGGGCGCAAGCTGGTGGTGCAAATGGTCGAGACCTACCAGGAAGGCGGCAAGCCCACTTTCGTGGAAACCCTCGATGCCGTGGAAGTGGCCAGGAAGGCCGGGATGCCGCTGGCGCCGGTGATGATTTACGGCGATGACGTCACCCACCTGCTGACCGAGGAGGGCATTGCCTACCTGTACAAGGCCCGCAGCCTGGAAGAACGCCAGCAGATGATTGCCGCCGTGGCCGGGGTTACCGCCGTCGGCCTGCGCCACGACCCGAAAGACACCCTGCGCATGCGCCAGCAAGGCCTGATCGCGTTGCCTGAGGACCTCGGCATCCGCCGCACCGACGCCAGCCGCGAGCTGCTGGCCGCGCGCAGCATTGCCGACCTGGTCGAGTGGTCCGGCGGCCTCTACAACCCGCCTGCCCGGTTCAGGAGCTGGTGATGAAAGCACTCTTTCTCGAGCCCCCCCAGGTTCCTGTGGGAGCGGGTTCACCCGCGAAGAGGCCAGCCCAGGCAACCGAAATCTCCCTGGCCGACCACCTCGCCGACCTGGCCGTTGAAGCCCTGATCGACGAAGCCGACCTGTCCCCCAAACCCGGGCTGGTCGACCGCCGCAGCAACGGCGCCCACAAAGACATGACCCTGACCTTGATGCACGCATCGGCCCTGGCCCTGTGGCCATGCCTGCGCAATATGGCTGAAGCCGCCCAGTCCATCGGCCAGGTTGGCCAACCCCTGCGCGCCACACTGGGCCAGCTCGGCCGTGAAGGCGAGGCCGCGATGCTTGCCGCCACCCACGGGGTAAACACCCACCGCGGCGCGATCTGGGCATTGGGCTTGCTGGTTGCATCCAAGGCCCTGGCCCCTCAGGTCGACGCCGCTACCCTGGCCGTGCGCGCCGGGCGTATAGCCCTGTTCGACGACCCGGCCATGCCGCACCAGCACAGCCATGGCTTGCAGGTCCGCCACCGCTACGGCACCGGCGGCGCCCGCGAACAGGCACAGCAAGGCTTCCCCGCCGTCATCGGCCACGGCCTGCCACAGCTGCAGCGCAGCCGCGCCGCCGGTGCCAGCGAGCAGCACGCCCGGCTCGACGCGTTACTGGCGATCATGGGCGTGCTCAGCGACACCTGCGTGCTCTGGCGCAGCGGCCCGGCCGGGCTGGCTGCCGTCCAGCAAGGTGCCCACGCCGTACTTGCCGAAGGCGGCAGCGCCACACTGGCGGGGCGCCGGCAACTGCGCCAGCTGGACCGGCAACTGCTGCACCTGAACGCCTCACCGGGCGGCGCCGCCGACTTGCTGGCCGCCTGCCTGTTCCTCGACAAAGCCGGGAGCTTGTGACATGGAAACCCTGAATTTTCAATTCCCCGCCGCCGAACCGGGCCGCGGCCGGACGCTGGTGGGCTGCGTCAGCTCCGGCGACCTCGAAGTGCTGATCGAGCCCGGCACTGCCGGCAACCTGCACATCCAGGTAGTGACTTCGGTCAACGGCAGCGGCGCCCGTTGGGCGCAACTGTTGCAGCGCCTGTTCGAGGGCCGTGCGTGGCCGGCCGTGAACATCGACATCCATGATTTCGGCGCCACCCCAGGCGTGGTGCGCCTGCGCCTGGAGCAAGGCTTCGAGGAGATTGCCCATGACTGACACCGAACGCTTGCTGCGCAGCCGCAGCTTTGTCGAACTGGGCGCCCGCCAGCGCGCCCGCGCCGTGCTTGACCCGGGCAGCTTCCGTGAACTGCTGGGCCCGTTCGACCGGCTGATGTCGCCGTGGTTGCCGCGCCAGGGCATCGTGCCGCAGGCCGATGATGGTGTGGTTATCGCCAAGGGCCGGCTGAACGGGCGCCATGCCGTGGTCGCCGCCATCGAAGGCGGCTTCCAGGGGGGCAGCATGGGCGAGGTGGGTGGGGCCAAAATCGCGGGTGCCCTGGAACTGGCCATCGAAGATAACCGCAATGGCATCCCCACATGCGCCGTGTTGCTGCTGGAAACCGGCGGTGTGCGCCTGCAGGAAGCCAACCTCGGCCTGGCGGCGATTGCCGAAATCCAGGCGGCCATTGTCGAGCTGCGGGCCTTGCAGCCGGTGATCGGCCTGATCGCAGGTTCGGTGGGCTGCTTTGGCGGCATGTCCATTGCCGCGGGCCTGTGCAGCCACCTGCTGGTTACCCGCGAAGCGCGCCTGGGCCTGAACGGCCCGCAGGTGATCGAACAGGAGGCCGGCATCGGCGAATACGACGCCAAGGACCGCCCCTTCATCTGGAGCCTGACCGGTGGCGAACAACGCCACGCCAGCGGGTTGGTGGACGGCTACGTGGCCGATGACATCGATGCGCTGCGCGAACGCTTGCTGCAACTGCTGGACGCACCCTCCAAAGACCGCGCCAGCCAGCACGCCTGGTTCCTCGACCGCCTGGCCCGGCTGGGCGATGACTGCCCGCAACTGGATGCCGCCGCCGTGCGCGCCCTTTACCAAGGAGAAGCCCAATGAACCGTGCCTTGAACTGGCTGCCGGGCCTGGCCGGCGGGCAAACCTTGCCGGGCTACCCCGCGTCGCTGCGGGTGATTGACGGCGAACTGGACAACCGCCTGGCGCGCTTCATCGCCGTGGTGCCCGATGCCGACAACCCATTCCCCCGTGCCCGCTCGGGTGAAGTCGGCCTGCTTGAAGGCTGGGGCCTGGCCAAGGCGGTGAGCGAGGCGGTGGAGGCTGACCGTAACGGCCAGAAGCGTGCCATTGTCGCGGTTATCGATGTGCCCAGCCAGGCCTATGGCCGCCGCGAGGAAGCGTTGGGCATTTACCAGGCATTGGCCGGTGCCGTGCAGGCCTACGCCGAGGCGCGGTTGGCCGGGCACCCGGTGATCGGTCTGCTGGTTGGCAAGGCCATGTCCGGCGCCTTCCTGGCCCACGGCTACCAGGCCCAGCGGCTGATTGCCCTGGACGACACGGGGGTCATGGTGCACGCCATGGGCAAGGCGGCTGCGGCGCGGATTACCCTGCGCAGCGTCGAGCAACTGGAGGCGTTGGCCGCCGAAGTACCGCCCATGGCCTACGACCTGGCCAGCTACGCCTCGCTGGGCCTGCTGTGGCGCCGCCTGACTGTAGACAACGCCCAGGCACCGAGCGCCGCCGACATTGCCCAGGTGCGTGCCTGCCTGGCAGAAGCGGTGCGCGATATTGGTAGCACCACCGACCTGTCGTCGCGGCTGGCGGGGGAAAACCGCAGTGCCTCGCGCCAGGTACGCGAACAGCTGCGCCGCCAGTGGCAGGGCGCCTGAGATGAACTCGCCAAGGCCGCACGACCTGCTGTGGGGGATGCCCGTGTCGGGCTTGCCCGCCGATGCGCCGCAGTGGGCACAGGACGTACTGGCAAGCGGTCGACCGGTGGTGGTGCGCCGTGCCTCTTGTGAGGATGGCTGGGTAGCGGTTGGGGTACGTGGTCAGGGCCGGGCGCAGCGCTTGGGTGCGTTGATGCGCCTGGCCGATGTCCAGCGTCAGCAAGGCCCCGAAGTGCTGCGGGTGCACGTACAAAGCCCATGGCCTGCGCTACAGGCACTGGCCTCGGTCACCCCGGTATTGCAGGCCAGCGACCTAGCCTGGGGGCCGACGGGCGGGGTGGGGTACCAGATTGCGACCGGCATTGAAGTGGTACATGCCGACAGTGACCTGGACCTGCTGCTGCGCACACCGCAACCGCTTGCCCGCGCCCAGGCGCGAGAGCTGCTGGATATCCTCGACTGCGCGCCGTGCCGTATCGATGTGCAGCTGGAAACTCCGGCAGGTGCCATTGCCTTATGCGAATGGGCCGGTTTTGCCCGCCGTGTGCTGCTCAAGTCGCCCCATGGCCCGCGCCTGGTCAGCGACCCTTGGGCAATGATGGAGCGTGCCGCATGAGCAGCCTGTTCGCCTTTCCCGGCCAGGGCGCCCAGCAGGTGGGCATGCTACAGCGCTTGCCTGAGGGCGCCGGGCAGCTGCTGGAGGAAGCCAGCGATACCCTCGGCCAAGCCGCGCTGGCACTGGACAGCCGGGAAGCGCTGCAGTCTACCCGCGCTGTTCAGCTGTGCCTGCTGCTGAGCGGTGTGGCCTGGGCACGCTGGCTGATGCAGCGCAGCCCAGCGCCGGATTATGTGGCGGGGTTGTCGATTGGCGCCTATCCCGCAGCGGTTACGGCTGGCGCCCTGGGGTTTGCCGATGCCGTGCGCCTGGTCGCCCTGCGTGGCGAGCTGATGCAGTGCGCCTACCCGCAAGGCTACGGCATGACCGCACTCAGCGGCCTGGACCTGGCAAGTGTCGAGCGTTTGCTGAGCGAGGTGGAGGGCGAGGTGTTCGTCGCCAACCTCAACAGCGAAAACCAGATCGTCATCGCCGGTAGCGATACGGCGATGGCTGCGGTCGCCGCCAGGGCTCGCCGTCAAGGCCAGGGCGTGGCCCGACGCCTGGCAGTCAGCGTGCCGTCGCATTGCCCGTTGCTGGATGGCCCGGCAGCGGAACTGGCCAGTGCCTTCGCCACGGTTGAGTTACACCGCCCACGCATTACCTACCTCAGCGCCAGCAGCGCGCGCCCGGTGTTCGACCCGCAGCGTCTGCGCGACGACCTGGCGGGCAACATGGCCAGGGTGGTCGACTGGCGCGCCACGTTGCGCAACGCCTTTGAGCGTGGCGTGCGCCTGCATCTGGAAATACCACCCGGCAGCGTGCTCAGCGGGCTGGCCCGGGCAGTGTTCGAACAGGGCAGGGTGGTGGCCGTGGAGGGTACACGGTGGGACACCCTGGACGCGCTGCTGCGCCAGGAGGTGGCTGACGACCGATGATGTCAGTCGGCAGACGCTGTCATTCTGGGAGCTGTCCTGTTTTGGATCTGGAAGCTTGTGCGACCCCTGTGGGAGCGGGCAAGCCCGTGCCATGCACCGAGGCGCCTGCTTCGCGGGCACGCCCGCTCCCACAATGACCGTGCAGGCCGCATCAATGTGTGTTTACGAAGAACAACAACAAGCAACTTCGACACTACCTGAGGACAACAATAATGATCATCTATGGTGTGGCACTGCTGGCGGTCTGCACGCTTGCCGGCGTTATCGTCGGCGACTTCCTGGGCGTGTTGCTGGGCGTCAAATCCAATGTGGGCGGGGTCGGCATCGCCATGATCCTGCTGATCTGCGCGCGGCTGTACATGCATCGCAACGGTGGCATGAGCAAGGAGTGCGAGTTTGGCGTGGGCTTCTGGGGCGCCATGTATATCCCGGTAGTGGTGGCCATGGCCGCCCAGCAGAACGTGGTCACGGCCCTGCACGGCGGGCCGGTAGCGCTGCTGGCGGCAGTGGGCGCGGTGCTGGTGTGCGGCGCGACCATCGCCCTGATCAGCCGCAGCCACCGTGGCGAGCCTTTGCCTGCCCTTGAACCCACCCCCGAAGCCCGCGCGCAGGTTGCCCCTGCAGGAGGTCGTTGAACATGTGGCCGATCATTGAAAATGCCCTGGAGCACAACGGCCTGATCACTGCCTTTGCAGTGGTAGGCGCAATCATGTGGTTGTCGGTTGTGATGTCGAAATACCTCACCTTCGGCCGGGTGCACGGCTCGGCCATCGCCATTGTCATCGGCCTGGTGCTGGCCTGGGTAGGCGGCACCGTGACGGGTGGGCAGAAAGGCCTGGCCGACATGGCGCTGTTCTCCGGTATCGGCCTGATGGGCGGGGCCATGCTGCGGGACTTCGCCATTGTTGCCACGGCCTTCGAGGTGCAGGCCACCGAAGCGCGCAAAGCCGGGATGATTGGCTTGGTGGCGCTGTTGCTGGGCACGGTGCTGCCATTCATTGTGGGTGCGGCAGTGGCCTATGCCTTCGGCTACCGCGATGCGGTGAGCATGACCACCATCGGCGCGAGGGCGGTGACCTATATCGTCGGCCCGGTGACCGGGGCGGCACTGGGTGCAAGTTCGGACGTGATGGCCCTGTCGATCGCCACCGGCCTGATCAAGGCGATCCTGGTGATGGTGTTCACCCCGGTGTCGGCGCGCCTGCTGGCGCTGGACAACCCGCGCTCGGCAATGGTGTTCGGCGGGTTGGCAGGGACGGTGTCGGGGGTGACGGCCGGGCTGGCCGCGACGGATCGGCGGCTGGTGCCGTATGGCGCGTTGACCGCCACCTTCCATACCGGGCTGGGGTGCCTGATGGGGCCGTCGATTCTGTACTTCTGTGTACGCGGCCTGGTCGGCTGACGTCGTAGCCTTCACTCTGTGGGAGCGGGCGTGCCCGCGAAGCAGGCGACTCGGTACATGGCACCGGCTTCGCCGGTGTTCGCGGCCACGGCCGCTCCCACAGCGATTGCGTCGCCTTCAAATCATGCAACCCGTTGCCCCCAAATCGGGGAAAACCGCCGGGTGATCCTCCCCAATCCGATTCGGTTACCTACGCAACCATTTGAAAATATTAGCTATCTTCTCCTGGCATACACCTTGCTCCACTCCTCCGCAGAGTTCCCTTGTCCCGGAGGTGCAGCATGTCTACGCCACGCAAAGGCCCCCTTCTGTCATCACTCGTTCTGGCCTTGTTAGGTTGGGAATCGACCAGCGAGGCGGCCGTGCAGTGCCAGCGCACCTTGGTCGCCAATTTGGTGGCACTGGACCAGCCACTGATGTTCAACCGCCTTGGCGCGCAAAACGCCAATGGCATGATGTTCGCGCTTCGTGAAGATGTGGTGGACGACAAGCAAGTCCCCCTCAGCAAGGGCGGGGCCGCTGTACCGGGCAAGGTCACCCTGCGCCCGGACAAGCGCCCACGGCCGATTGTGCTGCGGGTAGCCGCCGGTGACTGCCTCACGGTCAACCTGACCAACCTGCTGGCCTACCAGGCCAACCCCAACAAGCACGGCATCGACCCAGAGGAAAACGAAGCCGAAGGCGAAGAGGAAGGCACGGAGAACGAGGTCGAGAACGAAGGCGGTGAGGATTTCGTCGCTGATGAGCAGGTGAATGACCGGCATGTCGGCTTCCAGGTGAACGGCATGCAGGCGGTCAACAGCATTGGCGATATCGCCGCCAACACCGGCCGCAATGGCAATTTCCTGGTGTCGCCCGGCAACACCCGCAGCTACACCCTGTACGCCGAGCGCGAGGGGGCCTTTGCTGCCACCAGCCAGGGCGCTACTTTTGGCGGCCAGGGTGGGGCAGGTAACGTCGCCAATGGCCTGTTTGGCCAGGTGGTGGTCGTCCCCAAAGGTGGGCGAACCTTCCGCAACACCTTGACCGAAGAAGAAATGCGCCTGGCCACCACCGGGCGTACCGCCACCGGCCAACCGGTCATCGATTACCAGGCCCGATACCCGCAGACTCAACCGTGGATCAGCGAGGGCAAGGCCGGCAAGCCGATCATTGCCATGGTCGACGGCAATGAAATTCTCAACAGCGAGACCGACGCCATTGTCATGGGGCCAAACCCGGACGGCAGCTTCCCGCGTTCGACCTACCCGCTGGAAAGCGTCAACAAGCGCAACCCCGCATTGCCCAACCGTCTGGAAGCATTCCGCGACTTTGCCTCGCAGTTCGCCGATGAAGTGGCCGCCACCCAGGCCTTCCCCGGCTACTGGGCGGACCCGGTGATGGGGCATGTGCTGGAGCCAACGCGCGATTCGTTCATGATCAACTACGGCTCCGGCGGCATGGGCGCTGAAGTGGTCGCCAACCGCCTGGGTGTGGGGCCGATGCATGACTGCCTATCGTGCGCCTACGAAGAGTTCTTCCTCAGCGCACACACCGTGGGCGATATCGGTACCCTGGTGGACGTGCCGGCCAACGTCGGCCTGGAGAACATTCGGCCAGGCCAGACGCCGCCCGCCAGCGCCGTGGGGGTAAAGGCCAGTATGGCGCTGTACCCGGCCGAGCCTGCCAACGTGCACCACAGCTACATTGGCGATTTCACCAAGTTCCGCAACACCCACAATGGCCATGAGCAGCACATCTTCCACCTGCATGGCCACCAGTGGCTGTTCAACCCCAACGACGACAACTCCGACTACATCGACGCCCAGGGCATTGGCCCGGGTATCGGTTACACCTACGAGATTGCCAACGGTGGTTCGGGCAACCGCAACCGCGTGGCGGGCGATGCCATCTACCACTGCCACTTCTACCCGCACTTTGCCCAAGGCATGTGGGCCATGTGGCGGGTACACGATGTGTTCGAAGAGGGCACCCGGCTGGAAGTAAGCGGGCAGGGCGAGAATGGTTTCCACAGCACCCCGTTTGCCCTGCGCAGCGGCAAGCCGGCTGCTGGCGCCCGGGCATTGCCGGATGGCGAAATCATTGCCGGTACGCCTATCCCGGCTATCGTGCCGCTGCCTGGCAAAGCCATGGCGCCAATGCCTGGCAAGGTGGTGGTGGTACCCAAACTGTCTGAGCAACTGGTCGCCGCCAACGACGATGATGGCGAAAACGAGGACGAAGGCGATGACGACCACGCCAACCAGGCGCCGGTGCGCAAAGCCGTCGGCTCACTGGCGCTGGTCGACCGCACTGATGCCAACCGCAACGCTGATGGCACCCTGAAAAACCCAGGCTACCCGTTCTGGATCGGTGGCATGGAAAGCAGCGTCGGCAACCGCCCGCCAACCCCGCCGCTGGACATGCTCGACCCGGCCCTGGCCCGGCAGCTGAAAGACAGCGGCAAGGCCCTGTGGGCCAACCTCGACGCCAACCAGGTAGACGGCTGGGATGGCGGCCTGGGCCGTCATGCGCTGGACGGTGTATCCGCCGGTGGCGAGGCTGTGACCACCACCACCAAGCTGGACTTCTCCAAGGTGGTGCACAAGGCCAAGCCCATCTACCTGCCCGAAGAAGGAACCGATGTCGAGCAGGCCGCCATGCAGTTCCACGCCAAGGCCGAGCACCCCAGCTTCGCCCTGATCCCCGGCAGCCAGCCGGTGGCAAAGGCCTTCCGCACCAACGGCGCCTTGCCCACTGCCGGCGCGCCGTTCTACGAGCCTTGCATGGATGACCGCGGCAAGCGCCTGACCCAAACCTCGGGGGTAGGCGAGTTTGCGAGTGGTGAGAGCCTGACTGGCATGAGCTTCCGTGGTTCGTCCACCTTTACCGCCGACCGCCCGCGCATCTACAAAGGTGCCAACATCCAGTTCGACGCGGTGTACAACAAGGTCGGCTACCACTTCCCGCAGGCGCGTATCCTGGCGCTGTGGGAAGACGCCTGGCCGGTGATTACCAAGCAGCGCCCGCCAGAGCCACTGGTGATGCGCATGAACACCTTCGACTGCACCATGTATACCCACACCAACCTGATCCCGTCGTACTACGAAATGGACGACTACCAGGTGCGCACCCCGACCGACGTGATCGGCCAGCACATCCACCTGCCCAAGTGGGACCTGACTGCCGCCGACGGCTCGGCCAATGGCTGGAACTATGAAGACGGGGTGCTCTCGCCCGGCAGCGTGGTCGAGCGTGTGCATGCCATCCGCGCCTACAACGGCTGCACCGAGGGCGACAGCCGCGATGGCACCGCCGCGTGCCCGAAAGCCAGGCAGCACCCGTACTTCGGCCGCTTTGGCCGGGCCGACTGGCTGGGTGCGCGCACGGCCATGCAACGCTGGTTTGCCGACCCGCTGGTGAACGTGAACAACGTCGACCGTGGCCTGGGCACCATCTTTACCCACGACCACCTCGGCCCATCCACCCACCAGCAGCTGGGGCTGTATGCAACCGTGCTGGCCGAACCGGCCGGCTCTACCTGGTACCACGCCGAAACCGGCGAGCAACTGTACAACCCGGCCACACGCCAGGATGGCGGGCCGACCTCGTGGCAAGCGGTGATCAAGACTGGCGACCACGATGGTGATGGCAAGAACGACAGCTACCGTGAGTTCTTCCTTGAGTACAGCGACTTCCAGCATGCCTATGAAGCGGGCGTCTACGTGGGCGCAGGCCCGGACGGTATCCCCAGTGGCCAGGCGTACCCGGCCACGGCCGACAGTTTCCGCTACGCCATCAACCCGCCGGTGAGGCAGAAGGCATCCAATCTGCTTGAATCGGTGGTCGAGTCGCGCGGTGGCCTGGCCCCCGGCTGCCCAAGCCGGCCTTGCCCGCAGGCGATTTCGGTCGATGACCCGGGCATGTTCGTCGTCAACTACCGCAACGAGCCGCTGGCCCTGCGGGTATTCGACCCGAACAAGGTCGGCCCCGATGGCAAGCGCGGCATGCAGGCAGACGGCCTGGCCGGCGACCTGAGCTATGCCTTGCAGAGCCGTACCGACCGTGCGATCCCGGCCATGAACCTGGCGCCTTCGGCGATCACTTCGGCGGTTGGCCCGACCGGCGGTACCACACTGTTCCCACCCCACATCAACAAGGCCGGCAGCGAGCCGGGTGACCCGTTCACGCCCATGCTGCGCACCTACTCCGGGGACAACGTACGGCTGCGCCTGCACGCCGGTGGCCACGAGGAGGAGCACAACGTGACCTTGCACGGCGTGAAGTGGCTGCAGAACGGTTCGGGCTTCGGTACCAGCTCCAACTCGGGCTGGAAGGCCTCGCAGATGATCGGTATCTCCGAACAGATGGGCTTCATGGCGCCGGTGTCGATGATTTCCAGTTCGGCTGCCACCAACGGCGATTACCTGTACTCCATGGACGCAGCCCTGGAAGGCTACTGGAACGGCATCTGGGGGGTGATGCGCAACTACACCGCGCAACGCGCCGACCTGTTCCCGCTGCCGAACAACACGCAACCCGTGGCCATGCGCAACACCGTGAACTTTGACGGCATCTGCCCGAAAACCACGGCCAACCCCAACGGCATCGGTACCCGTACCACCGTCAAGCGCAGCTACGAGATTGTCGCGGTGCTGGCCAACGACATCCTCGAGAACCGCAACGGCGTCAGCATCAACGACCCGGCCGGTGTGGGCCAGCATGTCGGCGGCCCGCTGAAGGCCAATGGCGGCACCCTGGTGTTCAACAGCCGCAAGACCAGCATCCCGCAGGTGACGGTTGTCGATGAGGAAGACGGCACCACCTTTACCGTGGGGGGCCACAGTGCGCCGCTGCATGACCCGACCGCCGTGCTGTATGTGCGCAAGGCCGACCTGGACGCCACCACCGGCAAGCTCAAGGCCGGCGTACCGGTGGAGCCGCTGGTGCTGCGTGCCAACGCCGGGGACTGCATCAGCATCACCCTGGAAAACCGCCTGCCACAGGTCATGCCAGACCTGCCAAGCACGGCCGTGATGCAGAACGTGGTCAAGCGTGACCGCTTCGACAGCGAAGGCTCCACCGCCTTCAACAACAACCTGATGCGGCCGTCCAGCCATGTGGGCCTGCATGCCCAGTTGCTGGCCTACGACATCACCAAGTCCGACGGCGCCAACGTGGGTGCCAACCCGGTGCAGACCGTGCCACCCCGGGTGGGCAACAGCGGTGCCTACCCGAGCCGGGTGTACCAGTACTACGCCGGCCACCTGGAACGTGAGGGCAAACCAGTGCTGCAACTGGGCCGCACGGTGGACAACATCAACACCACGGCAATCGAGTTTGGTGGCCTGAACCTGATGCCGTCGGACTTCATCAAGCAGCCACAAAAAGGCCTGGTGGGTGGCATGAGCATCTTGCCGCAGACCGCGACCTGGACCGAGGACACCGCCAGCCGGGCCCAGGCCACGGTCAAGGTCACTGGGCAACCCGATTACCGCGACCTGGTAACGGTGTGGCAGCGCTCGATGAACATGCGCTGGGCTGACGGCCGCCCGGTCGAAGGCATCGCCACCGAAGGCAATGGCGTGCCGGGGGACCCGAAAGACAACGGCAACATGGCCATGAACTACAAGACCGAACCGCTGTGGCTGCGCTTTGGCCTGGCGCCGGATGCACCGTTCGGCCATGCCGACGGCTTCGGCTTCGCCGATGTGCCCAACGCGCACATGGCCTACAGCAACGCCTTGGTTGGCGGTGACCCGCAAACCCCGGTGCTGTACGCCAAGCCTGGCCAGCCGGTGCGCAGCCATGTGCTGATGCCCAGCGGTGGCAGCCGTGGCATCACCTACCAGCTGGACGGGCACCTGTGGCCACTGCACAACTACCAGGCCGAGAAGAGTGACGTGGACGGCTACCCGATGAGCCTGCCTGGCATCGGTTCGGTGCGCTTTGGCTACAACCCGATGGCCATGTACATCGGTGCCCAGGAGAGCGTACTGCCTGCGGCGCACTTCAGTTTCATGCTGCCGAGTGCCGGTGGTGCAAATGCGGTGGCAGGTGACTACCTGTTCCGCGACTACGCCGCATACGGCAACCTCTCGGGGCTGTGGGGGATTCTGCGGGTGACCAACGAAGCGCCGCCGGCAACGGCCCCGGCGCAGTGACGGAAGGGGAGCGCGAGCATGAACAAAAAGACTCGCCCTGCTTACTTGGGGGTATTGCTGGGGGTAGCGCTGATCGGCCTGGGCGTGGCGTATGAAAAGCTCTGGTGCGATCCCCGCGAGCTGTTGCAGGAACCTGCCGACCCGCAGGCCCTGCACCGGCTCAGCCGGGACGGCGTGACCGTGGAGTTCGAGGCCCGGCCGCTGGCCGGGGGCGAGTTGAAGGAAGGCGCCTTCGCCAATATCCGCTTCAAGGTCAGCGACCAGACCAGTGGCCAGCCGCTGTCGGGCATGGCCCCGGGGGCGTGGATCGACCCGGCGCAGTCGGCGCCGGTAGGCGACCGCAACCAAAGCTGCAAGGCGCGGGTTGCGCTGTTTCTCAAGAGCAGCATCGGCGCCCGGCCGCTGCTCGACCTGAACAGCTACTTCCTGTTGATGCTCAACAACGACGCCAGCCTGACGGTGATCGACCCGACCGTTTCGGTGGGCGGCGTGACCAGCACCATGGCCCGCATCGACCTGCCCGGGCGGCCCATGGACTGGGTGGCCACCAGCGATGACAAGCAGGTGTTCGTGTCGATCCCCGAGCGCGGCAAGGTGGCGGTGATCGATACCGAAACCTTCACCCGCGTGGCCGACCTGGACGCCGGTGACCAGCCGCTGCGCGTGGCCTTGCAACCCGACCAGCACCGGTTGTGGGTGGGCAACAACAGCAGTGACCCGGCCAAGGGTGGGGTGACGGTGATCGACGTGCCAGGGCGTACCACCCTGAAAAGCTTCAACACCGGCACCGGGCACCACGAAATTGCCTTCAGCGCAGACTCGCGTTTTGCCTACGTCAGCAACCGCGACAGCGGCACCCTGAGCGTCATTGATATCCCGCAAATGCGCCTTGCCAAAACCATCAAGGTTGGCCCGCACCCGCTGTCGGTCAGCTACTCGGCGCTGTCCCAGGCCGTTTACGTGGTCGATGGCGAGGAAGGCAGCGTGCGGGTGTTCGATGCCCGCAGCCACGAGCTGCGCCATATGGTCAAGGCCGAGCAGGGCCTGGGGCCGATGCGCTTCAGCAGCGATGGCCGCTACGGCGTGGTGCTCAACACCCTTGAGAGCCAGGCACTGGTGATCGATGCCAGTACCGACAAGCTGATCCACCACATCCCGGTAGCGGCCGAACCCTACCAGCTGACCTTTACCAAGGGCTATGCCTATGTGCGTGGTCTGGCCTCGCCGAAAGTGACCATGATCAACCTGTCCAGCCTGGGCGAAGGGCGCTCGCCGATCGTGCAGGGCTTCGAGGCTGGCCCGGCAGCGCCGCGCCAGGCCGGTGACCTGCCACTGGCCCAGGGGTTGTCGGTGTCGCGTGATGACAATTCGGTGTTCGTGGTCAACCCGGTGGACAACACCACCTACTTCTACGCCGAGGGCATGAACGCGCCGATGTCCGGCTACAACAACCGTGGTCACCAGGCCCGCGCTGCCCTGGTCGTTGACCGCAGCCTGCGCGAGGTGGCGCCCGGGGTGTACGGCTCGACGGTGAAACTGCCCGCTGCCGGCAAGTTCGACGTGGCCTTCCTGCTCAACCAGCCGCAGATCATCCACTGCTTCAGCGCCGATGTCGCCGAAGCGCCCAATGCCGGCAAGCGCAAGGCCGCGCATGCCGAGTTCATCGGCCTGGACCAACCAATGCCGCAGCACAGCGCCATTACCGCACGGGTGCGTATCGTCGGTGACGACGGCCAGCCACGCCTGGGCCTGAACGACCTGAGCCTGCGCTACTTCCTGGCGCCGTCGTCGATGCCGCGCAACCTGCAGTTGCAGGAAGTGGGTGAGGGTGTCTATCAGGCAGCCCTGACACTGCCCGAAGCCGGCGCCTGGTACCTGCATGTGCAGTCGCCATCGCTGGGGCGCAAGTTTGCCGAAGAAAACTACACCAGCCTGCGCATCCTGCCGGCCGCAGCAACCAACGCTTCCCAGACTGAAATGAGGAGTGTGCGATGAACGCCAAGCATTCTTTCCAACTGCTGGCCCTGAGCCTGGCACTGGCCAGCAACCTGGCCCTGGCCCACGCCGGCCACGATCACAAGGGCCACGCCGAACAGCCACCGGCGGCGCGCCAGGAAAAGACCAGTGTACGTTTTGCCGACGTTTCCCTGCTGAACCAGGACGGCATGCCGGTGCGCCTGGAGAAGGACCTGGTCGGTGACCACTTGGTGGTCATGGGCTTCATCTACACCAGCTGCACCACGGTGTGCCCGGTGGTGTCGTCGATCATGGGCAAGGTCCAGCAACAGCTGGGTGGCCGGGTAGGCGAAGAAATCCACATGGTGTCGATCAGCGTCGACCCGCAGCGTGACGACGCCAAGCGCCTGCAAGACTACGCCAAGGCCTTCCAGAAGGGGCCAGGCTGGAGCTGGCTGACCGGCACCCCGTACGCTGTCACCGAAACCCTCAAGGGCCTGGGCAGCTTCAGCGCCGACCTCAGCCAGCACCCGCCGCTGATCCTGGTGGGTGACGGGCGCAGCGGGCACTGGACCCGCTACTACGGCTTCACCGACCCCACCGTACTGATTGAAGAAATCAACCGTCTCAGCGCCCGCCGGGTGCATGCCAAAAGTACGGCCATTGCCGACCACCATGAGGTGCAACCATGAGCTCTGTAACCTCCCGCCGCGGCGGCATGCGCGCTTTCGACTGGCTGGTGCTGGGCGGCTGCCTGTGGATTCTCGCTTCTGTGGCGTTCGCCCATGAAGGCCACCTGGAGCAGGCCCCCGAGCCACAGCCCGCCCCCCAGGCGATGACCAGTGGCGGCGGCACCCGCGATGCCCAGACCTGGTTCACCGATACCGTGCTGAAGGACCAGAACGGCCGCGAGCTGCGTTTTTACAGTGATGTACTCAAGGACAAGGTGGTGATGCTGAACGTGATCTTCACCCACTGCACCGACGCCTGCCCGCTGATCACCCGCAAGCTGCGCGAAGTGCGCGAGGCCATGGGCCAGCAACTGGCCAGCCAGGTGACCTTTGTGTCGATCAGCAGCGACCCGCTCAACGATACCCCGCAAGTACTCAAGGCGTTTGCCGCGAAGCAGGGGGTTGATGGGCCGAACTGGCTGTTCCTGACCGGTGACAAGGCCAATGTCGACCTGGTGCTTGGCCGTATTGGCCAGTTCCTGCCCAGCCCCGAGCAGCACTCCACGCAGCTGATTGCCGGCGATGTGGCGGGCAAACGCTGGAGCAAGATCCGCCCGGATGCCCCACCGGCGGCCATAGCCCAGCGCATGCAACTGCTGACCCAGCCCTTGGCAGGCCGGTGATTGCCATGGTGCGATCCCCGTGGAGTCAACGACTGAGAGGGCAGCCTTTGTGGGAGCGGCCTTGCGTCGCGAAAGGGCTGCGCAGCAGCCCCGGCAATGGCAGCCTCAACCCAGAAAGCGGGGAGCGCTGCGCGCTCCTTTCGCGACGCAAGGCCGCTCCCACAAGTATTCGCACCGGGCTTTCGATCTGCTTGGCATGCTTGCTGGGCATGGCACCTTTTGCCTCAGCCCTTGACCTGACCGAACACGAACAAGCCGGCAAACGCCTCTACCGCGAGGGCGTCTCCAGCAGCGATGCACAATTGCAGGCCCGGGTCGGTGCCAGCGACATCAGTGTGCCCGCCAGCGTGCTGCCCTGCGCCAGCTGTCACGGCAACGACGGCCGTGGCCGGGCCGAAGGCGGCGTGCGCCCACCCAACCTGGACTGGCAACGCCTGGCACAAGGCCAGGGCGCACGCGAAGCCAATGGCCGCAGCTACCCGGCGTATACCGAGCGCAGCCTGGCCCGGGCCATCCAGCATGGCGTAGACCCGGCGGGCAATCAGCTGGACCCGGCCATGCCACGCTTCGAACTGACCATGGCTGACCAGCGCAACCTTACCGCCTACCTGAAACGCCTGGCCGAGGAACGCGACCCCGGCATAGAGGAGGGCGTACTGCGCCTGGGCACCTTGCTGCCGGCGTCCGGCCCGCTGGCCGAAGCCGGGCAGGTGGTACGTGCGGTACTGGAAGACGGGGTGGCGCAACTCAACCAGCAAGGCGGCATTCATGGGCGGCACCTGCAGCTGGTTGTGCTGGACCCTGGTTTCGACGCGGCCAGCGCCGAGCAGGCCTTGCAGCAGTTGCTGGAGCAAGAGCGCGTATTCGCGCTGATTTCGCTTTTGGCACCGATGCTCGACCTGCGCCTGACAACCTTGCTGGCACCACAGAATGTACCCCTGATTGGCAGTACCCCGCGCAGCGGCGGCAGCGCGCAGATCTTCGACCCGCTGCCCGGCTTACCTGCGCAATTGCTGAGCCTGGCGGGCCACGCCCGTGCAGGGTTGGGCCTGGCACCGGGCGACATGCGCGTGGTGTACGCCGGCAGCGACCAGGCAGAGGCGGCCGAGCAGGTACGTGAGCGCCTGTTGCAGGAAGGCTGGGCGCCGCCCGCCATCGAGGCCTTCGAGGGCCAGGCCGTGGACGGGCAGGGCATCGTCTTCCTTGGCCGCGCCCAGGCATTTGTCGAGCTGGCGACGGCGTTGCAGGCCGCAGGCCGCCAGCCCTACCTGTTCGCTGCGTCCGGCCAGGTGGCCGGCGCCGTGGCGCGGTTGCCCGAGCAATGGTCGCAACGGGTGTTTCTGGCCTACCCCTATGTCCCCGAAGACTGGACCGAGCAGGGCCTGGCCACCCTCGCCGGGCTGCAGCAGCGCCAGGGCCTGGACCCACGCCAGGCGTCGTTGCAGGTCAATACCTTGTGCGCCCTGCGCCTGCTGAGCGAAGCGCTGAAACAGATTGGCCGTGATGCCAGCCGTGAACAACTGATTGGCGCACTGGAAGGCTTGCACGATGTGTCTACCGGCCTGACCCCGGCGCTGGGCTTTGGCCCCGGTCGCCGTCAGGGCATGGCCGGTGCCCATGTAGTGGCGGTGGCCCTGCCCGGGCCGCGTTTCACCGCAGTTACCCCTTACCGGCCGGTGCCGGACAGCCTTTGAGTGGAGGTTGCCATGCGTATTGTGTTGCTGTGCCTGTTGCTGGTAATGGCCAAGGCGAGCTGGGCCGATGTACCTGCTGCACGGGTCAATGGCGTGGAGATTGGGCTGACGCGCCTGGAGCGCTATTTCAGCGAATACCTGGCCGCCCAGGGCCGCGCGGTGACCAGCATCCGCAACCCGGGGCTTTACAAGCGCCTGCGCGATCAGGCGCTGGATGAGCTGATCGACAAGGAGCTGCTGTGGCAGGAGGCCCGGCGACAAGGCATCGCCATCAGCGACGCGCAGGTGTCGGCGCATGTCGGCGAGGTAGAAGCTGCGTTCGGCAGCCCGGCAATTTTTGAACGGCGTCTGGCAGAGGCGGGCTTTGACAGGGCACAGTACACTGAGTACACCCGGCAAGACATGGCGGCCCAGCAGGTGTATGCCCAGCTCAGCGCAGTCGACGCGCCGAGCCCGGCCGAAGTGCAAGCATTCTATGATGCCAACCGTGAAACACTGCAAGGAGCGCAGAACCAAAGTGTTAACCCTTCGGTCATACACGAACAGGGCCTGGTCCTGGCCAGGGCCGCGCTCATCGGTGAGCGCGAGGCGCAAGCGCGCAAGTCTGTGCGCCAACGTTTGCGCAATTCCGCTAAAGTGGAGATCGCTGACTGAAGCCCCTGGTGGCGTTCCCCCCAATGCTGGGGAATTAGGGTTTGGCAATGTGCCATCAGTTTCCCCGGTTGTGGGGAAGCGGGCGGGTGTGCCTGCCCGCCGTGTACTGGGTGCTGGGTGGCACCTTTTGCAAATCAATGACTTACAGCGGTGCAACATGACTATTCACGCCTGGCACGAAGCCTGCTCAAGCTTGTACAAGGGCGCACTTCGCAGACCGGGAAACCGGGCAGTTCTTGGGAGTCGACCTTGGTGAACAGAGTATTGGTAGTCGATGACGAACAGACCCTTGCGCAGAACCTGCAAGCGTACTTGCAGGCGCAAGGCCTGGAAGTTCATGTTGCCCACGACGGTGCTAGTGGTATCGAACAGGCTGAGCGCCTGGCGCCACAAGTGATCGTGCTGGATTACCGCTTGCCCGACATGGAAGGTTTTCAGGTTCTGGAGGCTGTACGCAAGAACAGGCAGTGCCACTTCATGCTGATCACCGCCCACCCCACCGTCGAGGTGCGTGAGCGGGCCGCGGAGCTAGGTGTGAGCCATGTCCTGTTCAAGCCGTTCCCCTTGGTGGAACTGGCCCGTGCAATCTTCGACCTGATGGGCATTGAGCGCCGGCGCAGGGCCACGGACAACCCGGCTGAAGGGTTCGTCGAACGACGCCAGAACAGGAACGAATCGTTCCCCCTGCAGTTGTACGATGGGAGCTGGGTGTTGGCTGACCGCCGCCGCAATGGCGCCAAGCCACCAGGGCCCGACGACGATCAACTGCTCACAGGGGAATAGCGGCGCCCGCACCCCTGGCTGAGCCAGCCTGCGACGCGCCCCCTGAGCGGAGTCGCAGGCCATGCCAGAAGCATTCGATGCAACCCGGGATTTGCAACAGCCTGCACCGGCCTCTTCGCGGGTAAACCCGCTCCCACAGGAATCGCGCGATCTTCAGGTTTGCAGTGAACCTGTGGGAGCGGGCATGCCCGCGAAGAATCCGGCACCATTCTCGGCCTACCCCCGCGACCTGCTGGCCCAGGCCCGTCTGCAAGCCAGCGACGAGCGCCTGCTCAACTGCCTCGAACGCCTTGCTTGCGACAACCCCGCTACCTTCACCCGTCGCCTGGGCCTGACCCTGCATTACCCGGTGCTGGACAGCCACACCCTGCTGGCCAGCAGCCCACGCTTTGACAAGGTCAGTCTAGCCGCGTGCCTGAAGCGCGAATTCGTGCTGATCGAGCAGGGCGGCCAGCTGTTGGGCGTGTTCGCCGACCCCTTCGACCCCGCCCGCCTGGCCTGGATCGATGATGTACTGCAAGGCGCGCCGCTGTACCTGGCCCACGCCGCCGAACTGGCGACCTTCCTTGCCCGCCACGAAGAAAGCTTCCACGCCGTCGATGCCCTTGACCATGACGCCGAGGCCAGCAGCGAAGGCGACCCGCTGCAACGCCTTTCGTTGGCCAGCATCAGCGAAGACCAGAGCCGCGTGGTCAAGCTGGTCAACTCCACCCTGTATGACGCCCTCAAGCTGCACGCCAGCGACATCCACCTGGGCATGACCGGCCAGGGCCTGACCATCAAGTACCGCATCGACGGCGTGCTCAACGGCGCCGGCAAGGCCAGTGGCAGCGCCTTCGCCGACCAGGTGATCTCGCGCATCAAGGTCATGGCTGAACTGGACATTGGCGAAAAACGCGTGCCCCAGGACGGCCGCTTCAAGGTTGCCGTGGGTGACCGGCAAATCGATTTCAGGGTATCGATCATGCCCAGCATCTTTGGCGAAGACGCCGTGCTGCGGGTGCTCGACAAGCAGGACTTGTCCGACCGGGTCAGCGGCGTGCAACTGCAGGCCCTGGGCTTTGCCGACGAAACCCTGCGCGCGCTGCGCCGGCTGGCTGCCGAACCCTACGGCATGATCCTGGTCACCGGCCCCACCGGCAGCGGCAAGACCACCACCCTGTACGCCATGATCAGCGAGATCAACCACGGCGTGGACAAGATCATCACCATCGAAGACCCGGTCGAGTACCAACTGCCCGGCGTGTTGCAGATCCCGGTCAACGAGAAGAAGGGCCTGACCTTCGCCCGCGGCCTGCGCTCCATCTTGCGCCACGACCCGGACAAGATCCTGGTGGGTGAGATCCGCGACCCGGACACCGCGCAAATTGCCGTGCAGTCGGCGCTCACCGGCCACCTGGTGTTCACCACCATCCACGCCAACAACGTATTCGACGTGATCGGCCGCTTCAGCCAGATGCAGGTCGACCCCTACAGCTTTGTTTCCGCGCTGAACGCGGTGCTGGCCCAGCGCCTGATCCGCCTGGCCTGCACCCATTGCTCCAGCCCCTGCGAGGTGGATGACGACACCCTGTACGGCTCGGGCCTGACCCGTGAGGGCGTGGCCGGCTGGAAGTTCGTCCGCGTGCAGGGCTGCGGCCAGTGCCGGGGCAGCGGCTTTCGCGGCCGCAGCGCCATCGCCGAACTGCTGCACCTGGACGACGACCTGCGGCAGATGATTGTCGAGCGCCGCCCCCTCTCGCAAATCAAGACCCTCGCCTGCCAGCGTGGCCTGCGCCTGCTGCGGGCTTCGGCCCTGGACCTGGTCCGCGATGGCCGCACCACACTTGAGGAGATCAACCGTGTCACATTCATCTGATCGTTTCTGTGCCGTGGTCGGCGCCGAGGGTGTCGGCTTGGGTTGCTGGCACAAACACAAACACCAACACCAGTGGCTGGGCAGCCGCGAGTTCAGTTGCGACGCCGCCCAGCCTGCCTGGGACGCCGCCGTCGACGCGCTGGCCGGGCTGTTGGCCGAGCATGCTGTACGGGGCGCCCAGTTGCGGGTGCTGTTGTCGGCCCGCTACAGCCGCTTCTGCCTGGTGCCCTGGAGTGATGCCATCGGCCACCCGCGCGAGCTGGACGCCTATGCCCGGGCCTGCTTCGAAAACCTCTACGGGCAGCCGTTGGACGACTGGCGTATCGTGCTGTCGCCTGAGCCTGCCGGTGCCGCCCGCATCGCCACGGCGCTGCCCGAAGCCCTGCTGCAACGGTTGCAGGGGCTGGGCCGGGAAACCCGCCTGAGCCTGCGCTCGGTGCAGCCGTACCTGATGGCTGCCTATAACCGCTGCTCGCCGCAGCTGGAGCAGGGCGACTTCCTGTTCGTGCTGGCCGAGCCGCGCCGCAGCGTGCTGCTGCTGGCCGCTGGCGGCGCCTGGCAGCAAGTGCTGACGCAAGGCTGCGCCGACAGCGACCAGGCCCTGCAAGCGTTGATCGAGCGCACCTGCGAGCTGTATGGCGAGCACCTGCCACGGGTGTACCTGCATGCCCCGGGCCGGGGCGACGTGCCGCAACTGGCGGCGGTGCAGCTGTGCCAGCCGGCCAGCGAAGCCGACCCGCTGTGCGCCATGTGGCGGGCGGTGGCTTGACATGCGCCGCCTCGAACTGGAATTCCAACCCCGGCGCAGCGGCCCACTGGCCTGGTCGCTGCTGGCCCTGGGCTGCGCCGTGGTCGCCGGCCTGGTATTGCTGCAACAGCATTTGCAGACCGAGCAGGTAGACCTTGAGGCCAGCGTGCACAGCCTGGAGCTGCAACTGGGCCGCCGCCCGGCCACCGTGGCCCCGCAAAGTACTGCTGCCAGCCGTGAGCAGGCCGAGCGGCTGGCCCAGATGCGCAGCGTGTCGCAACAACTGCAACGCCCCTGGCAGCAGCTGTTCGCCATGCTCGAAGCCTTGCCGCAGGACGATGTGGCGCTGCTCGGCCTGACCCCGGACGCGCGCAAAGGCCAGGTCCGTATCGCCGCGGAAGCACGCAACCTGGAAGCGATGCTGCAGTACCACCAGCGCCTGGAAGCCAGCGATGAGCTCAGCGATGTATCGCTGCTCAACCATGAGGTGTTGGCCGCGCAGCCCGAGCACCCGGTGCGCTTCACGCTCACCGCCACCTGGGAGACTGGCCATGCGCGCCCTTGAATCGCTGAACAGCCTGATCCTCCAGGAACGCCTGCGCCGCGTCGGCCCGGTTGGCCTGGCCGCCGTCGCCGTGGGCGTGCTGGCGCTGGGCGTGGTGTGCGCCGGGTTGCTGCCGCAGTGGCAGAGCGTGCGTGAACTGCGCGCCACCGAAGCGGACGCCAGCGTTCAGGTCGGGCGGGTCAAGCGTGGCGAGGTGAAGATCGCCGTCAAGCCCGAGCAGCAGGCCCTCGACAGCCTGCGCCAGCAATTGCCGGGGCAGCCCCAGGCCAGCGAGCTGATCGAGCGCCTGTACCACCTGGCCAGCGCCGAGCACATCAGCCTGGCGCGCGGTGAGTACGCCTTGGGCGTCGATCCCAAGACCCAGCTGGCGCGCTACCAGATCGTGCTGCCGGTGCGCGGCAGCTACCCGCAGATTCGCGCCTTTATCAAAGGCCTGCTCAAGCAGCTGCCGACCTTGGTGCTGGAAGACCTCGAGCTGCAACGCAAACGCATCGGCGACAGCGAGCTGAATGCCCGCCTGCGCATGACCCTTTACCTGTCGAGGTCATGATGAACACACAACGTGCAGTCATCTGGGCCAGCTTCCTCGGCGTGAGCGCAGTCCTCGCCTGGGCACCAGGGCACTGGTTTGACCAGGAAGATAGCGTTGCGGCCTTCGCGGGCAAGTCGGATCGCCGCACCGCCGCTCCCACAGGAGTTGTGGGCAACGCCGAACCTGTGGGAGCGGCTTTAGCCGCGAAAGGGCCGGAACAGGCCTCCAGAGATCTGTTCCCAACCCAGCAATGGACCAAACCCCAAGCCCTGGCCACCGTCACCGAACAACCCGTGGCTGTCGCGCCCATCGTGGCCGCAGCGCCGACCGCCCCGGAACTGCCGTTCCAGTTCATCGGCCGCATGGGCAACGACAACGACCTGCAGATCTTCCTGCAGAGCGGCGAAAAACTCTACGTCGTGCGCCAGGGCGACGTCATCGAAGACACGTATCGCCTCGATCGGGTATCGGCCAGCGAGCTGAGCCTGGTCTACCTGCCTTTGCACCAGTCGCAGACCTTGTCTGTCGGGAGCGCACCATGAAGTCGTCAAAGCTGTGCAAGCCTGCTCCGTTCCTGCTGTTGGCGTTGTGCGTGGCCATTGCCGGCTGCGGCTCCAGTGCGGTACGCAAGGACAGCGACCAGTTGATGAAGGAGGGCCAGTACGAAGCCGGTATCGCCCGGCTGGAAGAAGCCCTGCGCGATGACCCGCGTGATACCGAGCTGAACATCGCCCTGGCCCACAGCCGTCAGGCAGCAGTCGAGGCGCTGATCACCCAGGCCGATGCCGACCGCATCCGCCACGACTTTGCCAACGCCCGCATGGGCTATGGCCGGGTGCTTACCCTGGAGCCGAACAACCGCCGCGCCCAGGAAGGTACGCGCCAGCTGGAACTGATCCGTACCCTCGACGAGCGCGTGGCCCTGGGCCAGGCAGCGTTGCGCCAGGGCGACCTGTTCGGTGCCGAGCGTTACATGCGCGAAGTGCTGCGCCTGGACCCGCAAAACCAGAAGGGCATGGCCCTGCGCAGCGACATCGAGAATGTCCAGGCGCGCACCGCGCAACCCTTCCCGCAGCTGCGCAGCAAGCTGGACCGGCCGGTCACCCTGGAGTTTCGTGATGCCAACCTGAAGACCATTTTTGAAGTGCTGTCCCAGGTCGCCGGCATCAATTTCATCTTCGACAAAGACCTTCGCCCGGACATGAAGGCCACCATCTTCGTGCGTGAAGTGCGCATCGAAGACGCCGTGGCGCTGCTGCTGGAGCAGAACCAGCTGCGCCAGAAGATCGTCAACGACAACACCCTGATGGTGTACCCCGACTCGCCGCAGAAGACCAAGGACTACCAGGAA
This sequence comes from Pseudomonas sp. BN505, assembly GCF_029873175.1. Taxonomy (NCBI): domain Bacteria; kingdom Pseudomonadati; phylum Pseudomonadota; class Gammaproteobacteria; order Pseudomonadales; family Pseudomonadaceae; genus Pseudomonas; species Pseudomonas sp. BN505. The sequence goes on from NZ_SSOI01000026.1 coordinate 98,096, forward strand.
CTGGTCATGCGCACCTTCTACCTGACCAGCATCGACGCCAACACCGCGCTGAACATGGTCAAGACCATGCTCAAGACCCGCGACGTGTTCGTCGACGAGCGCCTCAACACCCTGACCATGCGCGACACCCCCGATGCCGTGCGCATGGCCGAAAAGCTGCTGCAATCGCAGGACCAGTCCAACCCCGAAGTGGTGCTGGAAGTGGAGGTGATGGAAGTGGCAACCTCACGCATCCTCGACCTTGGCCTGCAATGGCCCAACACGTTCGGCGTGCTGACTTCCGACGGCAAACCGGTCAGCGTGCTCGACCAGCTGAGGGGCATCGACTCCAGCCGCATCAGCATCGGGCCGGCACCGCAGGCCAAGATCAATGCCCAGGACAAGGACATCAATACCCTGGCCAGCCCGGTGATCCGCGTCAGCAACCGCGAGCAGGCACGTATTCACATCGGCCAGCGAGTGCCGATCATCAGCGCCACTTCGGTGCCGTCCACCCAGGGCCCGGTAATCACTGAAAGCGTCACCTACCTGGACGTGGGTCTCAAGCTTGAGGTGCAACCCACCGTGCACCTGAACAACGAAGTGGCGATCAAGGTGGCCCTGGAAGTCAGTAACGCCACCCCGCTGGAGGCTACCCGCCAGGGCACCATCCCGGTCCAGGTCGACACCCGCAATGCCCAGACCACCCTGCGCCTGCACGATGGCGAAACCCAGGTACTGGCCGGCCTGGTGCGCAACGACCACAACGCCAGCGGCAACAAGATCCCGGGGCTGGGTGACATCCCCGGCCTGGGCCGGCTGTTCGGCAGCAACAAGGACGACATGAGCAAGTCCGAGCTGGTGCTGGCTATTACCCCGCGCATCGTGCGCAACCTGCCGTACCAGAGCCCGTCGGACATGGAGTTCTCCACTGGCACCGAGTCGGCCATGCAGGTACGTCAGATGGCCCCGCTACCGCCAATGGACGTGCCCGGCAACGCGCCGGCTACCGACGCACCGGTCGTGGACAGCCAGATGGCAGTGGCCCCGGCCAACGGGAGCCCACGGCCATGAAAGCCCGGCGCCGCATGCAGGGCTTCAGCCTGATCGAAGTGGTGCTGACCCTGGCCCTGCTTGGGCTGCTGGCCAGCATGGCCGCGCCACTGACCGAAACCGTGGTGCGCCGCGGCAAGGAGCAGCAACTGCGCGAGGCGCTGTACCAGATTCGTGATGCCATCGACGCCTACAAGCGGGCCTTCGACGCTGGCTACATCGAGAAGCGCCTGGACGCCAGCGGCTATCCACCGAACCTGCAGGTGCTGGTGGACGGTGTGCGCGATGTGCGCAGCGCCAAGGGCGCCAAGTTCTACTTCCTGCGGCGCATCCCGCATGACCCGCTGGTGGCGGCCAAGGATGAAGACGAAGGCGGCTGGGGCCTGCGCGCCTATGACAGCAGCCCCGACAACCCGCGCGAAGGCGAAGACGTGTTCGACGTGTATTCCAGGGCCCGTGGCAAAGGCCTCAACAGCATCCCCTACGGGCAATGGTGACAGCCATGAAACGCAGCAAAGGCTTCACCCTGATCGAACTGCTGGTGGTCATGGCGATCATCGCCACGCTGATGACCATCGCCATGCCGCGCTACTTCAACAGCCTGGAAAGCTCCCGTGAAGCCACGCTGCGCCAAAGCCTGGCGGTGCTGCGCGAGTCGCTGGACCACTACTACGGCGACACCGGTCACTACCCGGACTCGCTGGAGCAGTTGGTGGAGCAACGTTACCTGCGCAACACCCCGGTCGACCCGATCACGGAGCGCAGCGATGCCTGGCAGCTGGTGCCACCGCCCGAAGGCGTGGCCGGCGGCGTGGCGGATATCAAGAGCGGTGCCACAGGGAGGGCGCGTGATGGCAGCCTCTTCGCTGAATGGTAAGGCCGAGCGTGGCTTTACCTACCTGGGTGTGCTGCTGCTGATTGCGGTCAGCAGTGTGGCCCTGGCCGCCACTGGCACGATCTGGGCCAGCGCCGCCCAGCGTGATCGCGAGCGCCAGTTGCTGTGGGTGGGCAGCCAGTACGCCCAAGCCTTGCGCAGCTACTACCGTGCCTCGCCGGGCCTGGCCCAATACCCGCAGGCGCTGGCCGACCTGCTGCAGGACAACCGCTTCCCGCAGGCCCAGCGGCACATTCGTCGGCTGTACCCAGACCCCATCACCAACAGCGACGAGTGGGGCCTGCTGCGTGCAATCGACGGCCGCATCACCGGCGTGTACAGCCGCTCGGACGCCACCCCGTTCAAGCGCAGTGGCTTCAGCGCCGAATGGAGCGCTTTCGAAGGGCTGGAACACTACAGCGACTGGCAGTTCGTCGCCGAGCAGGCCTTCAGTGAAAGCGCCGGCGGCGTGCAGACCCACAGCGGCCCGGGAGACACGCCATGAATACCTTGGCTGCGCTGTGCCTGGGCCTGCTGCTGGCGTTGGCCACTTCGGCCAAGGCCGGGGACGAAGACGAGATGCAGGGCTTCATCGTCGACAACACCATTTCGCACATCGGCCACGACTTTTACTACTACTTCGCCGACCGCCTGCGCGCCACCAGCCGCCTGGACTTCAACCTGGTGGTACGCGAACGCCCGGATGCCCGCTGGGGCAGCCTGGTCACCGTGGAGTTCGAGCGTGAAGTGATGTACCGCCGCTTCCTGCCACCAAACACCACCGAGCTCAAAGACGAGGCCGTGGCAGCCGCCGACCTGGTCAAGCAGCAAATCATTCAACGCAAGCTGCAACGCCTGCTACAGGACACCACCGACTTGGAGAGGGACGAGCTATGAACCACCGCATTCCACGTTGCATCGCCGCCTGCCTGCTGGCCAGCGCTTGCGCTACCCAGGCCACCGAGCTGGTGTACACCCCGGTCAACCCGGCCTTTGGCGGCAACCCGTTGAACGGCACCTGGTTGCTGAACAACGCCCAGGCGCAAAACGATTACGACGACCCCGACCTCAAGGACCGTGCCTCGGCCTTTACCGGCACCACGGCCCTGGAGCGCTTCAGCAACCAGCTGGAGTCGCGGATGTTGTCGCAGTTGCTGGACAACATCAGCAACGGCAGCACCGGCAGCATGGCGACCGATGCGTTTCTCATCGACGTCATCGACGATTCAGGGGCCTTGAGCATCAAGGTCACCGATCGTGCCACAGGAGAAATTTCGATCATTGAGGTCAGCGGCCTGAACCCCTGAGAGGGAAAGGCTTTTATGTTGGGGAGAGAACACCATGAAACGTCTGCTGAGCACGCTGCTGATCCTCACCGCCCTGGGCCTGCAAACTGGTTGCAGCCTGCGCGAACCCATGTCGGCCGAACAGGACTCGGAAACCCCGACCCTGACCCCTCGGGCCTCGACCTACTACGACCTGATCAACATGCCACGGCCCAAAGGCCGGCTGATGGCCGTGGTGTACGGCTTCCGCGACCAGACCGGGCAGTACAAGCCCACCCCGGCCAGCTCGTTCTCCACCAGCGTCACTCAGGGCGCGGCCAGCATGCTGATGGACGCCCTCAGTGCCAGCGGCTGGTTCGTGGTGCTGGAGCGTGAAGGCCTGCAGAACCTGCTGACCGAGCGCAAGATCATCCGTGCTTCGCAGAAAAAGCCGGATGTAGCCGAAAACATCATGGGCGAACTGCCACCGCTGCAGGCCGCCAACCTGATGCTCGAAGGCGGCATCATCGCCTACGACACCAACGTGCGCAGCGGCGGCGAGGGTGCCCGCTACCTGGGCATCGACATCTCCCGCGAGTACCGGGTGGATCAGGTAACCGTCAACCTGCGCGCCGTGGACGTGCGCACCGGGCAGGTGCTGGCCAACGTGATGACCAGCAAGACGATCTACTCGGTAGGGCGCAGTGCCGGCGTGTTCAAGTTCATCGAGTTCAAGAAGCTGCTGGAAGCCGAGGTGGGGTATACCACCAACGAACCGGCCCAGCTGTGCGTGCTGTCGGCGATTGAATCGGCGGTGGGGCATTTGCTGGCGCAGGGGATTGAACGGCGGCTGTGGCAGGTGGCGGGGGATGCGGGGGAGGGCAAGGCTACGGTGGACAAGTACCTAAGCCAGAATCAGCAGCCGTGAGGTGCAGCCACGATTTATGACCTCGGGCCCCAACATACCAATTGGCAATAGGCTGCGTCGATAATTTCCATGGCTGGAATTTGATTTGTGCAACTATCACAATTGCCAGTTGAATTTGTTCTGCTGGCGGATACCATTAGGTAATGGCTAGTGATGGTTAAAAGGTAATGGCTGTATCGCTTCTTGTTAGGAGGGTCGCAGATTTATGTCAGGCTGCCTGCCTATTGCCAGCAAATCGTGAGTGGGAGTAAGTGTGCACTTTCATCAAGGCTGCTTCGACTGGCTGATGTTTAAATAAGTTTCCACAATTTTCCGCTTACTCGGTCTATGGATATTGTTCGAATCGACTAGGGTTGCTTAACTTTAACGGTGAGCGGATAGATAGGGTGAGCAAATTTTATATGTTGGGCAATGGTTATCGAGCGCTCAGCACCTCCTTGATGCGTTTCAATAGCCCGGACATGGTTAGCCCATTTTCTGTTGGTGGGATAAATGCATATGCATACTGTCTCGGGGATCCTGTAAATTTCCAAGACCCAGAAGGACATTCGAGAATAGGAAGATTTTTTTCAGGTTTATTTAGAGGTTCTAGGAAAGCATCCTCTTCGCAATTCCCTAACTCACCCGCTAAGCGGCCTACAACAGTGCCTGAAGGCTATTCGTTAATTGGTTACCACGGGGGCGCGCTTGAACACAAGAACTCGCTAGAAGCTGGGCTAAGCTCCGAATTCTCTGGTAGCGCTAGCGGTCAGGCACTGATGGGGGAGGGATTTTATTTTGCTCACAAATTTCAAATCGCTGCTAATTACGCTGGTTTTGCGGCAGCTAAAGGTCTCACGCCGCATGTTTACGGCGTGTACGCGGAAAGGAGCGAGTTCCTGAATTTTCGTAAGGGAGGTTTCGAGGAACCGTATGGTAGGATCGGAAGTGCAATGATGGTTGACAGTCGGTTGTTTGGGAAGATTGTCGTGCGGGCGGAAATAAAGATGCCAATGGTTCGTAGGGACTCATTTTATACACAGGAAGCCCAGGATAGGGCAAGGGGTTTGTGACAAAGTCTGTGAGATTGAGCGCCGCCCTCGCGGCGCTCGCCATCCGCTCCACCTGAAAAGCTCCGTCGTACACGCCCAGTCATCAGGGCCGATTGCTTCAGCGCATCCCCTATCATTTTTGCCAGTAGCGGCAATGTGTTGCGCATGGATAAATTGCCACGGATGACAAAGGAAATCTGCCATGGCGAAATTGTCACGCCCGAACGCTGTACTGTTGCTCGGCATCGCTGCGCAAACAGTACAGGCCGCTGATGCGACGAGCTGCTCGCCATGCGCGCAAAGGCGGCGGTGCACCAATTGCACACCGGGTAAAACAGCGCCACCGATGACTGCGGTGGCCTGGACAAACCCGATTGTCTGTGCAGCGGCATATCGTTGCGTACAACGGCCAGCCGCAATGCCACCACCAACCCACGACTAAGCCGGCAAGGCGGTGGCCCGAGATTGGTGGGACCTGGCAGTAGCCATAATATTTAAGTGCGAGCCTAATCCCAAGGAGAATTCCTGTGGTGCAGAATACTTTAAGTCAGGATGTCAAACGAAAGGTCTACCATTTTTATCGCAAGGGTCGTGCCGCCAATCAATTACAAGAAGGCGCAAACCATACAGTTGTCGAGTATGGAGATCAGCTCCTGGCTCAACAGTCATGCAAGGATGGAGTAAGCACGTGCACAGTGTTAACTGTTGATCAGCAGCGAACAGTCCTATACCGAGCTGGCCAATATCAGTCACGACAGCCCCTTGTTTACACACCCTATGGTCAGCCTTCGCAACACCCTGGATGGCTCGGGTTCAATGGCGAGCGACCAGATCCGATAACGCTTCATTATTTGCTTGGCAATGGCTATCGCGGTTTTAATCCCGTACTGATGCGATTCAACTCCCCTGATAGTATGAGCCCTTTTGGGGTGGGCGGTTTGAACGCTTATAGTTACTGCCGGCAAGATCCAGTAAATTATCAAGACCCGAGCGGTAATTCCAGAGTTGGTCGCTTTTTTTTAAATTTGTTTGGGCGTTTCGCTGGAGGTCGTCGGCATGAAGCCCCGACGAAAGAGATTTTTTCAGCAATCTACGCCAACGTTACCCCATTACTTGTGGCTTCAATGAAACCTTTTGGCCGAAAGAATGGCGGCGGAAACTATCTAAAGCTACAGGTCACTCAGGAGCAGGTTACAATGAACGTCACAACAGGAAACCCTCTGCCGGCAGGCTATGAGTACTTGGGGGTCCATGGGAGTAGCGAAATGCAAATGGCATCATTGCAGGCGGGGGTTGATATTAAGCATAATGTTACGAGTGTTCACGGGAGAGGATTTTATTATTCGCCAAATATTAAAACGGCTGAGAATTATGCCTTGGATAAGCGCGGAGGGCGAGGGTACGTGTATGGTGTGTATGGAGAGAGCGCAAAGTTGACGGGCCATATTGATCAATATCGTGGCGGTGATTATAGGGTGGTTCGTAGAGAAGGGATTCCGTTCATAATAGTTAGGGACTTCATACAGTATCCCCAAATCGCTTCAGAGGTCAGGCGTTAGGTGGGGGCGTGAAAGTGATTTGCCGCTTGTCTTGATCTGTAAGGCTTTTAAATTTTTCGCAAACGCCGCATGGAACACGCCTGTGAAAACATAGCGACATCGCTTTTCGCGAGCTTGTCGAGGCGTGTCACGATCCGGTGGTTCTCTTTCAGCCAGCCAACCATGCGCTCAGATGGTCAAATGCCTGACGACGAGAGCGTGTAGATTGGCATTTTGCTGGTACCCATTTTACGTTTGCCGTTAGCACCCTCCGTAAACTGGAAATAGGAAAGTCATCATGCTGCCCTCGGCTAAGGTTCAAAATAAAACCAACACACCGTCACCGACAAAAACTGTGGCCTATTCACCTTACGGTTACCACCTGATCTTATCGGGTGTGCTTGGTTTCAACGGCGAGCGATCAGATCAAATTGCTGGGCACTATTTTCTTGGTAATGGCTATCGTGCTTTCAACCCTCCCTTGATGCGCTTCAATTCCCCGGATACTATGAGCCCTTTTGGAATTGGAGGGTTGAATTCATACGGTTATTGCTCTGGGGACCCGGTAAATTTCCGGGATCCAAGTGGCCACTTGTCAGTGAGTGGTGTTCTGTTGAATATGACTGCGTGGATAAGCAGCAAAGTCGGCTTTAGTAAAAAAAATAACACGTGGAGCGGATTCGAAGGTGTGTCTCAAAGTCCGCCCGACACGTATGCCCCTCTCAAGAGGACTCACTCCGTACCGTCACTCATGCGTCGTCGTCCCGCGAGCGAAATTATAGCTACTGGGGATAAGTTTGCCCTTCATGGAAGTACAGATGGGCATGGGCCTAGTTTGAAAGCAGGGCTCGACCCCACCCTCCAGGGCTCCAGTTGGGCGCAACGATTTGGTAAAGGATTCTACGCCGCGCAGGATGTAATGAGGCCTTGGGAATACGCCAAGGATACGGCTGCGAAAAATGGGCAAAAGCCGCAGATTTTTGCTTTGTATACAGAGAATTTTCACCGACTAAAGCCCGGGCTACATTATGAATATAGAGTGCGTGACGCATTTCCAGCGGAGCGCGCTTTTGGGGAGATGGTTATAAAGCAAAGTGCCTACCATTTAATTACCCTTGGGGAAGTCAGGTCGGGGAGAGTCGTGCTTCCAAGATCCAAGGAGGCGCCATTTTAGAGCCCGGTCGAGATCTCGAAACCTACACTTTTTGGCAGACCTTCGAAAGATGGAATTATAAAAAATATGATTGGTTGTTACGCTAGTGCGGCTAAATTTGCCGTGCGTTCGCCTGTGGACTACGAAGATGCGCTGGTGCACCTGTCCACGCTGTTCAAAGGGCGTTTGCGACCAACCTCAACGCGTTGGGCTGGCCGGCGGGGCGGAAGGCGGCGTCGAGTGCCTGACGGGGCTTGGGGAGTGGTGATATCGATCGATATCCCTGATTGACCTCGAGGGCCTCTTCGCGGGCTCGCCCGCTCCCACAGGTACAGCGCAGTCCTCAGGCTTGCTGCGAACCCTGTGGGAGCGGGCAAGCCCGCGAAGCAGGCGACGCGGTGGATCGCAGCGGCAACGCCGGTGATCGCCGGCAAGCCAGCACCCACAGGGATTGCGCCAGCTTCAAGTAACCCGGCCAGCTGCACCCCAATCCATCCACTACCAGATGACGGCCAGCCATTTCTCCCGCACACTGCGGAAAATTCCCAAGCCAGTACCCCGTCACATTGCGGGGCACAGCCGGAGTAGAAAATGGCGCGACAACTAATAACAAACGCCCACGACCCGCTGCACGAATCCCGCCAGGCCCGCCTGAAGCTGGCCAGCGAAGGCGAATTACCGCTGGGCATGCTGCGCGACGAGATCGACGCGTCCTGGCGCCGCAGCCTGGGCCATGGCCTGGATTGCCTGCAGGGCGAACAGGTCGGCCTGGGGCTGGAGCAGGGCCACGACCTGCGCATGCTGCTGGAGCGCAACCGACTGTTGGTCGACGCCGTCACCCCGGAACTGGACTACCTGGTAGCACGCCAGGGCAAGGCCGGTATTGTCATCCTCGGCGACGCCCAGGCCAACGTGCTGGCCATCGAAGGGCAGAAGCATGTGTTGCAGCGCGAGGGCCTGCGCGACCTGCATCCGGGCAGTTGCTGGAGCGAGTCGCTGCGCGGCACCAATGCCATCGGCACCGCCGTAGTGGAAGGCCGGCCGACGCTGATCAACTGCGGCGAACATTACCTTGACCGCCTCAGCCCGTTCTCCTGCACTTCCGTGCCCCTGCGCGACCCGCGTGGGGAGGTGATTGGTGTGCTCGACATCACTCGCGAAGGGGTGATGGCACAGCCGCAGGACAGCCTGTCGACCCTGATGCTGGCCGCCGGCAACATCGAGAGCCGTATGTTTGGCCTGTGCCACCCAGAGCAATTGGTGCTGGCCTTCCACAGCCGCCCGCAATACCTCAACAGTCCCTGGCATGGCCTGTTGGCGTTGAGCCTGGACGGTGAGGTGCTGGCGGCCAACGACAGCGCCTGCCAGCTATTGCAGGTGCCGCGCCATGAACTGATCGGCCGGCACAGCAGCGACCTGTTGGGCGAACGCTCGCCAGCCTTCATTGCGCGCCTGTGGCAGGGTGGGGTAAGCAGCGTGCAAACGGCCAAGGGAGAGTTCTACTTCCGCGCCTTGCAACTGCCACGCCATGGCCGGGTCAACGGCAGCACACCGGTCAGCAAACCGGCGCTGGGCAAGCAGTCGCCTGCACTAGACGCCCTGGCCGGCGGTGACCCACGGCTGGCGCGTAATTTACGCATGGCCCGTCAGGGGCTGGGCAATGGCCTGCCAGTGCTTTTGCTGGGCGAAACCGGTACGGGCAAGGAGGTCGTCGCGCGTGCTTTGCATCAGGCCAGCCCACGTGCCGACAAACCCTTTGTGGCAGTCAACTGCGCGGCCATCCCCGAAGGGCTGATCGAATCCGAGTTGTTCGGCTACCGCGAGGGCGCGTTCACAGGGTCGCGCCGGGGCGGCATGGTCGGGCGGTTGATGCAGGCCCATGGTGGCACGCTGTTCCTCGACGAAATCGGCGACATGCCGCTGGCCCTGCAAGCGCGCCTGTTGCGGGTATTGCAGGAACGCCGGGTGGCGCCGCTGGGTGCCGGCGACGAGCAGGACATTGATGTGGCGCTGATCTGCGCCACCCACCGCGACCTCAAACGCCTGGTGCAGGAACAGCATTTCCGCGAAGACCTGTACTACCGGGTCAATGGCGTATCACTGCGCTTGCCGGCGCTGCGCGAGCGTGACGACTTGGCGCAGATCATCCAAAGCCTGCTGGAAAAGTCCGATGCCCGTGGTGTAACCCTGGACCCGGCTCTGGCCACATTGCTCGAAGGTTTCGACTGGCCGGGCAACATCCGCCAGCTGGAAATGGTAGTGCGCACGGCGCTGGCCATGCGCGAGGACGGCGAGCAGGTGTTGACCCTGGACCACCTCACCGATTGCCTGCTGGACGAACTGGCCAGCGGCACCGCGCCCTCCGGCAGCCTCAAGGACAACGAACTGGAGTTGATCCGCGGCGCCTTGGCGCGCCACCAGGGCAACGTTTCCGCCGCGGCCGAGGCTCTGGGGATCAGCCGGGCGACGCTGTACCGCAAGCTCAAACAGTTGCGCGGCTAACCATGGGCCCATTGTTCGCAAGGCTGGTGGACTCCAGCGACCCTGCGCTCATGCGCCAGGCGTTGGCCTGGCTGTATGGTTTCGTACGCCCGCATCGGCGTGCCATCGGCCTGTTGCTCGGCTTGTCACTGGGCGCCTCGCTGCTGGCGCTGGCACAGCCCTGGCTGGTCAAGACACTGATTGACGAGGGGCTGTTGGCCAAGGACTACCAGACCCTCTGGCACATGGCGGCGATCATGATCGGCGCGGGCCTGTTGGGCACGGTGCTGGCCGGGGTCAACCGCTACCTGCATACGCGGTTGTCGGGGCGCATCCTGTTTGCCCTGCGTGATGACCTGTACCGTCACCTGCAGCAGTTGTCGCCGACATTCTACGGGCGGCGGCGCATGGGCGACATTCTTTCGCGCCTGGATGGCGATGTGGCGGAGATCCAGCGGTTTGCCGTGGATTCGTTGTTCTCGGCTGTATCTGCCGTCATTGGCCTGGTGGGCGCGGTGGCGTTGATGCTGATGCTGTCATGGCAGCTGTCGCTGTTGCTGGCGTTGCTTGTGCCGATCGAGGTGCTGTGGCTGCGCTGGATGCGGCGCAAGGTGGAGCGCGAGGTGCGCAGCCTGCGCGAGCGTTCGGCGGATGTGTCTTCGTTCCTGGTGGAGACCTTGCCGGCGATGAAGTTCATTCAGGCAGCCGGCCAGCAAGGCCGCGAGGCAGGTAGGCTGGATCAGCTTGGCCAGGGTTACATGCGCCAGTTGCTGAAGGTACAGGTGACAGAGTTCTTTACCCAGGCCATCCCCGGGACGCTCACTTCCTGGTGCCGCGCTTGCGCGTTTCTGGTGGGCGGCTGGTGGGTGATCCAGGGAACGTGGCAGTTGGGTGCGCTGATCGCCTTTTCCACCTATATGGGCATGGCGGTAGGCCCGGTGCAGAGCCTGCTGGGCCTGTACGTGGCGGTACAGCGCATGGCGGTGAGCCTGGGGCGGGTAATGGAGCTCAAGCGCGAGGCCGTGGCCGTGCGCCCGGCAGCCAACCCGCTGCCCATGCCCGACGGGCCGGGCGAATTGCGCCTTGAGGCGCTGAGCTTCGCCCATGAAGGGCGGCAAGGCGCCGTGCTGGACAACGTGCAGGTGTGCGTGCCGGGTGGCCTGAAGGTGGCCATCAGCGGTGCCTCGGGGGTGGGCAAGTCGACCCTCATCGACCTGCTGCAACGTTTCTATGACCCGGACGCCGGGCGCATCCTGCTGGATGGCACCGACCTGCGCGAACTGGACCTGGCCGCGCTGCGCCGTCGCATAGCCGTTGTCAGCCAGGACATCGTGCTATTCCGTGGCACCCTTGCGCAAAACCTTGCCTACGGTGTGCCGGAAGCCAGCCGCGCGGAGCTGGAGCGGGTGGTGCGCCTGGCGCGGCTGGACAGCCTGGTCGATAGCCTGCCGTTGGGCCTGGACGGCCTTTTGGGCGAACGTGGCCAGCAGTTGTCCGGCGGCCAGAAGCAACGCATTGCCATCGCTCGTGCGGTGCTGCAGGCCCCGGCCATTCTGGTGCTGGACGAGGCTACCTCGGCAGTGGATGAAGCCACTGAGCGCGAAGTGATTGCGGCCATCGACCAACTGTTCGCTGGCCGCACGCGCATCCTGATCAGCCATCGGGCTTCGACCCTGGCCGACGCCGACCTGCACTTGCAGCTGCATGACGGCCAGTTGCAGGTGCTGCCGCAGGAGGTGATCAAGCATGGGCCCTGACGTGCGCGTTGGCATCCTCGACAGTGGCTGCTCGCCGGAGCAGGCCAACCGTTTGCTGGGTGCCCGCCGTTTCTGGCTGGAAGACGGCCAGTTGCGTGAAGGAGAAATACGGCCGGACCAGCTTGGACATGGCAGTGCGGTGCTTGCCGGCTTGCAACGCGAGGCCGGCCCGGTACCGTTGCTGGTGGCCCAGGTGTTTGGTGGCCAGGCCAGCACCAGCGCCTTGCAGGTGGCGGCCGGGCTGTTGTGGCTGGTGGAGGCAGGGGCCACGCTGGTCAACCTCAGCCTGGGGTTGCAGCAGGACCGGCCTGTGCTGCACCAGGCCTGTACCGAAGCGCTGGCGGCTGGCGTGCTGTTGTGTGCATCCAGCCCGGCGCAGGGTGAGCCGGTGTACCCGGCCAGCTACCCCGGGGTGCTCCGGGTTACCGGGGATGCCCGTTGCGCGCCCGGCCAGTGGTCCTGGCTGGGCACCCGGCAGGCAGATTTTGGCGGTTATGTCGGGGCAGGCGGCAGGGCGGGCGCGAGTTTGGGTTGCGCAGCCTTGAGCGGCAGGATCGCGGCGCTGATGCGTGAGGAGCCGGGGATGGACCGCCAGCAGGTTTATGACTGGTTGCGCCGCAATGCAGCGTTTACCGGCCCTGAGCGACGGGGTGCCAGCCATGCCTGAACCGCGCATTGTGGTACTGGGCGCCGGCCCTGCAGGTGCTGCCACCGCCATCGGCTTGCGGCGGCTTGGCTACACCGTGACGGTGGTGTCGCAATGGCGCCGTTTCGCGGCAGTGGAAGGGGTTTCGCAACGGGTACTCGAGGGCTTGCGGCATGCAGGCCTTGGTGGGGCGTTGGGCCAGGCGGCCATGCCGGCTACCCGGCAGGTGCACTGGAATGGCCAGCACCTGCACATGAACCAGGAATTCCTGCTGGATAGGCAACGGTTTGACCGGGCGCTGCGCGACGACCTTCAGCGTGCGGGCGTGAGTGTGGTCGAGGGGCGGGTGCGCGAGGTTGTGCAGGAGAACGTTCACCATGTCCGTCTGGACGATGGGCAGGTACTGATCGCTGACTTCCTCGTCGAGGCTCGTGGTCGCCAGGCGCCGCTTGCCGCAGACCGCCTGCGTGGGCCAGAGACGGTCAGCCTGCTCAATGCCTGGCAGGGTAGCCCCGGGGCGCCCGCGTCGGCGGTGGAAAGCCTGGAGGATGGTTGGGCGTGGATGGCACGGCTTGAGGATGGGCGTTGCTATTGGCAAGTCACCCTGGATGCTGCCGGGTTGCCAGGCAAGGCTGGGTTGGCAGATTACTGCGCGGCTCGGCGTGGCTGCAGTGCGCTGGTGGCCGAGCTGTTCGACGCCCAGGCATCGTTACCCGCGCAGGTGCATGCGCGTAGCAGTACCGCCATTCTTGCCGGTGAGTGCGTTGGGCCGGACTGGATACGCGTGGGCGATGCGGCGATGGCGGTCGATCCGCTGTCGGGCAACGGGATTTTCCAGTCGTTGTCTTCGGCGTTACAGGCCCCGGTGGTGATCAATACGCTGCTGCGCAGGCCTGAGCGGGCGGAGCTGGCGCGGCAGTTTCACCAACAGAGGGTCGAGCAGCTGTTCCTGCGCTTTGCCCGCATTGGCCGCGATTTCTATGCTCAGGAACAGAGACGGGCGGGGCAGCCGTTCTGGGGCCAGCGCCAAGGCTGGCCGGATGCGCTGCCACTGCATCAGGCGGCGGATTGGCAGGCAGTGCGGGTTGAGCGGCGGCCAGTGTTGCGTGATGGGCTGGTGGATGAGGCCGAAGTGGTGGTGACGACGGATCAGCCACTGGGGGTTTGGCATTTGCAGGGGGTGGAGCTGGCGCCGATGGTGCGGGCATTGCAGACTGGGCAAGCCGTAGAGGCTGTTCTGTCAGGGATGTCGGGTGAACAGCAGATGATGGTTAGACGCTGGCTGTTGGAACTGGGCCTGGTTTGATATTTCCGGGGCCCAACTGCATGTGAATTTCGATTAGGCCGACAGTTCCTCATGATCCCGTCCCTTCATGAATATCGAATGTCGGCAACTATCCAAACTACCAGTTGTGGGTAGGAATGGTTACTGCTCAGATTGCAGCATGAGAACCTCTTGCACAAATAGGTGTGCTATGAAGAAGCATCATTTCTACCAAGGCAACAAGCTATCGAGATTCGGCCCGAGCAATCAGATGAGCGTGATTCTGCAGAGTAGTTTTGCACCACTTGCCGAGCAATGGGCAGGAGTAGCTGCTAGTGCTGTCCTTATTTCCACCGATACCGCAAACTCAGTTGTGCATGCGGCGGGCACCACTGTTTACACCCCCTATGGCCATTTTGACCTGATTCGTCATGGCTGTGCGCTGGGCTTCAATGGTCAGGCACGTGATCCTGTGATCAATTCTGATTTATTAGGGAATGGGAAGAGAGCGTTCAGTCCATTGCGCATGCGCTTCAATTCGCCTGATGATCTCAGTCCATTCGGCCTGGGTGGTGTCAATGCATACGCATATTGCGGGGATGACCCTATCAACTATACGGATCCAACGGGAAATATAAAACTTGATATCGCCCTCAAGCGTTTGACACGAAATCGACCACGGCCACTTGAGACACGAGATCCCGCCTTGCCAACTGCGGTGGTACGCCCACGAATCGGCGGCGGGCTCGTAGATGGTCCAGCCGCAGGTCCACCAGCTACAGCGAGAGTACATCGGCAAGCAGCCCCAGAGCTTGCGATGAGCGGACCCTTCACAGCGGAAGAACGGGCGAATGTAGCCGTTACAATGCGAACTGCTCAAACCTATCCATTTCTTAGTTCTCAGTTACTCCCTCATGGTGGGTCGAGACTTGTTCCAACCTTGGTCGGGCACTTGCAAAGGCAGGCCCGAGGAGGGTCGCCTCCATATCCGATAGAAATAGCTTATATAAACTACATCCCTAACCACAATACGCCATCTGGCCAGCAGGCCGCTTCGCAGGCGCTGGCACTTGCACGTCTGGTGGTTGCTGTGTCTCAAACGAGAAGCAGTAGTTGAATGCAGAGCGCCGTAGTTCAGGCCGTCCTTGGACGCTATCACTCCAGATTCTGATTCTCCTTTAAGACACTACCGTTTTTGTGTTGCGCTGGGCTGCAGGGCGGGACCTGAACTTAAAATCAGAAGAAGGTCCCGACCACCAGTTGCATGTAGGTGCCGGTATCCCGCCCGCCCAACTGCGTACCACCATTCGCCGCACTGCGCTCAGGCTGGTAGAACCCCACCAACGGGCTGATCAGCAAGTGGTCGTTGACCATCCACTCCACATACAGGTCCAGCTCCCGACCGCCGAGGTTGCCCTGGTCGGTGTCCAGCGTATCGAAGTCAAAGTACAGCGCCCCGACGGTGAGGTTGTCCCGTGGCTTGCCTTTGAGCGCCATGTGGTGCACCTGGCTGTTCTTGTTGAACGGCCCGGCATAGTTGGCTGCCACTTCACCCTGGAACCAGGTGCCATAGCCTCGGCTCAGGCCGTAGAACAGTGGGTCGAAACCTTCGGAGAAGCGGCTGTAGCGGTAGGTGGCGGTGGGTGACCAGGGCAGTTCGGAGAACGTCCAGTTGCCCTCCAGGTACCAGGCATTCTCGCGCCCGCCGGTCTTGTCCTGGGTCACGTACTCGGCAGCCAGCTCGAGGTCTTTCACGCCCAGGTTGCCGCGCCCGCGCAGGCTGGCGGTGTTCATGCCGTCGCGGTGCTCCAGGCCCATGATGTGCGCGTAGCGCTGGTCCACGTCCAGGCCGCGGATCCAGCTGAGGCCAAGGGTACCGGCGTCGGCGACGTGCTCCAGGTTGGCTACCGCCATCGAGGTGTCGGCCTGGTAGTGGTTGTCGGACTTCAGCCACATCAGGTCGCCGCGCCAGCCCTGTTTGCCGCCCAGGCGCAGCACGGCGGTGCGGTCGAAGGCCTTGCGGGCAGCCAGGTAGTAGGCACCGCCACGGTCGAAGTTGGCGCCCAGGTCGACCTTGCCCAGGTTCACCGGGTCGCCCTGGATCAGGAAGCCGTCACCCAGCGTCACCACCTGGCGGCCGCCAGAAATGTCCACGCCGTCTTCGCCCAGCGCCGGGAACAGGTTGGCCGAGCGCCAGCCCAGGTACAAATCCTCGATGGCGGTACGGCGCTCATCGCCCAGGGTCAGGCCGGCAGCATCGCCGTCGCCCCAGGTTGCGGAACTGAGCAGGTTGAAGGCGCCGTACGCGGCCCCGCTATCGGCCAGGGCCTGGCTGCCGCTGAGGCCGTATTTTACGTAGCCTTCCTGCCAGGCGGTGCTGCCGGGTTGGCGGTTGCCGGCTTGGTTGAAGCTTTCGTCGCTATGGAACGTGCCGAACAGGGCTTCGAGGTCGGCGTTGAGGGTGGTGCCGTTCTGGTTGTACAGCTCGTAGGCCTGGCTAGCGGGCGCGGCGAGCAGCAGGGCCAATGTGCAGGCGAGTGTGTGCCTCATGGGGGGCTCCATGGTTTTTTATTGTTGTTTTTGGGTTGCCTGGGCGGCCTCTTCGCAGCACAAGGCTGCTCCTACAGGAACCGCTTGCGCTTGTGTGCGGCGAAGAGGGCGGTACAGGCAGAGGATCAGAGCTTGATCAGCACCGATTTGAGCTCGGTGTAGTGCTCGATGGCCGCTGCGCCCATCTCACGACCCACGCCAGACATCTTGTAGCCACCAAACGGCAGCGCCGGGTCAAGCGCGCTGTGGCAGTTGACCCACACCGAGCCGGACTTGATGCGCGGGATCATCCGATGCACCGCCGCCAGGTCGTTGGACCAGATGCTCGCACCCAGGCCATAGGGGTTGTCGTTGGCCATGCCGATTACTTCGTCCAGGTCATCGAACGGCATCGCCACCAGCACCGGCCCGAAGATTTCTTCCTGCACCAGGCGGTGGCGCTGGTCGACATCCACGATCACCGTCGGCTTGACGAAGTAACCCGGGCCAAAGCCTTCGCCGCCGCAGGCGATGGTCGCACCCAGTTCGCGGCCAAGCTCGATATAGCCGGTGACGCGGTCCTGCTGCTTGGCCGAGATCAACGGGCCCATCTGCACGGCCGGGTCCAGCCCGTTACCCAGCTTCATGCCGTTGGCGATGCCGGCGATGTCGGCCACCACATTGTCGAAGTGCTTGCGGTGCACGTACAGCCGCGAGCCAGCGCAGCAGACCTGGCCTTGGTTGAAGAAGATCGCCGTGGCGGCGCCGGCAGCAGCTTCCTGCAGGTTGGCGTCGGGCATGACGATGGTCGGCGACTTGCCGCCCAGCTCCAGGGTGACGCGGGTCATGTTGTCCATGGCCGCCTTGCCGATCAGCTTGCCCACTTCGGTGGAACCGGTGAAGGTCAGCTTGTCGACGCCGGGGTGGCGGCTGAGCGCGGCGCCGGCATTCAGGCCGGTGCCGGTCACCACGTTGAACACGCCTGCCGGGTAGCCAGCTTCGTCTACCAGTTCAGCCAGCTTCAGCACGCTCAGTGGGGTTTCATCGGCGGGCTTGAGCACGATGGTGCAGCCGGTAGCCAGGGCCGGGCCGAGCTTCCAGCAGGCCAACAGCAGCGGGAAGTTCCAGGCGACGATGGCGCCGACCACGCCGATGGCCTCACGGCGCACAAAGCCGTGGAACTGGTCGTTGGGCATCAAGGGCATGGAGGCTTCTACGGTGCTACCCTCGATCTTGGTGGCCCAGCCCGCCATGTAGCGCAGGAAGTCGATGGCCAGTTGCACGTCCATCACCTGGGCGACGGCGGCGCTCTTGCCGTTGTTCAGGCATTCCAGCTCGGCCAGCTGGCGAGCGTCGCGCTCCATCAGGTCGGCCAGGCGCCACAGCAGGTTTTGGCGTTCCCGCGGGCGCAGGCGGCTCCACGGCGAGTCGTCGAAGGCCTGGCGTGCTGCGCGCACGGCGCGGTCGACATCCTCGGCGTCGGCGGCGGGCACTTCGCCCAGCACTTCGCCGGTGGCCGGGTTGCGAAACGACAGGGTGCGACCGCTGGCGGCGTCCTGCCAGTCGGCACCGATGCGCATTTTCAGCTTGCGTTCTAGAAAGGCGCGGGTGGCGGGCAGGATGGGCAGTTCACAAAGCATGGGGCTGTGCCTCTTGTCATTGGGTGTAAAGGGCACAGGCGCAATGGGCGTGCCAAGGTGGGCAGATGGCCGCAAGGCGTTGAAGGCGTTGGGTTTTGCCTGGGCGCAAGGTTGTGATTGCAGGCGTGCGCTGTTGCACATTGAGACGGTGTGAGACGGTGGTGCAACAGTGGATGTCCCGGCCTCTTCGCGGGCTTGCCCGCTCCCACAGGTACAGCGTTGACCCCAGGCGTTGTGCCATTCCTGTGGGAGCGGGCATGCCCGCGAAGGCCTGCGTGGCAGGCCCTTGTCTCAGGATGAAACACCTAGTCGCGAATTGGCACGCTGCAAGTGGCCATCTTGGCTGCTGGCCAGGCCACGGAAACTGCCTAAAAGGTTGAAAGGCAACGCTTTTACTGCAACTGGCACAGTTCCTGTATCACATCTGCCACATGCACACCTGCTGTACCAAAGCGTGCGAAAAACGATAAGAACAACATCCGTGGAGGTCTGACCTTGAAGACGACTCGACTCCGGCGGCATGCGGGCAAACTGGCGCTGGTCGCCGCCGCGCTGCTGAGCACCCAGGCCATGGCGGCCGAGCAGGGCCCGAGCCTGTTGCAGAACAAGTGCATGGGGTGCCATATCCCCGAAGGCAACGATACCTACAGCCGCATCAGCCATCAGCGTAAAACGCCGGAAGGCTGGCTGATGAGCATCGCTCGCATGCAGGTGATGCACGGCCTGCAGATCAGCGACGACGACCGTCGCACGCTGGTCAAGTACCTGGCCGACAAGCAGGGCCTGGCGCCCAGCGAAACCGATGGCGTGCGCTACGCCATGGAGCGCCGGCTGAACACGGTCGAGCATTTCGACACCCAGCTCAGCGAAACCTGTGGCCGCTGCCACTCTGGTGCTCGCGTCGCCTTGCAGCGCCGCCCCGCCAAGGAGTGGGAGCACCTGGTCAATTTCCACCTCGGCCAGTGGCCATCCCTCGAATACCAGGCCCAGGCGCGGGACCGCGACTGGTTGCCGATTGCCCTGCAACAGGTGGTGCCGGAACTTGCCAGGCGCTACCCGCTGGACAACCCGGCCTGGGCTGAATGGCAGCAGGCAAAACCGAAGGCCGACGTGCTGCCGGGGCAGTGGGCGTTCAGCGGCCACATGCTGGCCAAGGGCGATGTGCGCGGTGTTATGAGCGTTTCGGCCGGGGAGGGCGACACCTTCAAGGTCGAGGTCAAGGGCGCCTATGCCGACGGTACTCCTTTCAACGGCAACGGCACTGCGATCCTGTACAACGGCTATGAATGGCGCGGCAACGTCAAGGTTGGCGACACCAATCTGCGCCAGGTATTCGCGGCGCTGGATGGCGAAATGAAAGGCCGCATGTTCGAGGCCGAACACGACGAGCGTGGCCTGGACTTCATGGCAGCCAAGGAAGGCAAGGCACGCCTGCTGGCGGTGCAACCGGCATTCATCAAGGCCGGTGGCGAAAGCGAGATCACCTTGGTGGGCAGCGGCCTGGACGGCAAGCCCGACCTGGGGGCCGGGGTAGAAGTGACCGAAGTGCTGGAGCAGACCCCGACGCTGTTACGGGTCAAGGCCCGCGCGGCAGCCGACGCCAAGCCCGGGCAGCGCGAAGTTGCAGTGGGCGCGCTCAAAGGCGTGAACCTGGCGGTGTACGACAAGGTCGAGGAAGTGAAAGTCGTGCCGGCGTTCTCCATTGCCCGCATCGGCGAAAACGGCGCTTCGGTGCCGAAGGTGCAAGGCCGCTTCGAGGCGGAAGCCTGGGGCAAGGATGCCAGTGGCCAGCCGCTGCGCATCGGCTACCTGCCGGCCACCTGGAAGGTCGAGCCGTTCAACGAGCGTGCGGTCGAGGACGAGGACGTCAAGTTCGCCGGGCAAATGCAGGCCGATGGCGTGTTCGTGCCAGGCGGTGCCGGCCCTAACCCTGAACGCAAGATGATGACCAACAACGCGGGCAACCTGAAGGTTATCGCCACGCTGGCCGACGGTGGCCAGACCGGCGAAGGGCACATGATCGTCACCGTTCAGCGCTGGAACAACCCGCCGCTGCCGTAACGGCAGGGTGCAACGGTTTTCCATCGGATCGATTACCGGGAGGTCGCCATGGGCGCACTACTGAACCTGGTCGAACGCAACCTGCATGAAGTGCAGGTTGATGCCGACCGCATGCTGTTCCATATCCCCAGCAGTTCGCTGTTCACCGCCGACGCGGTGACCGGGGGCATCATCGACATGTTGCGCCAGCAAGGCTGTTCGGCCGAGGAGCTGATGCAGCGCCTGGGCCAGCAGTTTGCCGGCAATGATATCCAGGACACCCTGCGCGAGCTGATCGCGCTGGAGCTGGTCAGTGACGGCTCGCCGCTGACCCCGGAAATCGGCGTCAAGCGGGTCGAGCGCACCGCGCTGAATACCGTGGTGCTCAACGTCAACACTGGTTGCAACCTCAGCTGCACCTATTGCTACAAGGAAGACCTGGACAAGCCTTCTGCCGGCAAGAAGATGAGCACCGCCACCGCCGAAGCCTCGGTGGAAATGCTGCTCAAGGAGTCGCCCGACGAGGAGCGCTACAGCGTGGTGTTCTTCGGTGGCGAGCCGTTGTCCAACCGGCCGCTGATCGAGCACATGGTGGCTTACTGCGAGCGGCGTTTCGCCGAGGCGGGCAAGCAGGTGGAGTTCATCATGACCACCAATGCCACGTTGCTGACCGAAGAAATTGTCGACTGGCTCAATGCCCACCGTTTCGGCCTGTCGATCAGCATCGACGGCCCCAAGACCGTGCATGACCGCAACCGCATCACCGTGGGCGGGCAGGGTACTTACGACGTGGTGCGGCGCAAGGCCGACATGCTGCTGTCGCGTTACAACAGTCGCCCGGTGGGGGCGCGGGTAACCTTGACCCGCGGCATCACCGATATCGAGACCATCTGGAACCACCTGTTCAACGAAATGGGCTTTGCCGAAGTCGGCTTTGCCCCGGTCACCTCCGGCGACATGGCGGCGTTCAACCTCACCGGCGAAGAACTGGTTGAGGTCTTCGCCAACATGAAGGCGCTGGGCCGCCGTTACCTGGACGCAGCACTGGAACACCGCAACATCGGTTTCTCCAACCTGCACCAGCTGATCACCGACATTCACGAGGGCCACAAGAAGGCCCTGCCATGCGGTGCCGGGCTGAAAATGCTGGCGGTGGACCATGAAGGCGAGCTGAACCTGTGCCACCGCTTCACCGGCTCTAGCCTGCCGACCTTCGGCAACGTGCATCAGGGGGTGAAGCAGGTGGAGCTCAACGACTTCCTATCGCAGCGCCTGGACCGCAGCAACACCGGCTGCGAGAGCTGCCGCATTCGCAACCTGTGCTCTGGCGGCTGCTACCACGAAAGCTACGCCCGCTACGGCGACCCGCAGCACCCGACTTACCACTACTGCGAATTGATGCGCGACTGGGTCGACTTCGGCATCGAAGTCTACAGCCGCATCATGGCCGCCAACCCGGCCTTCATCGACCGCTACATCACCCCGCGGAAGGCGCACTGACATGAAGCATTTGAAGCCCCTGAACAACAAGGCGCGCATCCTTGAGCAGGCCGCTGCCGAAGACCGCATCGAAGAAGTCATGGCCATGAGTGCGGTGGCCGGCTGCACGGCCACCACGGACCCGGGTTGGGAAGTGGATGCCTTTGGTGGCGTTAGCTCGCTGTGCCAACCGATGGAGGCCGACCTGTATGGCTGCTCCGACCCTTGCTGGTGGCCGGCCCAGGTGCCGGACATGATGAGCACCTATCAGGACTGGAACGCCCAGGCGACCAACTCGGCGGATGACTGGCGCAACCTGGGCACTGTGTTCCCGAAAGACAAGTGACCGGCCCAACAAGAATGACAAGGGGAAACCGCATGAAAGCTGGACGCTGCGCGCAACTCGCGCTCACCATCGCCGCCACGGCCTGCGCCGGGCTGGCTCAGGCTGACGACACCGGGCCTGCGCTGAAGGCTGGCCACGAATACATGATCGTGACCAACTACCCGAACAACCTGCATGTGGTCGATGTGGCCACCGACACGGTGTACAAAAGCTGCCAGATGCCCGACAAGTTCGGCCCTGGCACTGCGATGATGGCGCCGGACAACCGTACCGCCTACGTGCTCAACAATCACTACGGCGACATTTACGGCATCGACCTGGATACCTGCAAGAACACCTTCCGGGCCAACCTGTCGAGCGTGGCGGGTGAAGTGGGCCGGTCGATGTACTCGTTCGCTATCAGCCCGGATGGCAAGGAAGTGTACGCCACGGTCAACCCGACCCAGATGCTGAACGACCATTACGTGGTCAAGCCGCCACGGCTGGAGGTGTTCAGCACCACCGATGGCCTGCAGGCCAAGCCGGTGCGCACCTTCCCGATGCCGCGCCAGGTGTACCTGATGCGTGCCGCCGACGATGGCAGCCTGTTTGTCGCAGGGCCGGACATCTACAAGATGGATGTGAAAACCGGCAAGTACACGGTGGCCTTGCCGCTGCGCAACTGGAACCGCAAAGGCTACAGCGCCCCGGACGTGCTGTACTTCTGGCCGCACCAGAGCCCGCGGCACGAGTTCACCATGCTGTACACGATTGCCAGGTTCAAGGACGACAAGCAGGACCCGGCCACCGCCGAGCCACTGTATGGCTACCTGAGCGTCGACCTCAAGACCGGCAAGACCCACACCCAGGAATTCGCCGACCTGACCGAGCTGTACTTCACCGGCCTGCGCTCGCCTAAAGACCCGAACCAGATCTACGGCGTGCTCAACCGCCTGGCCAAGTACGACATCAAGCAGCGCAAGCTGATCAAGGCGGCTAACCTTGAGCACACTTACTACTGCGTCACCTTCGACAAGAAGGGCGAGAAGCTGTACCTGGGCGGCACCTTCAACGACCTGGCAGTGTTCAACCCGGATACGCTGGAGAAGGTGAAGAACATCAAGTTGCCCGGTGGTGACATGTCTACCACTACGCCACAGGTGTTTATCCGCTAGAACCAGGGTGGATTTACTGGCCTCTTCGCAGCACAAGGCTGCTCCTACAGGTCACCGCGTTCCAATGTAGGAGCAGCCTTGCGCTGCGAAGAGGCCGGCCGAAACACCACAAAAACAACAAGAGGTTGCCATGCCCCAGCCAAGCTACTCCCAGGGCAATCCAGACAAAGCCCTGCTTACCCAATGCATCGGCGACGCCTTCGATACCACTGTCGCCCGCTTCCCCGACCGCCAGGCGCTGGTGGTGCGCCACCAGGCCCTGCGCTACACCTGGCAGCAACTGGCCGAGGCCGTCGACCAGCACGCCCGCGCGCTGATGGCACTGGGCGTGCAACCCGGTGACCGGCTGGGTATCTGGGCACCCAACTGCGCCGAGTGGTGCATCACCCAGTTCGCCAGCGCCAAGGTGGGCGCGATCCTGGTCAACATCAACCCGGCCTATCGCTCCAGCGAGCTGGATTACGCCCTCGGGCAGTCTGGCTGCCGTTGGGTGATCTGTGCCGACGCGTTCAAGACCTCCGATTACCACGCCATGCTGCAGGGGCTGATCCCAGGCCTGGCCAGCGGCCAACCCGGCGCGCTGATCTGCGAGCGCTTTCCCGAACTGCGCGGCGTGGTCAGCCTGGCCGTCTCGCCACCCCCAGGCTTCCTGGCCTGGCCCGCGTTGCAAGCCCGCGCCGACGCTGTCAGCCGCGAGGCCCTGGCCGAGCGCCAGGCGCAATTGCGCTGCGATGACCCGATCAACATCCAGTACACCTCCGGCACAACCGGGTTCCCCAAGGGCGCCACCCTCAGCCACAGCAACATCCTCAACAACGGCTACATGGTCGGCGAAAGCCTGGGCCTTACCGAGCACGACCGGCTGGTGGTGCCGGTGCCGCTCTATCACTGTTTCGGCATGGTCATGGCCAACCTTGGCTGCATGACCCACGGCAGCACCCTGATCTACCCCAACGATGCGTTCGACCCGCTGGCCACACTGCGTGCGGTGGCGGAGGAAAAAGCTACCGCGCTGTACGGTGTGCCGACCATGTTCATCGCCGAACTGGACCACCCGCAACGCGGCGAGTTCGACCTGTCGAGCCTGCGCACCGGGATCATGGCCGGCGCCACCTGCCCGATCGAGGTGATGCGCCGGGTGATCGGCGAAATGCACATGGCCGAGGTGCAGATTGCCTATGGCATGACCGAAACCAGCCCGGTGTCGCTGCAGACCGGGCCCGATGATGACCTGGAGCGCCGGGTGACCAGTGTTGGCCGTACCCAGCCACGGCTGGAGAACAAGGTGGTGGACGCCGACGGCAATACCGTGCCGCGTGGCGAGATCGGCGAACTGTGCACCCGCGGCTACAGCGTGATGCTCGGTTACTGGAACAACCTCAAGGCCACGGCCGACAGCATCGATGCCGAGGGCTGGATGCACACCGGCGACCTGGCGGTAATGGACGAGCAGGGGTATGTGCGCATCGTCGGGCGCAGCAAGGACATGATCATTCGCGGCGGCGAGAACATCTACCCGCGCGAGCTGGAAGAGTTCTTCTTCACCCACCCGGCGGTGGCGGATGTGCAAGTGATTGGCGTGCCGTGCAGCAAGTACGGCGAAGAAATCGTGGCCTGGGTGCGGCTGCACCCGGGGCATACCGCCAGTGAAGAAGCGCTGCGTGAGTGGGCGAGGGCGCGTATTGCGCACTTCAAGGTGCCCCGGTACTTCCGCTTTGTCGACGAGTTCCCGATGACGGTGACCGGCAAGGTGCAGAAGTTCAGGATGCGCGAGATCAGTGTCGCGGAGTTGTCCTCCCGATAACCATCACCCCTCAGCTACGCGGACCTTTGTAGGAGCGGCCTTGTGCCGCGAAAGGGCCGCACAGCGGCCCCAGCAATTTATGCGTCACAGCTGAAATCCCGGGGCCGCTTCGCAGCCCTTTCGCGGCACAAGGCCGCTCCTACAATGACCGCGCCATGTGCTTAGCCTTGCAATAGTTCCGGGCTGTTGAAGTTGCTTAGCCGGCGATCATCCTCGGTACATTCCAGCCCCTGCACCGTCTCACGCAGCAGGGCCTTCTGCAAGCTGCGCTCACCCGCCGCCCAGGCCTGCTCCAGCATTGGCAGTATTCGCCGTGGCAGCACGCTGAACATCGGCTGCCAAAACCCACCTTGACGAACCATCGCCGCACTGTCACTGGCCACCGCCAGCCTTGACAGCGCCTCGATCAAATCGCGGTCAACCAGTGGTGCATCGCAGGCCAGTACCACCATCCACTCATGGCGTGCCACCTTGAGCCCGGCAATCACCCCCGCCAACGGCCCGGGGAAGTCCGCTTCGGCATCGCCCACCAGCTGGTCAGCGTACGTACGGTAAGCCTCCTGGTTACGGTTGCAGGAAATCACCAGGTCATCGCTTAGCGGTCGCACCACCCGCTGTACATGCGCAACAAGCGGTTCGCCCTGCCACGCGACCAGGCCTTTGTCACGGCCGCCCATGCGTTGGCCACGGCCGCCGGCGAGAATGAGGATGGAGCAGGGGGGCAGTGCATCAGGCATGAAAAAGGGCTCCGGGCAGTCATTGCCGGGAACCCTCCCATTTCACACGGGGCTTGTCCAGTCAGCTTTCGCTGATCCCGCCTTGTGCGTTGGCTTCACGCGCCTGACGCCGTCCCGCAAGGCGCATCACCACCACGAAGAACACCGGCACAAACACCACCGCCAACGTGGCGCTGAGCATGCCGCCGATCACCCCGGTGCCGATGGCCTGCTGGCTGGCCGAGCTGGCGCCGCTGGCGATGGCCAGGGGTACCACCCCGAGGATGAACGCCAGCGAGGTCATCACGATGGGCCGCAGGCGCAGGCGGGCGGCCTGTACGGCGGCGTCTGCGGCGTCCACGCCCTGGTCGACCAGGTGCTTGGCGAACTCGATGATGAGGATGGCGTTCTTCGCCGACAGGCCGATCAGGGTAATCAGGCCAACCTTGAAGAACACGTCGTTGGGCATGCCGCGCAGGGTCACGGCCAGCACCGCGCCCAGGATACCGAGCGGTACCACCAGCAGCACGGCGGTCGGGATCGACCAGCTTTCGTACAGCGCTGCCAGGCACAGGAACACGATCAGCAACGACAATGCCATCAGCATCGGCGCCTGGCTGCCGGACAAACGCTCCTGCAGCGACAGACCGGTCCACTCCAGGCCGGCGCCGGGCGGCAGCTGCGCCACCAGGCGTTCGATTTCGGCCATGGCTTCGCCCGAACTGTGGCCGGCAGCCGGCTCACCGGAAATCGACACCGCCGGGTAGCCATTGTAGCGGGTCAACTGCACCGGGCCGCTGACCCACTTGGCCTGGACGAATGCCCCCAGTGGCACCATCTTGCCGCTGTTGTTGCGTACGTGGATTTTCAGCAGGTCTTCGACCTGGCTGCGCTGGTCGCCTTCGGCCTGCACCACCACCCGCTGCATGCGGCCCTGGTTGGGGAAGTCGTTGACGTAGCTGGAGCCCACCGCCACATCCAGTACCGAGCCAATGTCGGCGAACGACACGCCCAGGGCATTGGCCTGGCGGCGGTCGATCTCCAGTTGCACCTGCGGGCTTTCGGCCAGCGAGGCTTCGCGCACGTTGGTCAGTACCTTGCTTTTGCCGGCATTGGCCAGCAGCGTGTCGCGGGCGGCCATCAGCTCGGCGTGGCCCATACCACCGCGGTCCTGCAGGCGGAACTCGAAGCCGGTCGACTCACCCAGGCCGTCGATAGGCGGCGGCAGCACCGAAAACGCCACGGCGTCCTTCAACTGGGAGAAGGCCGCGCTGGCGCGGTCGGCAATCGATTGGGCGCTGTCGTCGGCACCACGCTCGGACCAGTCCTTGAGGGTGGTGAACGTCAGCGCCGCATTTTGCCCGCTACCAGAGAAGCTGAAGCCGAGGATCACGGTGGTGTTGCCCACGCCGGGTTCTTCGGCGTTGTGTGCCTCGATTTGCGCGGCCACCTGCTCGGTGCGCATGCGGCTGGCCCCGGGTGGCAGCTGGGTGTCGGTGATGGTGTAGCCCTGGTCTTCGGTGGGCAGGAATGCCGTGGGCAACTGGCTGAAGCCATAGCCCAGCACCGCCAGCAGCACCGCGTACACCAGCAGGTAGCGGCCGCTGCGCTTGAGCGCCTGCACCACCCAGCGCTGATAGCCGTTGCTCATGCTTTCAAAGCGCCGGTTGAACCAGCCGAAGAAGCCTTTGCGTTCATGGTGCTCGCCCTTGGCCACCGGTTTGAGCAAGGTGGCGCACAGCGCCGGGGTGAGGCTGAGGGCCAGGAATGCCGAGAACAGGATCGACACTGCCATCGACAGCGAGAACTGCTGGTAGATCACCCCCACCGAGCCCTGCATGAAGGCCATGGGCAGGAACACCGCCACCAGCACCAGGGTGATGCCGACGATTGCACCGCTGATCTGGCCCATGGCCTTGCGCGTTGCTTCCTTGGGCGGCAGGCCTTCCTCGGCCATGATGCGCTCGACGTTTTCCACCACCACGATGGCATCGTCGACCAGGATGCCGATGGCCAGCACCATGCCGAACAGGGTCAGCACGTTGACCGAGAAGCCCATGGCCAGCATGACCGCAAAGGTGCCCATCAGCGCCACCGGCACCACCAGTGTGGGGATCAGGGTGTAGCGCAGGTTCTGCAGGAACAGGAACATCACCGCGAACACCAGCAACATGGCTTCGAACAGGGTGGTAATGACCTGCTCGATGGACACCTTGACGAACGGCGAGGTGTCGTAGGGGATGTCGTACTTGACGCCTTCCGGGAAGTAACGCGCCAGTTCCTGCATTTTCGCCCGCACCAGCGTGGCGGTTTCCATGGCATTGGCACCCGGCGACAGCTGCACGCTGAACGCGGTGGCTGGCTTGCCGTTCAGGCGCGTGCCGTACTGGTATTCCTGGGCGCCGATCTCGACCCGGGCGACATCACCGACGGTGACCGTGGAGCCATCCAGGTTGGCGCGCAGGACAATGGCGGCAAATTCTTCGGGGGTGCTCAGCTGGCCCTTGACCACCACGTTGGCGGTGATTTCCTGGGTGTCGCGGCTGGGCAGGTCGCCGATGCTGCCAGGCGCGACCTGGGCGTTCTGCGCGGCAATGGCCTCGGCCACGTCGTTGGGCGTCAGGTTGAAACCGATCAGCTTGCCCGGGTCGATCCAGATGCGCATGGCGCGCTCCGAACCGTATAGCTGGGCCTTGCCGACGCCCTTGAGGCGGCGGATTTCGTTCATCACGTTGCGCGCGAGGATGTCCGACAGTGCGGTTTCGTCGAGCTTGCCGTCTTCAGAGGTGAGGGTGCCCAGCAGCAGGAAGCCGGTGGACACCTTTTCCACTTGCAGGCCCTGCTGGGTGACCGGGCGCGGCAGGCGCGACTCGACCACCTTCAGGCGGTTCTGCACGTCGACCTGGGCCAGGTCCGGGTTGGTCCCCGGGGCAAAGGTGGCGGTGATGGTGGCGCTGCCCAGGCTGCTCTGCGACTCGAAGTACAACAGGTTGTCGGCGCCGTTGAGCTCCTGCTCGATCAGGCTCACCACGCTTTCGTCCATGGTCGCCGCCGAGGCGCCCGGGTACACGGCGTAGATTTCCACCTGCGGCGGTGCCACGTTGGGGTACTGGGCCACCGGCAGCTGCGGGATGGCCAGCGCACCGGCCAGCAGGATGAACAGCGCGACCACCCAGGCGAACACCGGGCGGTCGATGAAGAATTGCGGCATGAATCAGGCCCTCACTGGCCGGTGTGCTGTGCGATGGGCGGTGCCCCGGATGCATTGTCGACCTGCACCTGGTCACCGGCCTTGACGTGTTGCAGCCCCTCGACCACCACCCGCTCGCCGGGGGCCAGGCCTTCGCTGACGACCCAGCGGTCGCCTTGGGCGCTGCCCAGTACCACCTGGCGATCGCTGACCCGGGCCTGCTGGTCCACCACCAGCACCTTGGGCACGCCGGCACTGTCGCGCAGGATGGCGCGCTGGGGCACGCTCAGGCCCTTGGGTTGCACGGCCTGCTCCAGGCGTACGCGCACGTAGCTGCCGGGCAGCAGGTCGAGGTCCGGGTTGGGGAACTCGCTGCGCAGGGTGATCTGGTTGGTGGTGGGGTCGACGCTGATGTCGGAGAACAGCAGCTTGCCGGGCAGCGGGTAGGCGCTGCCGTCGTCCTGGATCAGCGTGGCGCGGGCCTGGCCGTCGCCCACCTGCTGCAGTTCGCCTGCGCGCAAGGCGCGGCGCAGGGCGTTGAGCTCGCGGGTAGACTGGGTAACGTCGGCATGGATCGGGTCCAGCTGCTGGATGGTCGCCAGCGGGGTGGTCTCGTTCTGGCCGACCAGTGCGCCCTCAGTGACCAGGGCACGGCCGATACGGCCGGAAATCGGTGCCGTTACGGTGGCGTAGCCGAGGTTCAGGCGGGTGCGTTCCAGGGCAGCCTTGGCGGCGGCCACTTCGGCATCGGCCTGCAGGAAGCTGGCCTTGGCGTTGTCGTATTCCTGGCGGCTGACAGCCTTGTCGTCGACCAGATCGCGGTAGCGCTGCTCCTGCAAACGCGCCTGGTACAAGGTGGCCTCGGCCTTTGCCAGGGTGGCGCGGGCGCTGTCATGGTCAGCCTTGAATGGCGCTGGGTCGATCAGGAACAGTACATCGCCCTGTTTGACGTCACTGCCTTCGCGGTACACCCGCTTGAGCACCACGCCCTCGACGCGCGCGCGGACTTCGGCGGTGCGCGGCGCCAGGATGCGGCCGCTGAGTTCGCTGCTGATGGCCAGTGGCTGCAGTTGCAGGGTTTCTACCCGCACTTGCGGTGTGGGGGCTTTTTCGTCTTGCTCGGCGCTGTCGCCACAGCCGGCCAGGGACAGGCTCAGAAACGCCATGAGCGCCAATGGGCGCAGGCGAGGGGGGAGGGTAGTAGGCATGCGGATCTTCCGATGATGACCGCGCCTATGGTACGGCAGGTACTGCCCATGCGGCTGTTAACACCTGTAGGGCGAGTGTGAAAAAGTGTGAAGAACAATCCTTTCGTGCGGCTGGGTTCTATATTCTGCGTATGCCTGTGCCGGCCTCTTCGCGGGTAAACCCGCTCCCACAGGGATCGCGTACAGGCCTACCTCAACCCAGATTCCCAAGCACCTATGCCGAATATTTTCCTGGTCGAAGACGACAGCGCCCTGTCCGAGCTGATCGCCAGCTACCTGCAACGCAACGACTTCCATGTCCAGGTGATCGCCCGGGGCGATCATGTGCTGGACGAATATCGTCGGCAAAAGCCCGACCTGGTCATCCTCGACCTGATGCTGCCGGGTATCGATGGCCTGCAACTGTGCCGCCTGCTGCGCCAGGAGTCACAGACCCTGCCTATCCTGATGCTGACCGCCCGCGACGACAGCCATGACCAGGTATTGGGCCTGGAAATGGGCGCCGACGACTACGTGACCAAGCCCTGCGAGCCCCGCGTGTTGCTGGCCCGCGTGCGTACCCTGCTGCGCCGCAGCAGCGTCAACGAGCCGCGGCTGGATAACGACCTGATCCTGATAGGAGGCCTGCGCATCGACCTGGCCGAGCGCACGGTCAGCTGGCGCGGCGAAGAGGTGGAGCTGTCCAGCGGTGAGTACAACCTGCTGGTGGTACTGGCGCGCAATGCCGGCGAAGTGCTGAACCGAGACCGCATTTTGCAGCAGCTGCGCGGCATCGAGTTCAACGGCACCGACCGTTCGGTGGACGTGGCCATCTCCAAGCTGCGGCGCAAGTTCGACGATAACGCCGGCGAAGCGCGCAAGATCAAGACCGTGTGGGGCAAGGGCTACCTGTTCAGCCGCGTCGAGTGGGAGTGCTGACCGGCCATGCTCAAAATCCTGGTGCGGTTGTATCTGGTGATCATCGTCGCCTACGCCGGTGCGTTGCTGTTCATTCCCGATACCATCGTTGGCCTGTTCCAGGAACGCTTCATGGCCTACAACCTGGACCAGGCCAAAGGTGTGCAATCGTTGATCGTGCGCCAGTTCCACCAAGCCCCGCGCGAGCAGTGGCCGGCCGTGGAGAAAGACCTGGCCAATGCGTTCGCCCCGCTGGAAGTGAAGCTGCTGCGCATGGGCCAGGCCGAGCTCAGCGCGGATGAGCAAGCGCGGCTGCAGCACGGCCAGTACGCGGTGCGAATTGCCGAGTGGGGCTACTACGAAACGGTGCTGGCACCGCTGGACAAGGAGTGGCTGGTGCGCCTGCATGCACCGCCAGACCCGCTGGACATCAATGTGCTGTCGTGGGGCGTGACCGTGCTGATCGGTGCGGCCATGCTGGGCTGCCTGCTGTTATGGGTATGGCCGCACTGGCGCGACCTTGAGCGCCTGAAGGAAACCGCCCGGCGCCTGGGCCAGGGGCAGATGGCCGAGCGCACTCACATTTCGCCGCATTCCAACATTGGTGAGTTGGCCGGGGTGTTCGACACCATGGCCAGTGACCTGGAGCGCCACGTCAACCAGCAGCGCGAGCTGCTCAATGCGGTGTCCCATGAGCTGCGCACGCCGCTGACCCGCCTGGACTTCGGCCTTGTGCTGCTGTTCGACGAAGTGCCGCAGGCCAGCCGCAAGCGGCTGCTGGAGCTGGTGGGGCATGTGCGCGAGCTGGATGAGCTGGTGCTTGAACTGTTGTCCTACAGTCGCCTGTACAATGCCGACCAGGCCCGCGAGCGGGTCGAGGTGTCGTTGCTGGAACTGGTCGACAGCGTACTCGGCGGTTTTGCCGAAGAGCTTGATGGCCGGGGTATCCAGTGGGAAGTCCGGGCCGAGGGCAATTTGCCCCGGTTTGTGCTGGACCCACGGCTGACAGCGCGGGCGGTGCAGAACCTGGTGCGCAATGCCATGCGCTACTGCGACGAAAGCCTGTTGCTGCGCTTGCGTCTGGAGGACGATGGCGCTTGCCTGCTGACGGTGGAGGATGACGGGATTGGTATTCCGGTGGAGGAGCGGGAGCGGATTTTCCAGCCGTTCTACCGGCTGGACCGCAGCCGCGACCGCAACACCGGCGGTTTTGGCCTGGGGCTGGCGATCAGCCGGCGGGCGATCGAAGGGCAGGGCGGGAGCCTGACTGTGGCGCAGTCGGCGCTGGGCGGGGCGCAGTTCAGGATTCGCTTGCCTGCGGGGTGATGGGGTACCTGTGCCGGCCTCTTCGCGGGTGAACCCGCTCCCACAGGTACGCCACAGCGTTCAAAATCTGTGCGGTCCCTGTGGGAGCGGGTTCACCCGCGAAGAGGCCGGGCCTGCTAACCCTGTTCCGCCAACTGTGTAGTCCATAGCACGACCCGGTCCTTGCCGGTGTGTTTGGCTTCATACAACGCCTGGTCGGCCTTGATCAGCGCCATGGTTAACGTATCGCCCGCGCTCACCTGTGCCAGGCCGATGCTGATAGTCACCGGATGAGCACCTGAATCTTCACGCACTCTGCGTAGCAATGCCTCCACCCGCTGTTCAGCGCCTTTTTGGTCCAGCCCCTCAAGAAAAATTGCGAATTCCTCGCCGCCCAACCGCGCAAACTCGGCGTCGACCATGGCTGCCTTGATGTGTAGCGCAACGCGTTTGAGTACTTCGTCACCGATGTCGTGGCCGAAACGGTCGTTGACCTTCTTGAAGTTGTCTATGTCGACCATCGCCAGGTACTGCCCGGGGGTTGCCTGATGCAACTGTTGCTCCGCTTTGGCCATGAACGAGCGGCGGTTGGGGATTTCGGTCAGGGCGTCGACGTAGGCTTGCTCCAGCAGTACCTTGGACAGGTAAAAGTTGTGCAGCTTGGTCTTGCGGATCTGCAGGTAGCTGTAGCTGACCAGGCCGCTGAGAAACACCGCGTAGCTGATCAACATGGCGCCTTCGACCGCGTCGGGCTCCATGCGGGTGTGGTAGAACGGGCTGAGCATCACCCAGGTGATGGCCATGGCGCAGAAGAATGACCAGCGCCGCACCGGCAGCACCGACATGGCATACAGCACGGTGGAGACCCCGAGGATCAGCCATACCGGGCGCAGGGCCACCGGGAGGCCTTCGATTACCAGGCGCATGCCCAGGGTGATGACGGTGATGAACAGCAGGTTGAGCACGTCGAAGTGATGGCTGCGGCGGGTAAAATTCAGCACGACGGCCAGGCAGCCGAGCAGGGAGATGAACAGGTAGGACAGCCAGGTGAAGCCCTGGCCTGCGAGAAAACTGACGATCAGGTCGAAGACCAGCCAGACCAGGATACTGACGCAGATTACCAGCAGGCAGAACGGGCGCATGGACTCGAATTCGTGCTGGCGGAACTCGGCGCGCAGGGCGGCGGGGGCGACCTGCTTGCGTACGTGCTCCTCGATGGTTTTGAACATGGGTGAGCTCCTGGGGGTACTGCTTTGCCAGGCCCGGCCCTTTCGCAGCACAAGGCTGCTCCTACAGGAGGCGTGCTATCTGCAGGAGCGTGCTGCGAAAGGGCCAGCCCTGGCGACTCAATTCTGTGGCAAAACACCCCGGGCCCAGGGCCGGTAGCGCAAGTCAAACACCGCCTCGAGATGGCACCCACCAACCAGCTTCGGCTCCGTAGGCTCAGCCCTGAATACCTGCCCAGGTGCGCTCACCTGGCGGAACGCCTCGCGCACCACGCCTATTCGGCACGGTAAGGCCTGTTCGTAACCCTGGCGCACCAACGGCGGCAATCGCCCGGTGCCGGCGCCATCCTGCCACCACACAGTCAAGCCCAGGCCTGCCAGTTGATCCAGCCAGGCGGCGTTGACCCGAGGCGACAGCTTGCCTGCGCTGAAGGCACTGATGTGCAGAGGCTTGTCCAGTTGGCGGTTGAAGGCCTGTAACTGGCTGAACAGCGCTTCGCGCCGCGCGGGGTCGCGAAAGTGCTGGTCGTCCAGCTCCATGGGCAGGTACCAGCCCTCCACCGACAACTGCCAGGCCTGGCGCAGTTGCTGGTACTGGGTGAGGGAGCGCCCCAGTTGCGCTTTCCAATAGCTGCTCAGGCCTTCGCCGTCCAGTTCATCCACACGCTGGTAGTAGGCCGGGTCCATGTACAGCCCCAGCACCACCTGCAGGCCTTGGGCACGTGCGCTGCGCAGGCTGTTGGCCAGCCAGCCCTGGGCGCCGCCGAAGTCGCTGTCACCATAGGCGCTCCATTGCACGATCAGGGCCTTGCCCCCCTGGGCCACGGTGGCATGCCACAGCTGTTGCCACTGGGCGGGAGTGACATTGGCGTCGCGGTTGAGCGGTTGGTAGAACAGGCGCTGGTCGGCCGTGGCGGGCAGGCACAGGGCAAGCAGGCAGACGGCGAGGAACGTACGCATCAGAAGGTCATCTCCGCACCGACCAGCACGCCGTTGGCGCGCTCATAAAGATTGCCGCCCAGCGACTGCTGGTACTCGGCACGCACTTTCAGCGAGCCGCGGTAGGCGTTGTAGCGGTCGTCATCGAACCACCATTGCCAGCGCACGCCAACCCCGGCCCGGGCGTCCTGGCGCCAGTCGTTGCTCGGGTCCTGGCTGGAAAACTCGAAAAAGCCATAGGGCATGAGGGTTTGCGGGGTACTGCCGGGAATTTTCCAGGCATGGCCTTGCTGGTAGCGCGACAGCCAGGCGTGATCGCCGGCGCGGGTCCACCAGGCCGCGTCTAGGTAGAGGAAGCGCTCGTTCCAGTCGTCTTCATCCACCCGCCAGTCATTGCGCCAGTCGCCCTGGTCGAGGACCGAGGCGGTGGCGCGCAACAGCAGGTCGTTGCTCGATTCGGCA
Organism: Pseudomonas sp. BN505; assembly: GCF_029873175.1. Taxonomy (NCBI): domain Bacteria; kingdom Pseudomonadati; phylum Pseudomonadota; class Gammaproteobacteria; order Pseudomonadales; family Pseudomonadaceae; genus Pseudomonas; species Pseudomonas sp. BN505. The sequence continues at coordinate 133,000 of NZ_SSOI01000026.1, forward strand.
TGGTGGCGCAGATCGCCCCAGTTGCCACCGACCTTGGCCGGGCTCAGCAGCTGGCCAAGGCTCAGGCCGCGGTAGTGCGCTTCGTCGATCTGCCGCTGGTGGTACAGCTCGGCGTACAGGTTGAGGTTGGCCTGGCCGAGCGGCTTGTAGCGCAGGCCGACCCCGGTACCCATGCTCTGCGCATAGTCGGTGCGGCTCTGGCCACCGAACAGTACCCGGCCGTACACCGACAGGGTGCTGCCGTTGCGGCTGGGTTCTTCGCCCAGGGCATGGTCCCACATGGCCAACTGCACGTTCTGCGATTGGGCACGGCGTGAGCTGCCGCTGCGCTGGCCGTTGTCGAGGAACTTGTCGTTGGTCGAGGTGCCGGCGGGTGACCAGGTGCTGGCCAGGGTGATGGTGTCACGCCGTGACAAGCTTTCGTGGGCTCGGCGCTGGCGGTATTTGCGGGCTTCCAGGCTGCCGTATTCGTCGTCACCGTCGACCAGGTTCTGCTCCACATCGAGGATGCGGCGCAGCTCGCGGCGTGCCGAGGCACTGTCTTCGGCTTCGTCGTAGCGCAAGGCCAGGGTTTCGCCGAGGCGGTAATCCTCGGGGAAGTCATGCGTGGCACGCTCCAGGTAGGGGATCGACTGGCGGCGCTGGGCCCTGTCTGTCGAGCCGGCCAGGCGCATGCCGTAGTCGGCCCGGTAACGCGGCTGATCGGGGGCCAGGCGCACGGCTTCGGCGAGCCAGGCCATGCTCTGGGCGCTGTCGCCGGCCAGTTGCGCGGTGCTGGCCGCGGCGTAGTAGTGGTCGGCCCGGGGGTTGCTTGCCAAGGCATGGCGCTGGAAACCCAAGGCCGCCTGGTAATTGCCCTGGCGCTGGGCAATGGCTGCGCCCAGTGCCCAGTCATCGGCGCTGTGGTGTGCGGCAGCGTCCCAATAGCGCCGGGCCGCGTCAGCGTCGCCTGCGTTCAGCGCGCCACCGGCGGCCGTGAGGCGGGCGTTGTCGGTCCAGGCGCTGTCCGGCAGGCTGTGCCAGATAGGCAGCGCGGCTTCGGAGTCGCCGGCCGCTTCAAGTGCATAGGCCAACGCCAGGCGGTTGCCGGCGTCGCCCAGGCGCTCGGCGGCCTGGTAGTAGACCACCGCTTCACCGGGTTGGTCGGGCATGGCGCAGCGGCCCAGGGCGCGGTACTGGCCGGGCTCGCGGGGGGTGGACGGCACCGCCTGGCGAACGGCGTCGCACTGGCCGGCCTCGGCCAGGCGGCCGAGCAACTGGGCACGGGTATTGGCATCGACCCGCGGGATCAGGCCGAGCATGCGGTGGCTGTCCAGAGGCCCATCGTTGCGGGCATACAGGTTGCCCAGGCGCTGCAACAGCGATGGGCTGAGGCGGCCCTGACGGCGCTCGTAGGCCTGTTCCAGCAGTTGCCGGGCGTGACCGGTCTGGCCCTGTTCCACCAGCAGGAACGTAGCTTGCTCCAACGCGGCCAGGTCGCCACTTTGCCGGTAGCGGTTTTCCCATTCTCTGGCTGTGCGCGGTTGTGGGGGTTGCGGCGGGTCACCATACAGGCGTTGCTTGAGCACGGCGTAGGCGCGCGTGTCGGTAGTGGGTGTGCAGCCTTTGAACTGTTCGCGGGCCAGGTCCGGGTCATGGCGTGACAGCCAGTCGACGGTGTCCAGGCAGGGGCGTTGCAGGTCGTTGCTCAGGCGGCGCACCAGTGCCGCATCATCACCTTCGCGGGCCAGCTCCCACAGCTGCTGGCGCTGGTCGGGCTGATTCAGTTGATCTGGCGGCAGCGACTGCAGCCAGCGCTGGGCTTGCTGGTTGTGGCCCATGGCAATGGCGCGGTTGGCCATGGCCAGGCGCGCCTGGTCAGCTGCTTGAGGAGAGGGCGCGCTGGGCAGCAGTTTGTTCAACCCTTTTTCATCCACCTGCTGGACATAGGCATTGGCCAGGCGTTGCCAGTCTTCGGCGGGCAACTGGCCCTTGTCGGCGAGCGGCTGCAGTTGCTCGATGGTTTCCTTCCAGTTGCGCAGTTGTTCGGCGAAGTTGGCCCGGACCAGGCGCAATACCTGGCCATCATCCCTGGGCGGCAACTGGCTGAGCCAGTCCAGCGCCTTGCCCGCGCCACCGAATTTGGCCAGGCTCAGGCTGTAGGCCTGCCACAGGCGCACGCGTTGATTGCCCTCACTGGCAGCCAGCCATTGTTCCACCTGGCTGGCCGGCGGTGGGTCCTGTTCGATCCAGGTCAGGCGCAGTTCGAGCAGGGCGTCGGCGTATTCGGGGCTGCCGTCGAGCTGTGCGGCCAGCGCTTCGGCTTCCTTGTAGCGGCGTTGATGGGCCAGGGCTTCTACCAGCAGTGCGCGGGCCTCGTCGTTGTTCGGCACCCGGCCCAGCACGTGACGGGTCAGGCGCTCGACCTCGGCCCAGTTGTCTTTCTTGGCCTCACGATAGCCGCGGTCCATGAACGGGAAGCTGGTGAACCGCTGGAAGTCGGTCATCGGTGCCGAGGCGTCGACAGGCAGCGCGGCGCAGCACAGCAACAGGCCAGTGAAAGTGAGGGAAAAGCGCGGCTTCATGCCACCTCCCGGGTCAGATCAAGGGCGGCCTGCTGCTCGATGGCCTGTTCGTCAAGCGCCTGCTGCAACACCTGTTCGGTGATGATGCCGCGGGCGATCAGGTGCTCGCCCAGGCTCTGGTGCTCGGGGTCGAAGTCGATCAGCGCCTGGTTGAACAGGGTGACCGGGACCATGCCGCGCACCTGCAACAGCGTACCGAGCATGATCTGGTGGTGGCTGACACGCTCCAGCAGCGCTTCATCGTCCTGATGGCGCTCCAGAATGGCCAGCATGTCGCGGGTTTCCGGCTTCTGCCAAGGGCTTGGGTAGTGGTAGCGCAGGCCCAGGGTTACCCGGCCCTGCGGCGCCAGTCGCACGTGGACCGGGCGTTTCAGGTAGCGGCTGATCACCCCCAGCGACACTTGGCTGACCGGGCTTTCGCTGGCAAGGATCAGCGTGTCGCCGTCTTCGGCAACGGGCAGCACGCCATAGTGCGTCGCCAGTTTGCGTGGCAGTGTGGCAATCAGTTGCGGGTCGATCTTGAACGGGTTAAGCGGCGCCCAGGGCAGGTCCAGCTGCTCGGCCAGGGTGGCCACCAGTTGTTCGCTGTTCACCCAGCCCCGCAGCAGCAGTTCGCGGCCCAAACGCCGGCGTACCGGGCTGGTGATTGCCTGTTGCAGCTGCTCGTCACTGATCAGCCCTTTGGCCACCAGGCGCTGGCCCAGCGGCGTGCGGGCAGGGGCTGCGATGGCGGGGAATTCATGGGTGGTCTTGTCCCAGGCCACGCGCCGTGAGTCGCCCATTTCCATCACTTGGCGCAGGGCACGCAGGTTGGCGAAGAAGTTGACGAAGTTGCTCCACATCATCCGCGGTGCCGACAGCAGGCCTTCGCCGATGCCGTAGAAACGGGTGACGAACCAGCCGCGCTGGAACAGGCGATTGAACAGCATCAGCCCGTTCAGCCACAGCAGGGTAGACAGCAGCCAGCTGTCGCTAAGGATCGACATGAAGCGCCACGAGTCCGGCGCAATCACCGTGACCAGCCACATGGCCAGCAACACCAGCAGCAACATGTTGACCAAAAAGCTCAGCAGGTAGGCGAACAGCCCACGGCGGTCGCGCCAGAGGAAGTAGTTGAGTGCGCCCTTACGGCTCCAGCCGAGGTTGCTGGTGCCCTGGAACACGATGCCGACGATCCACCGCGACTTCTGCCGGATGGCATGCTGCCAGTCACGCGGGAAGTGCTCGCGCACGCAGATCACCTGAGAGAATTCCCGGCTCATGCCCGGGCGCCACTCCTGCTTCAGGGTGAGCGCCGGGTCGGTGATGGAATAACGGGCGAAAATGCACTTCATGCCCTTTTGCTTCAGACGAAAGCCAATGTCGTAGTCTTCGGTGAGGCTTTGCACGTCGAAGGCAATGCCGTCGCCGTCCTCCAGCAGCGCACTGATGGCGCGGCGGCTGAAGCAGGTACCGACACCGGCGCTGGGCACCTGGCCGGTCAGCGCTTCGCGGACGATGACGTCCTTGCCGTGGTTTTCGGCAAACTCGTCGACATAGTGGCCGGCGGTAAAACCTTTCCATTCCGGTGCGTAGGGGTAGACCGGGATCTGGATCATGTCCTTGTTCGGCAGCAGGTAGTTGAACAGGCGCAGCTCCATGGGCGAGATCACGTCTTCGGCGTCATGCAGGATGAAACCGGCGAATTCGATGCCGGCGTCCTGCTGGAAGCGCAGCAGGGCGTCGATGATGTTGTTCAGGCAGTCGGCCTTGCTGGTGGGCCCAGGGCGTGCGCACACCACCTTGTGCACGTTGGGGTAGTGCAGGCACACCGCGTCGACGTCGGCCTGGGTTTGCGGGTCGTTGGGGTAGGTGCCGACGAAAATCTGGTAGTTCTCGTAGTCGATGGTGGAGGCCGCCAGGCGCGCCATTTCACCGACCACACCCACTTCGTTCCAGGCCGGGACCATGATGGCAAGGGGCTTTTCCGGTACTTCGTACAGGCGCTTTTCGTCAGCCTTTTCGTACTTGTCATACACGCGAAAGCGCCGGATCAACTTGCGGACCCAGTAGCACAGGTCGATGAACAGGTCGTCCAGGCCCAGCAGGAACATCAGCGAGGCAAGGATGATGGCCAGGATCTTCAGGCCGAACAGCACGTAGGTGAGAAAATCGATGAATGCCAGGCTCATATGGCAGGCACCGGCATGGCAGAGTGGGCCATCGTCTTTATCCTCCCTCGCTTCCCTCGACGAAGTTGTACGGGATGTCACTTTTGTACGGGATAGATACAAGCAGCCCTATGCGCTGTTGTCCAAATTTGGGGCTTTTTCTTGTGGGCTACATCTTGTAGCTTTACAGGTCGTTCATTCAGGGAGCTGAACATGCAAGGCAAGGCCCGCAAGATCGTCCAGGCCATTCTTTATGAAGCCATCGCGGTCGCCTGCGTGGCGCCCGCGCTGGAGCTGGCGTTCGGTGCCGGCATGGCGCAGTCGACGGTGTTGTCGGTGCTGATGTCAGGCATCGCGATGAGCTGGAACATGGGCTACAACTGGGTGTTCGAACGCTGGGAAGCGCGCCAGCGCCAGCGTGAGCGCACATTCATGCGGCGCTTGCTGCACGCCTTGGGCTTCGAGGGCGGATTGGTGGTGATCCTGCTGCCACTGGTGGCGTACTGGCTGGATGTGAGCCTGTGGGCGGCGCTGCTGACCAACCTGGCGTTGTTCGTGTTCTTCTTTGTCTACGCCTTTGCCTTCCAGTGGGGCTTCGACAAGGTGTTCGATGTGCCGCTTTCGGCGCAGCAAGCCAAGTGTTGACTTTGTGCCGCACTAACGGCTAAGTTCCTACCCCATGAATACATTCCCGCATGTGAACGCCATTATTATTACCGCCATTATCAGCTTGGCGGGCTAGCGCGTACGTGCACCGAACCCGCCCTGGAGGCGGGTTTTTTCTCTCTGACTCCTGGGCAACATAAAAAAGCCAAGGAGTCATCGATGACCAGCTTCAGCGTCCCTCGTCCTACCGTCACCCCCCAGCAACTGCTGTCGGAGCAGGTGCGGCGCATTCTGGCCGCGCCGGTGTACGACCTGGCCATCGAAACGCCGCTGCAAGCCGCGCCTGCACTGTCTGCCAGCCTGGGTAACCAGGTGCTGCTCAAGCGCGAGGACCTGCAACCTACCTTCTCGTTCAAGATCCGCGGCGCCTACACCCGTTTGTCACGGCTGAGTGCTGTGCAGCGCGAGCGTGGGGTAATCACCGCCTCGGCGGGCAACCATGCCCAGGGCGTGGCCCTGGCGGCGTCGCACCTGGGTATGAAGGCCACCATCGTCATGCCGACTACCACGCCGTCACTCAAAGTGGAGGGGGTGCGGTCGCGCGGCGGGCATGTGGTGCTGCACGGTGAGAGCTTCCCGCACGCCCTGGCCCATGCCCTGACGCTGGCCGACAGCGAAGGCGCCACCTTTGTGCCGCCGTTCGATGACCCGGACGTGATCGCCGGGCAGGGCACCGTGGCCATGGAGATCCTGCGCCAGCGCCCGGGCGCGCTGGACGCCATTTTCGTACCGGTGGGCGGTGGCGGGCTGATCGCCGGTATCGCTGCCTACGTGAAGTACCTGCGCCCCGAGGTGAAGGTGATTGGCGTCGAGCCGGAGGACTCCAACTGCCTGCAGGCCGCCATGGCCGCCGGCGAGCGGGTGATCCTGCCGCAGGTCGGCACCTTCGCCGACGGTGTAGCGGTGGCGCAGATCGGCGCTCATTGCTTCGAGCTGTGCCGGCATTTTGTCGACGAAGTGGTAACCGTCAGCAGTGACGAGTTGTGCGCTGCGATCAAGGACATCTACGACGACACCCGGTCGATCACCGAGCCTTCTGGTGCCCTGGCCGTAGCCGGGATCAAGAAGTACGTGGCACGCGAGGGCGTGCAAGGCCAGACCTTGGTGGCCATTGACTCCGGGGCGAACGTGAACTTCGACCGCCTGCGCCATGTGGCCGAGCGGGCCGAGCTGGGCGAGCAGCGCGAGGCGATCATCGCCGTGACCATCCCCGAGCAGCCAGGTAGCTTCCGCGCCTTCTGCCAGGCGCTGGGCAAGCGGCAGATCACCGAATTCAACTACCGCTACTACCCAGGCAAGGAAGCGCGCCTGTTCGTCGGGGTGCAGACTCACCCGGTGCACGACCCGCGTGATCAGCTGTTGGCCAACCTTCGTGAGCAGGGTTACAGCGTGCTGGACCTGACCGACAACGAGCTGGCCAAACTGCATGTGCGCCATACCGTGGGCGGCCATGCAGCGCCGGGCGCTGATGAGCGGGTGCTGCGCTTCGAGTTTCCCGAGCGCCCAGGGGCGTTGCTGGGCTTCCTGGAACGGTTGGGCAAACGCTGGAACATCAGCCTGTTCCATTACCGCAACCACGGCGCGGCGGAGGCGCGGGTGTTTGCCGCGCTGGAGGTGCCGGGGGATGAGTTGGCAGGCTTGCCGTTGGCGCTGGACGAGATGGGGTATCGGTATTGGGATGAGACTGACAACCCGGCGTACCAGCTGTTCCTGGGCTGACAGTTAATTTGAGTAGACACCGGGGGCCGCTGTGCGGCCCCTGGTTGCGCCTGCAGGGATCGCACGGGCGCCTGTACGTCGAGCTCCCACGATCACCCCAGTTCACTTCGCTTGTTCAATTCCTCGCACTGCACCTGCGCATCCGTCCGGCTCGGGTAGCTCGGCTTGAGCCGCTCTTTCGCATGGTTGTCGTAAATGTCGAACCCTCCACACACGGTAGTGGCGTAGTAGCGGCTACCCACGCGGAACGACTCCTTTTCTATCGGCACCGCAGGAACGATAACGAATCTGGTTTGCATGTTTCGTGCCTCCCCAGGCAGAGACTTTAGTATTAGTCTCACCCGTGATAAGCATCAAGCAGGCTCATGAATAAAGCCGCGTTTGATGAAATGGCGGCGGCCCGTCTGTCGCCTCCAGAGTGGTAATCGGTATTCCTGATCCAAAGTGGGGGGAACAACCCTTGGGCCAAGTGGTCTGCTGAGATGGCCTAAGTCGAACCAGACGGCATTGAACATGCACCGTCTGAGCGCTGTGCAGCGCTTCAGAACCCCGCCAGTCAGGGACATGGCGGTCGATTATGTTCAGGTGGGTAAAGTTAGGTAAAAGCGGCCACGGCCCATACACGGCTGGTTATTGTGGCTTGTACTGTCCAGTTAAAGATGCCATTGATGAACACACTTCCGTCGCAGCCAGGTGCTGAACGCGGGGCGTTCTCCAGTTTCGAGGCGTGTCGCAACACCCAACAGGGCCCTGTGGTGATCCTTGCCTCTGGTGCCTCTGCCAAGCATTTTCCGCTGGGCGAATTCGCCCATTTGCCCATCATCACCATGAACGGTTCGGTTGCGATGACCGCCGAACATGGCATTCAGCCTTTCTTCTACGTGTGCACCGACAAAAGCTTCAGCCAGCAACAGCCGGCCTTGTTTGCCACTGCCTTGCGCGACAGCGAGCGCCTGGCGCTGTGGCCCGAGCAGTATGCGGGTGCCGATGTGCCGGTAGGCACCGAGTGCTATGCCTTGCATAAAGCGGATACGCCGGGCCTGCTGGACGGGTTGCGTGGCCATGGTGACAGCTGCGTGTGCAACCGCACCCTGTGGAGCAAACGCAGCCGCTCGATTGCCTTCAGCAAAGACTTGGCGCAGGGTTTCTTCGACGCCCGCACAGTGGCGTACGTGGCCTTGCAGTTGGCCTATCACCTGGGCTTCGAAGAAGTGTTGCTGGTGGGGGTGGACCTGGATCAGAGCGTCAGCCGCTTCTACGAGAACGGCCAGGGACAGTGTTCGCCGTGTGGGCTCGACCAGCATTGGGACAGCCGTATCCTGCCGTCGTTGACGCTGATGGCCAGGGAGGTCGTGAACGAGCACTTCCACGTTTACAACCTGTCGTCGATCTCGCGGATTCCAGCCGAGCTGATCCCCAGGGTCAACCTCAGGGAAGCGCGCCGGATTGCCGGTTGTGCAATTACCTGAGCAAGAAAGCGGGTGCGTGCAGGGCTGTGGATGCGTACAGTACGCCGAACGCAAACAGGCAGGAACCCGCTCATGTCCAGCGCATTCACCTTCATGCATTCGCCCGTCGGCACCCTGACCCTGGTTGCCCGGGGCCAGTGCCTGGCAGCCGTACTGTGGGAAGAGGAGCGGGAAAACCGCGTGCGCCTCGGTGCCTTGCACCGTGACGACCAGTGCCCGGTGCTACTGGACACCGCGCGGCAGCTTGGCGAATATTTTGCGGGCAAACGCCAGCGCTTCGAGCTGGCGCTGGATTTCGCCGGTACCGAGTTCCAGCGCCAGGTGTGGGCCGCGCTGCTGGCGATACCCTTCGGTGAAACCCGCAGCTACGGCGACATCGCCCGGCAGATCGGCAACCCCAGCGCGGTGCGGGCGGTAGGCGCCGCCAATGGCCGCAACCCGATCTCGATCATCGCCCCGTGCCACCGCGTGATCGGCGCTTCGGGCAGCCTGACCGGCTTTGCCGGTGGCCTGGCGGCCAAGCAGTACTTGCTGGCGCTGGAGGGCCGGCAAAGCCTCGCGCTGGACCTGTAGGCGTCAGCTGAACCAGCTGGCGACCAGGCAGGCCAGCAACGCCAGCGCCGAGCCAGCCATCAGGGTGTACTGCCGATGGGCCCGACGTGCATGGGCCTTGACCGCACGCAGGTACTCGCCCGGTGTCGGTGCATCGGGCCGATGGCGCAAACCCTCGGCCACATCGGCAAGCTGGCCCTGGATCAGCAAGCCGACCAGGTAGTAGGTGCAGGTGTAACTCAGCAACGCCAGAAACAGATAGATCATGCCGGGTGTGGGTCCAAAGGCAGGGCCATTGCGCTGGCGTTGCCAGTGTCCAGCATGATCAGCCCTTCACTGTGGTCGTCCAGGCTGGCCAGCAAGCGCCCCTGGCTGTCCCACGCTGCCGAACCGCCCGCACCGATGAAGGTGTCGGCTGGCCCCACGCAGTTGGCCATCAGTATCGGCATGCCCAGTTCACGTGCCACCTCCGGGTAATGTGCGTATCCCTCGCGGATGCCCTTGGCGGTTTTCGCCACGCTGACCAGATACAGGTCGGCGCCGTGCTCGCGGGCGGCGGCCGCGTGGGCCATGAACATCGATTCGTAGCAGATCGCCGGTGCCACCCGATGATCGCCTACTTGCAGCAGCAGTGCCTGATCGCCAGGGGTGAAGTAGGGCAGCTCGTCATCATGCAGGCGCCGTTTGGCATAGGCCTGGCGCGGTGCCCCGGGGCTGAAGATAGGCATGCCAATGCGAATACCGTCGGGTGTCGGCAACGGCAGGCCAACGGCCACGGTGATACCCAGGCGGTCACAGGCTGCCTGCAGCGGGCCCAGTCGCTCGGAGCTGACCGGCAAGGCGGCCTGGCGCGCAAGGCTTGGCTCATAGCCGGTCAGCGAGAGTTCGGGGAACACCACCAGCGCCGCGCCAAGGGCCGCGGCCTGCTCGATGCAGGCCAGATGACGCTGGAGGTTGCCTGGCAAATCGCCCTTGAGCGACGCCAGTTGTACGGCGCACAGTTTCATGAAATACCCTTCCCTGGTACAGGTTGAAGGCTCGAGCATACTATCGGCACCAACGCCTGTACCAGTGAAGGCTTTTTCAGGTTGCCGGGTGCGTCGCGAAGCGCTGGCGGAACCAGTCGTCGAGCATGGCCTTCTCGGCATACAGGCGGTCGCTGCTGCTGGCGACCCGGCCGGGGCGGCTGAGGTACATCTTGTCGCTGACCCGCTCCTCGGCCTGCTGGGCGGGTTTGCCCGGCTGGCTGAGGGTGTAGGTGAGGTCGATGCTCGGCCAGGTGATCTCGCGCATGAAACGCACATCGTAGGCCTGGCTGTGCCAGGGCTCGAAGCGCCCGGCCAGGTCGATGTCGCGGATATCGATGACCAGCTGCTGGCCCGGTTGCAGGTAACGCTGACCGAGCTTTTGCAGGTACTGGGTAAGGGATTTCATCACATAGGCGTCGGCGCCACGCTCATAACCGTGGCTGTCCAGGCTGGCGTCGCGGAATTGTTCCGGGTGGTCGAAACGCACCTCGACCTGCGCGGCCGGGGAGCCTTGTGCCATGCTGTTCAGTGATAGCGCCATGAGCACGGCACACACGAGGGCGGTACGCATGATGCACCTCCGGGGTAGATTGGGGGTGTTTCCATTTTACGCCCGCCATGGCAGCACCTGCAGAGGAAGATTGTAATGGGACGGTTTCGGCGGTTGCTCGCCAATATCCGGGGGCGTGACCTGGCGGTGGGCGATATCCATGGTCACTTCCAGCGCCTGGAACAGTGCCTTGAAGCGGTGGGGTTCGACCCCGCGGTAGACCGCCTGTTCAGTGTGGGTGACCTGGTCGACCGGGGGCCGCACAGCGAGGCCGTGCTGGAGTGGCTCGCGCAGCCTTGGTTCCATGCGGTGCAAGGTAACCATGAGGCGCTGGCAATCACTCGCGTGCGTGGGGGGCGGCTTGACCTGGACATGTACCGCGCAGCGGGCGGCAGCTGGTTCCTGGACCTGCCGCGGGCCGCACAATTGCGCTTCGCGGAGCGCTTCGAGCAGTTACCGATTGCCATCGAAGTGGAAAGCGCGGCCGGCCTGGTCGGGTTGCTGCATGCAGACAGCCCGTTTGCTGATTGGGCAGTGCTGCGTTCATGGCTGGAGCTGGAGCTGGATCACGACTCGAAGGTACGCGAGGTATGCCAGTGGTCGCGCCGGCGCCTGAAGGAAGGCGATACCCAACCGGTGCAGGGCCTGCGTGCTTTGCTGGTCGGGCACACGCCGGTGCTGGAGGCAAAGCTGCTGGGTAATGTCTGGCACCTGGACACGGGGGGGTGGGCGAGTGGCCACTTTACCTTGATGGACATGCGCACCTTGCAACTGGTCAGCCCCGGGCCAGATGCAGCACCAGCGCCGCAGCCAATATCACCAACATGAGCCCTGAGGCCCGCTCCAGCCACGGCAGGCTGCGAGCGAAACGCCGCAGTACCCGCTGGTTACCGATGGCCACGGCCACCAGCAGGTCCCAGAGCAGGACGATGCTGAACATCCACACGGCGTAGGCCGATTTCCAGCCGGTGCTGGCGCTGGCTACCATACTGGCAAGGCTGGCATAGAACAGCGCGTTTTTGGGGTTGAGGATGCCGGACAAGAAGCCCATGCCCAGATTGTGCCACCAGCCTTGAACCCGCTGGTTGTCAGTGACTGAGCGCAGGCTGGTTTGCCCGGCATGGCGCAGGAACAGCACGCCGATGTACAGCAGGTAGCTGGCGCCGGCCAGTTGCAGGGACGTAAACAGCAGGCTGCCTTCCTGCAACACCGACAGGCCGGTGAAGGCGATGGCGATGAACGCGCCATTGGCCAGGGCAATGCCCATGCAGGCGCCGCTGGCGGTGCGCCAGCCGCTGTTGATCGAGCTGCGTGCGACCAGGAAGAAGTCCGGGCCAGGTGAGAGCAGGGCGAGGAAGTGGGCGAGGGCGATGATCAGGAACTGTTGCATGGGCGGCGAGGCTCTGCGGGAAAAGCCGCAGTCTGCTGCCGGGCTTGTCAGGCGTATTGAAGAATATTGCGTGGTAGTGCCTTGGGGCTGCTGCGCAGCCCTATCGCGACACAAGGCCGCTCCCACAGGTACTGCGTATGCCGTTCAATGTGGGAGCGGCCTTGCGTCGCGATCGGGGCGCAGAGCGCCCCCAGGATCTCAAGGGCTGCGCACATCCCGATACTGCCCTGGCGTCACGCCCACATGGGCCTTGAATACCCGCTGGAAATGGCTTTGGTCGGCGAACCCGAGGCGGTAGGCCACCTCCGCCAACGCCAGCCCTTCACCCAACAACTGCCGCCCGCGATTGATCCGGGCATTGAGCACATAGGCATGCGGGGTCAAGCCAGTGGCGGTGCGGAACGCGCGGATCAGCTGGTAGCGCCCAAGGCCGGCTTCGCGGGCCAGCACCTCCAGGCACAGTTGCGCGGGGTCTTGCCCTTCGAGGCGCGCGATCAACCCGCTCAACGCAGTCGCCCCCAAGGCGGGGGCTGCCGTCAGAGGGGGCTGTGCGGAAAAGTCCAGGTCACCCACAAAGGCAATCAGCGCCGCATCTTTCTCACGGTTGCTGGCGCTGGAGAACAGCAACCTGTTCAGCTCGCAGAACTGCCCATACACCGCCGGCGCCCGGCAGATACGCGCCGGTGCGCCGGGCCCGGCGCCGCCCAGCCCCGATTCCAGGCGCACTTGTGCCAGCCAGTCGGCGTCCACATGCAGCATCTGGTAGCTCCAGGCTTGCCCGGGCTCGGGGTTGCAGGCATGTACGCGGTGGGCTGGCACCAACACCAGCGTACCGGGTGTCAGGCGTTCCTGCCCATTCGCGGCGCCGCTGAAATGGCTGTGGCCGGCATCCACTGCACCGATGGAAAACGTTGGGTGACTGTGGGCCTTGTAACAGGCCCGGCTATGACAGGCGCGGCGGCTCTCCACATGCGGGAGTGCCGGGTCGCGCCACAGCGCGGCGTGGGAGCGGGGCATCACAAGGTCCTCTATTTCGCCGGCAGCGTAACAGGTGCCGCGTACCCATACAGTTTTTATCGCTGGCTGTAACTTGACCGCAAGGCCCGGCAGAGGCCGAAATAGACGCCTGTTGCCAAAGGAAAACAACAATGGACCTTTCAAGCCTGCTGCTTTTCATCCCTGCCTGCTTTGCCCTGAACATGGCGCCGGGGCCGAACAACCTGCTGTCGCTGCACAACGCCAGCCGCTATGGCCTGCGCACGGCCTGCGTGGCCGGGGGTGGTCGCATCGTCGCCTTCAGCGGCATGATCGCCCTGGCGGCCATGGGCCTGGCCGTGGTGCTGCATACCAGTGAATACCTGTTCCTGGCCATCAAGGTAGTGGGTGCGGCCTACCTGTTCTACATCGCCTGGCAACTGTGGCATGCACCGGTAGGCGAGGCAGTGGTGGCAGCGGACCACCCGCGTGGCACCTGGCGCCTGACGCGCCAGGAGTTCTGGGTGGCGGCCGGCAACCCCAAGGCCATCCTGATCTTCACCGCGTTCCTGCCGCAGTTCGTTACAGTCGGCAGCGCCACCCCGGTGAGCGAGCAGTTTCTGTGGTTGGGCGTGCTGTTCCTGCTGTTGGAATGGGCGGCCATTGCCCTCTATGCAGGCCTGGGTGCCTACATGCAGCGCTGGTTCAGCCAGCCTGGCCCGCGCCGCGTGTTCAACCGGGTCAGCGCCTCCCTGCTGGGCTGCGCTGGCCTCGGCTTGCTGGCGGCGCGCCGCTAGAACTGCCAGCGCACCCCCAGGTTGACGCCGCTGGCTTCCTGCTGGCGGCTGTCCAGGTTGGCGGTGTACTGCACGCCGCCATGCAGGCTCAGCGCTTCGCTGACCTGCGCCACCACGCCGCTTTCCAGTTGTACCGAGGTGTAGCGGTAGTCGGTCTTGATCTTGTCGACACCATCGAAGGTCAAGGTGTCGCGGCCACCGTCGCCGTGCCACAGGTTAACCTGCGCATAGGGCTGCAGCAGGCGCCCGCTGCTTCCCGTGAACGCACCTTCCAGGCGCACACCCAAGCGACCCGTCAGCTCGACCTGGGCGTCATGGCTGATGCGCGAAATGCTATCGCTTGCGCTGTCGAGCGAAACTTTTTGTGCGATCAGCTGGGCTTGCGGCTCCAGCCTCCAGCGCTCGGACAGGGCAATGGGGTACCCGGACTCCAGCGACGCCGTCCAGGCGTGGCCGTCGATGTCCAGCTTGTCGCCGCGGTCCGAGCGGGCTCGCCCATCAAGGCGGGTGTACTGCAACACTGCATCCAGGTACGCGCCTTGCGGCCCGACCAGCGTCCAGTATGTGCCGACGCTGTCGCCATCGAGTTTCAGGTCACCCACGCTGCGGTCTTTCACGGCCAGGGCGAAACCTTTGACGTCGGCGTCCAGGCGGCTATGGCTGACGTAGAAGCCGACATGCTGGCGGTAACCGTTGTCGTGGACCTTGGCATACAGGTCCTGGCCCACCTTGAAACCGTATAGGTCGCCATCCAGGCTCGGGCTGACCGTACCGCTCCATTGCTGACGCAGCGTGCCGCCGTAAGCCTGCCCCCAACTGGCAGGCAGGGCGCCTTCGCCTTTGAGCAACTGTTGGTCACCCTGGCGTTGATGGAAGGTGCCCAAGGCCTGGCGGGCGATGATCGCAGCGCCTCTTGGAACGGCAGCGTAAACCGGGACTTCCGGGCGATAAAGCGGCAGGCTTTCGCCTTGCACGGGGGCGGGCAGGTCGACCTGGCCAGGTGCCGGTGCGGCAACAGGTGGCGTCTGGGCCGGTGCTATCAAAGGTGGCTCGCCCGGCTGTGAAGGTTGTGTTGGTTGTTCGGGCCCGGGTACAGGTGCTGGAGCGGGTGCCGCGACCAGCGTCGAGCGCAGGTACCAGCTGTTTTCGCTACCAGCGGTTACACCACCTTTGAACAACCGGTAGTCATAGGCACCCACCGATAGCGTTTGCGTCTGCACGAATGCTGTGGCCGTGCTGGTGGCGCCGTCACGGGCTTCGACAACCTGGATGCCGTTCTGTGCAGTTGCTGCACCCGCGCCATTGAGGTTGTTGACGAGCAATTGCGTGGAGCCGCTAATGGCGCCACGGCTGACCACCAGGCGGTCGGAGGCAGCGCCATCGCCTGCCAGCACGCTATTCAGGCGCAGGGTGCCGTTGTTACCGGTGTAATCGCCCTGAACGGTCAGGCGGCCTTGAGCGTCGTTGCCACGACTCAGGTCGATGGTGCCGGCGTTGACTACCGATACCTTGCTGTCACTCGGGATGCTGACGATGCTGCCCTGACGGCTGTTCAGCGCGCTGCTTGCATCGATTTGCAGGGTCCCGGTCCCAGTGGCCGGGATCACGCGTGGCTGATCGCTGCCCAGGTCTCCCAGTGTAAGGGTGTCGTTGAGGGTGAGCCGGCTGCCTTGCTGGAGGTTGATGGACTCCCAGTTCATGTACGACGCACCTTGGCCGACCTGACTCTGCTCGAATGTCAGTGTGTCCGTGCCGGTACCGCCGTCCAGGATAACGGCAGAGTTGCCCAGGTCGAGGGCGCGGACGATGGCGGTGTCATCGTCATTCTCCATGATGACCCGCTTACCGATCTGGCCACCCGTCCAGGTAAATTCATCCTTGCCGTTGCCAGTGCGTATTTCGCCTTTGAGCGTGCCGCCGCTGATGGTTATCTTGTCAACGCCGCTACTGGTACTGATATCACCGCCGACGGTGCCGCCCGTCATGATGATCGTGTCGTTGCCAAGCCCGCTGACCACGTTGCCAACAACAACGGTTTCGACACCGAGCCCTTGGGAAATCTCGAGGAAGTTGTCAGCGAGCTTGAGATCGATTCGGCCAATGCTGCCGCCTTTGAACCACGCCGTGTCTCCATCTTCAAAAGCGCCTGTGATGGTGCCGCCGGTCATGGTGAACGTGTCCATGTCACCGCCTTGGTTCAATGACCCTAGCGTGCCGCCAGACATGGTGAAGGTGTCTTGGCCATTGCCTTGTTGCAATGACTGGACCGTTGCGCCGCTGAGGGTGAACTCATCAGCGGCATCGGTTTGCACGAGGGCGCCAAGGGTCTCACCGGGGGTAACCGTCAGGGATTGGGAGTGAGCCAGTAATGGCAGTGCCAGCAGGGGGAAGGGCAGCAGCAAGCGGGGGCATCGCATAGGCAGGTCTCCGGGTCCATTCAAGGGTCCACTACCTGAAGCGACGCCAGCAGGACGGCTTCGGCCCTGCCGGAGTTGTATGTAATGTTGGGTGACGGGACAACTGGCAAAAATGTCAGGTGGCCCGCTGCCATCAATCGCGGTAGAACGTTTGCACCAGGTGGTAGCCGAACTTGCTCTTGATCGGCCCGTGCACCACACGCAAAGGTTTTTTGAAAATTACCTGGTCGATAGCGCCGACCATCTGGCCCGGGCGGACTTCGCCCAGGTCGCCGCCGCGCTTGCCCGAAGGGCAGATAGAAAACTTTTTGGCGAGCACGTCGAAAGCCTCACCGTTGGCGATGCGCTGTTTGAGCTTTTCGGCTTCGTCAGCGGTCTTGACCAGGATGTGGCGGGCTTGGGCTTTCATGAGGTACCTGTGCTTCGGGCGCGAAAAAAGGGGCGCATTATGCCTGATAGATTTGCCTTGCAGGAGCGGCACAAGGCCGCTCCTGCAGGGGCTGCGGTAGTTATTCGACTTTAGCCTTTTGCACGTCCTGCGACGCCGACCAGATGCGGTAGCGCACCTCGACATCCTTGGGCACATACACCACCACCGGCAGCTTGCTGTTGTAGCGCAACAGGAAGCCGTCACCGATCACTGGTACGAAGGCCTTGGTCTTCTTGCCATCCGGGCAGGCCATCAGGGTGCTGGCCGGGCCGCTGACTTTGTCCAGGCGGTAGTAGTTGTAGCCCCAGCCTTCCAGGGTGCGTTCTTCCAGGCTGCCGCCCAGGCGCTGGCGATTGCAGTCGACCTGCAAGGTCTTGCCGGCGAGGATTTCCAGTTTGTAGGCCGATTCATCGGCCTGTGCCGGCAGGTGGATAACCTGCCGGGTAAAGCCTTTTTCCGCTTCGGGGTAAGGCGCGACGTCCTTCAGGCTGGCCGCCATCACAGGCGTGGCGGCAGCCAGGGTGAGGGCCAGAATTGCGGTCATCGGGGTAGGGCGCATAGGGCCTCCTTGCAGATAAACGAATGCGAACCCGCCGCCAGGCCCAGGCTGCCCGTCACTGGGCCAACCAGCCACCATCGACGTTCCAGGCGGCGCCGCGAACCTGGCTTGCGGCCTCGCTGCACAGGAATAGTACCAGTTCACCCAGGTGCTCGGGGGTGACAAACGCGAGCGACGGTTGCTTTTCGGCCAGCAGATCATGCTGTGCTTGCAGCGGATCGCCACCGTTGGCAGCACGATCGTCGATCTGCTTTTGCACCAGCGGGGTCAGCACCCAGCCGGGGCAGATGGCGTTGCAGGTGACATTGCTGGTCGCGGTTTCCAGGCCTACCACCTTGGTCAGGCCGACCACACCATGCTTGGCTGCAACGTAGGCCGCCTTGCCGGTCGAGCCGACCAGGCCATGCACCGAGGCAATGTTGATGATGCGCCCCCAGTTGCGCGTGCGCATGCCCGGCAGGGCCAGGCGCGTGCCATGGAACACGGCTGACAGGTTCAGGGCAATGATCTTGTCCCAGCTTTCCACCGGGAACTGCTCCACCGGCGCTACATGCTGGATGCCGGCGTTGTTGACCAGGATGTCGACGCCACCGAATTGGCGTTCGGCCAGGGCGAACAGCGCTTCAATCTGGGCCACGTCCGACAGGTCGGCCGGGTGGTGAACCACCCTCACGCCATGGCGGGCGATGTCGGCTATGGCCGGTGCCGGGTCGCCAAAGCCGTTGAGCACGATATTGGCGCCAGCGCGGGCCAGTACCTGGGCGATACCCAGGCCGATGCCGCTGGTGGAACCGGTGACGAGTGCAGTCTTGCCTGTGAGGGTCATGCAAAGCTCCTTGTCAAGTAAAGGCAGGTCCGAAGATTCAGCGTCTGTGGAGGTCCTGTGGGAGCGGGTTTACCC
Organism: Pseudomonas sp. BN505; assembly: GCF_029873175.1. Classification (NCBI taxonomy): domain Bacteria; kingdom Pseudomonadati; phylum Pseudomonadota; class Gammaproteobacteria; order Pseudomonadales; family Pseudomonadaceae; genus Pseudomonas; species Pseudomonas sp. BN505. Next base: position 151,167 of record NZ_SSOI01000026.1, read on the forward strand.
GCGAAGAGGACGGGCCTGATAACTCATCCTCTGGGGTCGAAGGCTTCGCGCAAGGCATCGCCGATAAACACCAGCAACGACAAGATCACCGCCAGCGCAAAAAACGCCGTAAAGCCCAGCCACGGCGCTTCCAGATGTTGCTTGCCCTGGGTCACCAGCTCACCCAGCGAGGCACTTCCGGCCGGCATGCCGAAACCGAGAAAATCGAGTGCAGTCAGGGTGGTGATTGCCCCGGTCAGCATGAACGGTACATAGGTCAGCGTGGCGTTCATGGCATTGGGCAAGATATGCCGCAGCATCACCTGGCTGTCCGGTAACCCCAGCGCGCGAGCGGCTTTCACGTACTCCAGGTTGCGCCCACGCAGGAACTCGGCGCGCACCACATCGACCAGGGCAAGCCAGGAGAACAGCGCCATGATTCCCAGCAGCCACCAGAAATCCGGCTCCACAAAACCGCTGAGGATGATCAGCAGGTACAGCACCGGCAACCCCGACCACACCTCCAGCAGGCGTTGGCCGAGCAGGTCGACCCAGCCGCCGTGGTAGCCCTGCAACGCGCCGGCCACCACGCCGATAAACACGCTGACCACGGTCAGTGCAAAGGCAAACAGCAGTGATACCCGGGTGCCATACAACACCCGAGCCAGCACGTCGCGGCCCTGGTCGTCGGTGCCTAGCCAGTTGCTCGCACTGGGCGGGCTGGGGGTGGGTACCAGCAGGTCGTAGTTGGGCGTATCGGCACTGAACGGGATGGGCGCGAACAGCATCCAGCCGCCCTGGCCTGTGATCAATTGCCGTACATAGGCACTGCGATAGTCGGGCTGGAATGGCAGTTGGCCGCCGAATTCCTGCTCGCTATAGCGCTTGAGCGCCGGCACATACAGGTCGCCTTTGTAGCCCAACAGCAGCGGCTTGTCGTTGGCCACCAGCTCTGCGCACAGGCACAACAGCAGCAGGCCGGCGAACAGCCACAGCGAGACCCAGCCCAGGCGGTTGCGGCGAAAGCGTTGCAGGCGGCGGCGCGAGACGGGCGAAAGCATCAGTGCGCCCTCGTGTCGAAGTCGATACGCGGGTCGAGCAGGGTGTACGACAGGTCACCGATCAGGCGGATCAACAGGCCCGCCAGGGTGAAGATGAACAGGGTGCCGAACACCATCGGGTAATCCCGCGACACGGCGGCCTCGTAACTCAGGCGGCCGAGGCCATCGAGCGAGAAGATCACCTCGATCAGCAACGACCCGGCGAAGAACACCGTGATCAGTGCCTGCGGTAACCCGGCCACCACCAGCAGCATGGCATTGCGCAGGACGTGGCCGTACAGCACCCGGCGCTCACTCAGGCCCTTGGCGCGGGCGGTGACTACGTACTGGCGGGAAATCTCGTCCAGGAAGGCGTTCTTGGTCAGCAACGTAAGGGTTGCGAAACCGCCGATCACCAAGGCCCCGACCGGCAGCACTAGGTGCCAGAAGTAGTCGGCCACCTTGCCCACCAGGCTGAGTTCGTCGAAGTTTTCCGAGACCAGGCCGCGTACCGGGAACCAGTTGAGCGAGGTGCCGCCGGCGAACAGCACGATCAGCAGCAAGGCGAACAGGAACGAGGGCAGGGCGTAGCCGATCACGATCAGCGCGCTGCTCCAGGCATCGAAACGGCTGCCGTGGCGCACCGCCTTGCGGATACCCAGCGGGATCGATACCAGGTAGGTGATCAGCGTGGCCCAGAAGCCCAGCGACAGGGTGACCGGTAACTTGTCGAGGATCAGGTCGGTGACTTTGGCACCACGGAAAAAGCTGCTGCCAAAGTCCAGGCGGGCATACTGGCCGAGCATCAACCACAGGCGTTCGGGGGCGGACTTGTCAAAGCCGTACTGGCGCTTGATCTCTTCGATCAGTTTCGGGTCCAGGCCGCGGGTGGCCCGCGACTCGCTGTGCACCACTTCCGCCCGGGCGCCGGGTGCGCCGCCACCCAGGCCTTGCAGCCGCGCAACGGCCTGTTCCACCGGGCCACCCGGGGCGGCCTGGACGATGGCGAAATTCACCAGCAGGATCGCCAGCAGCGTCGGGATGATCAACAACAGGCGGCGCAGGATGTAGGTGGTCATGGCGTGGCCTTCCGGCGTTCGGCCATTTGCGCGTTGGTCAGCGGGGTGGGGCTTACTTCCCACCAGGTGTCCAGGCCTTCGTCATAGGCGGCCTGGACCTTGGGCAGGCCGAAGCGGTTCCACCAGGCGGTGGAGCTGCCCGGCGGGTAATAGTTGGGGATCCAGTAATAGTTCCATTGCAGCACCCGGTCCAGGGCATGGGCGTGCTGCAGCATGTCGGCCTGGGTGTCGGCGCGCACCAGGCCGTCGATCAGGTGGTCCACGGCCGGGTCCTGCAACACCATCAGGTTGTTCGAGCCGGGGTCGTGGGCGGCTGCCGAGCCAAAATAGTTGTACAGCTCGGCACCGGGCGACAGGGTGACCGGGTAGCCGGTGACGATCATGTCGTAGTCGCGTGCCATCAGGCGGTTGACGTACTGGGCTGAATCGACATTGCGAATGTTCAAGGTGACGCCGATCTGTGCCAGGTTGCGTTTCCACGGCAGCAGCAGGCGCTCCAGGCCGGACTGGCCATTGAGGAAGGTGAATGCCAGCGGCGTGCCCTGGCTGTTCACCAGGCGGTCACCTTCGGGGTGCCAGCCGGCTTGTTCGAGCAGCGCCAGGGCCTGCAACTGCTGCTTGCGGATAATCCCCGAACCATCGGTGACCGGTGCGGTAAATACGGTGGTGAAGACTTCGTCCGGTACTTTGCCACGCAGCGGATCGAGCAGCTTGAGTTCGCCGGCATCCGGCAGCTTGCGGGCTGCCAGCGGGGTGTTGGAGAACACGCTCTGCTGGCGGATGTACAGGTTGCGCATCATCTGCCGGTTGCTCCACTCGTAGTCCCACAGCATGCCCAGCGCCTGGCGCACGCGGCGGTCCTTGAACTGCGGCTGGTCGAGGTTGAACACGAAACCCTGGGCAACCTGCGGTTTGGCCGGGCCCAGGTGGGCGCGTTGCAGGCGGCCGTCGTCCAGTTGCTCGCCGTTGTAGCCCAGGGTGTAGGCGGTGGCGGAGAACTCGCGGTTATAGTCGTAGCCACCGCCTTTGAGCACCTGCCGCGCCACTTCGGTGTCGCCGAAGTACTCGATGCGCAGCTGGTCGAAATTGTAGCGGCCACGGCTGGCCGGCAGGTTGCGCGCCCACCAGGTCGGGTTGCGCTCGAAGGTGATGCTGCGGCCGTTGTCGATGCGCCCGATGCGGTACGGCCCGCTGCCGACCAGCTTGTCGAAGCCGGCACCATTGGCGAAGTCGCGCTGCTGCCAGTCATGTTCGGGCAGCACCGGCAGGCTGGCGAGGTCCAGCGCCAGGGTGCGGCCGTGGTCGGGCTTGAAGTCGAAGCGCACGTGCTGCGGGCCTTCCACGGTGACGCCGGTCACGTCGGCGAACTGGGTGCGGTATTTAAGGCTGCCCTTGCTCATCAACAGCTCGAAGGTAAACCGTACGTCCTCGGCGCGAACGGGTTTGCCATCGGCGAAGGTGGCACGCGGATCTATCTCGAAACGCAGCCAGGCATCGTCCGGGCCACGCTCCATGTTTCGGGCGATCAGGCCATAGACGGTGTAGGGTTCATCGAACGAGCGGACCGCCAGTGGCGCGTATAGCAGGCCGTCGACCTCGCTGACACCGATGCCCTTGTCGATATACGGCAGGATATGGTCGAACTGGCCGATCTCGATGGCCGAGCGGCGCAGGATGCCGCCCTTGGGGGCGTCGGGGTTTACGTAGTCGAAATGCTGGAAGTCGGGGGTGTAGCGGGGGGCTTCGTCGTAGACGGTGAGGGCGTGGCTGGGAGCGGCCTGGACGGTAAAGCCCATGCACGAAAATACAAGCCCCCACAGTACTTGTGGGAGCGGGTTTACCCGCGAATGCGTCGGAGCAGGCAACGAGGTTGTCTGGTCTGGCCTCTTCGCGGGTAAACCCGCTCCCACAGGGGGTCTGATCACCGGGAGGGGTGAATCAGTCCTGACGGCTGGTCACTTCCAGCAGGTGGTAGCCGAACTGGGTCTTCACCGGGCCTTGCACAGTGTTGACCGGGGCGCTGAACACCACGGTGTCAAATTCCTTGACCATCTGGCCTGGGCCGAACGAGCCCAGGTCACCGCCCTGACGGCTGGATGGGCAGGTGGAGTTGGCTTTGGCGATTTCGGCGAAGTCGGCGCCTGCTTCGATCTGGGCTTTCAGTTCGTTGCACTTGTCTTCGCTGCTGACCAGGATGTGGCGGGCGGTTGCACGGGCCATGGGTACTGCTCCTTGGGGTAAAAAGGCAAGCCTAGCGCACTTGCTTGGGGTATGTCTCGCCAGGCTCGCAACCTTGGGCTTACAGTTTTTGTGCCGCCTCACGCAACAGGGTGTCAGTCGAGGCCCAGCCCAGGCAGCCATCGGTGATCGACACGCCGTATTTCAGTGCCCCCTTGCCCAGCGCTTGGCAGCCATCGAACAGGTGCCCCTCTATCATCACGCCAACGATCGAGCGGTCACCGGCCAGGCGTTGTTCCAGCACTTCGTTGAACACCGCTGGCTGGCGTGCCGGGTCCTTGCCGCTGTTGGCGTGGCTGCAATCGACCATGATCCGCGCCTGCAACCCCACCTTGGCCAGGGCCTGGCGGGCCATGGCGATGCTGTTGGCATCGTAGTTGGGGCCCTTGTGGCCACCACGCAGTACCAGGTGTGTATCGGGGTTGCCCAGGGTTTCGATGATTGCCGGGTGGCCCTGCGCATCCATGCCGAAGTGGCGGTGCGGGTGGGCAGCGCTGCGCATGGCGTCGCTGGCGATGGCGATGCCGCCGTCGGTGCCGTTCTTGAAACCGACCGGCAGCTCCAGGCCACTGACCATTTCGCGGTGAATCTGCGATTCAGTGGTGCGTGCGCCAATCGCGGCCCAGGCCAGCAGGTCGTCAAAGTAGCCGGCGGCCATCGGTTGCAGCAGCTCGGTGGCAACCGGCAGGCCACGCTCGATCATGCTCAGCATCAGCCCGCGGGACAAGGCGATACCCGAGTGCATGTCGTCGCTGCCATCAAGGTGCGGGTCGTAGGCCAGGCCTTTCCAGCCCACGGTAGTACGCGGTTTTTCGACGTAGGCGCGCATCACCAGCAGCAGCTTGTCATCCACTTCGCTGCTGAGGGCGGCCAGGCGGTCGGCGTATTCCAGGGCCGAGCGTGGGTCGTGGATCGAGCATGGGCCGACGATGACCAGCAGGCGCTCGTCGCGGCCTTCGAGGATGTTGCGGATGGCTTGGCGGTGGGCTTGGACTTGCTGGGCCAGTTCACTGGACAGCGGCATCTGCTGCTTGAGCAGGTGCGGGCTGGGCAGGCGCTTGCTGACAGTGGTGTTGGCTGCTTGCGGCTGGGTCAGGGGCAGGGCGAGGTTGGTAGCTTGCATGGCGTTTTTCCCTGGGCGGACGGCGGGTTCTGGCCCGCGTGGTCGGCCCTATCGAGGTGTTCGACAGATCGTTGAATTCGTATTGGCTGCTGCATTGCCACCTGTAGAAGACCGATCGGAGGCGGCAGGCTGGCCCGAGCGGGATTGGCTAAATCGCCAGGCATAGGTGTTTGCGTAGTAGTAAGTGGCGTAGTTCATGAATCTGTCCTCAATATGAATCGGTGTTGTTCAAAGGCCTGAAAAGCAAAACCCCCGGTCGGGGAGCCGACCGGGGGTTTGAGTATTCTCATGTTCGGCGGCCCCTCGAAGGTGGGCGCCGTGTGGGTATCGGCGCCTAGTGGCTAAACCAATACCCAAAGTAATAGCTGGCAGGTGCCACGCAGCCGGCAACGGCCAACACAGGGCGCAGGTTGCGACCGGTGTGGTTGGCGTGGTTGCGGGTGTGTTTTGGCATGTTGCTCTCCAGTGAATGAGCCCGAGCTTACTTCAGTTTTACCGGGCCATTCAATGGATAAATGCTATGGGGCCGATCATTTGTTTTTGTACTGATTGGTTCAATGGCCATAACGACCGACCAGGCTCTGCGCCCCCAATGCGTGGCCTTGTAGCAACTGCAGCAGGCCATTGCGGTCCAGGCCTTCGGGCAAGGTGCCCAACGGCAGGTCGGTGGCGATCAGGGTCAGTGCGTAATGGTGCGGGTTGTCGCCAGCGGGTGGGCAGGGCCCCCGGTAGCTGAGGGTGCCCCGCGAGTTGCGCCCCACAGTCACGTATTGCCCACTGAGCCCCGCCATGCCTTCCTTGAGCCCATCGTGTTCCGGGTCGATGTTGTAGGCAACCCAGTGCACCACGCCGATACCCTTGCCGCCGTCCGGATCGAACATGATCAACGCGAGCGACCGGGTACCTGCTGGCAGGTTTTCCCAGCTCAGTTGCGGGGTGCGCTCTTCACCGGCGCCGCAGGCCGGGTCTGGGCCGACCTGCTGCAGGGCAATCACGCCACCATCGGTAAACGACGAAGAACTGATCGACAGCGCACCTTGGTTACTGCTGTTGGCCAACGCCATGCAAGGCAGCAGGGCGGCGAGCAGCCACGGTTTGACGTTCATGACGAATCCTTGGCAGGGCTTTGGGGCGCAGTGTAGCCGAGGCGAGCCTTAGTGGCTGTCCTGGTCCTCGGCGGTGCCGCCGGTGTGCCCGGCCCCAGAGCCGGTCGCCTCGCCCGTGCTGTTGGAACCCCCACTGGCCCCGTCGGCGGCATCGCTGTTGCTGCCGGTGTCGCTGCTGTCGTTGTCCTGGCCACTGCCGGGGCTGTTGACGCTGCTGTCGTCACCGGCGGTCTTGCCGCCAGACTGGTCGGTTTGCGGACGGCTGTCGGTGTTGGTGTCAGTGGCGGCGAAGCTGGTGCCGGTGAGGCTGGTCAAGGCCAGCGCCAGGCACAGGGAAAGCGGGCGAATGCGGATCATGGGAATGCTCCTTTGCGGATGATCTGTCATTCGTTTGGCTGGCGACGGGTGGCGGGGTGCCTTCTAGGCGACGGGTGGTCATTTGCGGGGCTGCTTTGCAGCCCAATCGCGACGCAAGGCCGCTCCCACAAGGAAATGCGATTTCCTGTGAGAGCGGCCCTGGAATCAATGAGATTCCGAGCGCTGTGCTGGCGCCGGGTTTTCGACCGGTTCCAGCGGTGGATGCTCCTGCGCCGCATGCATCAGGTCTTCGGTCACCCGCAGCTCGGCACCGGTGGGCGAGAAGGTGGTCGAGGCGGTGAACGGCGCCGGGTGCTCTGCGGCCGGGCGCTTGCCACGGCGCCACATGAAGAAGCAAACCATGGCCAGATTGACCACGGCAAAGGCCCAGAACAACCCGGCCTCGCCAAACTCGGTCATCATCGGCGAAATCGCCACCGGCGCCATGGCCGAACCCAGCGAGTTGATCAGCAGCAAGCCTTGAATCATCGGTACCAGCGCATCGGAAGGCGCCCGGTCGGCCGCGTGGCTGACTGCCACCGGGTACAGCGTGAACACGCCACCACCCAGCAGGAACAGCATGGCCGGTAGCAGGAAAGAGTCCGACGGCAGGAATACCGTGATCAGCGAAAGCACCACGCACAGCGCGGCCAGGGCGATCAAGACGTCCTGACGGTCCTTGCGGTCGGACCAGCGGCCCACCGGGTATTGCAGCAGCATGGCGCCGAGGATCACCCAGGCCATCATGTTGCCGACCTCGCCCACCGCCAGGCCGATGCGCTGCAGGTACAACGGCAGCAGGGCATAGATACCGGCAATCGCCACGCCTGAACCAAAGCAGCCAACCAGGCCAGACGGCGCCACACCCAGCAATTGGCGGGGTTTGAGGGGTTCGACCTGGTCCAGCAGGGGCGATACCCGCGGCAGGATCACGATAGGCAGCACAGACAGGGCAGCCAGCACGCCAGCCAGCATGAAGGGTGCGGTGTCGCCAAGCTGGGTGATTTCGCCCAGGCCTGCCTGGGCAATCACCCCGGCGCCGTAGAAGGCAATCATGTACAGCGCCAGCAGGCGGCCGCGGATTTTCGCGTCGCCGGCCAGCAGCAGCCAGCTTTCGATCACCAGGAATACGCCCACTGCTGCCCAGCCGTTGATCAGGCGCAGCACCGACCACCAGGTGACATCGTAGAACAGCCCCTGCAGCAGAATGGTCGCGGCGATCAGTGAAGCAAAGCTTGTATAGGCGCGGATATGGCCGATGCGCAAGATCAGCCGGTCGTTGAAGATGGCACCCAGGGTCAGGCCGATGAAGTAGGTCGACGAGACGACACCGATGGTGGTGGCCGATTCACCGGCAGCGCCCAGGCGCAGGGTGGTCAGCGAAGACATGAAGCCGTTGCCCAGGGCAATGATGAACAGCCCGAGCAGGGGCGCCAGCGCCATGGCCAGCAAACGCGGAGACATACGAACCTCTAGTTGGATGAGCGGAATGAGCGCCTTCTCGGACGCGCACACCGGCTCGACCCGACAAGGGGGCGAGTGGCGACACGGATGCGACCTGGGCAAGACTCAACCGCTGGCACCTTTGGGAATGGGCCGGGCGGGGAGGGTTGAGCCTATTTCACATGTGCGTTCATGTGTTCAGGCACGGACTCTGTCATTGCTGCGGGTTGCCACCGTTCAAGGCGACGGGCGAAAAGGAAGCGGGATTCTACGGGCTTGGAAGCTTTTGCCCAAGGGGCACGGGTATGCGACGAGACGCCGCAGTCCAAGGGCGACATGAAAGTGTCTTGGGCAGACATCTTGGGGCCCCTGTGCGGCCCAATCGCCGGCAAGCCAGCTCCCACAGGTATTGCACATGCCTTGGAAATAACACGCTTCCTTTGGGAGCTGGCTTGCCGGCGATTGGGCTGCAAAGCAGCCCCGGCCCTCTCACGGACTGCTGCATAATGCTGAACCCACACCAAGGAAGGCCCATCATGTTCGCGTCGCTGTTCGCAGTCCTGGCCCCGGTTTTCATCGTCGCCGGCGTCGGCTATGCCTGGGCCCGCAAAGGCCTGGACTACCCAACCGACTTCATCGCCCGGGTTGTGATGACGGTCGGAACCCCGTCGTTGGTGCTGTCCACACTCAGCCGCACTGAGCTGAACCCGGATGCCTTCACCAGCATGGCTGTGGCTTGCCTGCTGTGCACCTTGGGCATGGCCCTGGCCGCGTTGCTGGTGTGTCGCGCTTCTGGCATGCATTGGCGAGTACTGCTGCCGGCGTTCATGTTCCCCAACACCGGCAACATGGGCCTGCCGATCAGCCTGTACGCCTTCGGTGAGCACGGCCTGGCCCTGGCCGTGGCGTTTTTCCTGACCCTGTCGATCGTGCAGTTCACTATCGGCATGGCCATTTCCGGCACGGCGGCTTCGCTCAAGGCGCTGTTGCGCAACCCGATCGTCATCAGCCTGGCGGGCGCCATGCCCATCATCTTTCTCGATTTCGAACTGCCGCGCTGGCTGGCCAACACCGCAGACCTGCTGGGCGGCATGACCATCCCTCTGATGCTGCTGACCTTGGGGGTATCGCTGGCCAGCATTCGCCTGCGCCACGTGGGCAGTGGCCTGTTGCTGGGCGGCTTGCGCATTGGCCTGGGGGCTGCGATGGGCTGGGCAGTGGGGGCGGCGCTAGGCATGGACACCCTTGAGCGCGCGGTCCTGGTGGTGCAGTCGGCGATGCCGGTGGCGGTGTTCAACTACCTGATGGCGGTACGGGCCAACCGTGAACCAGAGCAGGTGGCGAACCTGGTGATGTGTTCCACGGTACTGTCGTTTGCCTGGTTGCCGGTGGTGCTGGCCTGGTGGATGTAGGCCGGCAGCAAGCACATCAATCCTGAGTACGGGTATCGATACTGACCACCACTGACATCCCCGGCCGCAGGTGTCTGGCATCTGGCTGGTCGGCATCCACGGTAATGCGCACCGGAATCCGCTGGGCAATCTTGACGAAGTTGCCGGTGGCATTGTCCGCTTGCAACAAGGCGAACTCCGAGCCGGTTGCTGGCGAGATCTGCTGTACATGCCCCTGAAGCTTCAGGTGGTTGAGCGCATCCACGGTGAAGCTCACCGGTTGGCCGATGCGGACATTGGCCATCTGGGTTTCCTTCATGTTGGCGATCACCCACAAGGTGTCGGGCACCAGCGCCATCAATTGCGCGCCGGAATTCACATAAGCCCCCAGGCGTGTACCGATCTGGCCGAGCTGGCCGTCGCGCGGGGCGGTGACCCGGGTGTTGTCGAGGTCGATGCGCGCCAGCTCCACGGCCGCCTTGGCATTCTCCACCGAGGCCTGCAGCGCGGCCCGGTTGACCACCACCGTTTCCCGGTCCTGGCGGGCGATTTCCAGCGCCGCTCTGGCTTGGGCCAGGCTGGCGACGGCAGCGGCTTCACTGGCCCGGGCCAGGTCCAGGTCACGGCGTGACACAGAGCCGTCATTGACCAGCGCCTGGTTGCGGCCAAGGTCGGCTTTGGCCTTGGCTGCCTGGGCCATGGCATCGCCAATGGCTGCCTGACGCTGGGCAATGGTGGCTTCAGCGCTTTTACGCTGCTGCAGGTTGTTGGCCAGGGCCGCCTGCTGTTGCTGCAACTGGGCGATGGACTGGGCCAGGCGCTGCTTGTAGATGCGATCGTCCAGTTGCACCAGCAGGTCGCCTGCCCTGACGAACTGGAAGTCGTGCACCGGCACGTCGACGATGTAGCCACTGAGTTGCGGGCCGATGATGGTCACCTGGCCGCGTATCAAGGCATTTTCGGTACTTTCGATAGCGCTGCCGAATGGAGGCAGGCGCCAGGCATAGAGCACCAGCAGGATGCCGGCCAGGGCCACGCAGGCGAAGCTGATCGTTGACAGGATGCGCACCCGCCGCGAGCGCCCCGGGCTGGTCGGCTCGCTGGGGGGTGTGGTGCCTTCCGGGGTTTCGGCGATGGCGGTGGTGGTCGTGGTGCGGGTGTCGTCGGTCATCGGGTGGGCGCGCCGGGGGTGGAGTCGGTGGAGGTGGTCTGGCGTCTTGCGTACCAGAGCCAGGTGCTACGGATGCATATCCAGATCATGGTCAGGATAGCGATGCTGCCAATCAGCACGAATACATCGTTGTAGGCCATGACATTCGCTTCACGGCTGGCGGCATTGGCCAGCACACGCATGCCGGCCTCGTTGCGCAGGGCCGGGTCGGCAAAGATGCCACCGTAGCCGGCGCCGCCGCTTTGTACGCGGGCGGTAACCAACGGTTCGAGGAAGCTGAGGCGGTCCATCAGGTGGCTGGAGTGGAATTTCTCGCGCCAGGTCTGGAAGGTGCCCAGCAGTGCCGCGCCAATCAGGCCGCCAAGGTTGTTGCAGATACCGAACAACACCGAAAAACTCACCAGGTTGCGCGGGTTGGCGCGTACATGGCTGATGCCCAGGGCCATCGACGGGCCTAGAAAAAAGGTACTCCCGAACGCCAGCAGGAACTGGCTGAAGTACACCTGTGCCGGGCGTGTGAGGTTGCTTGAGCTGCTGTCCATGAACGCACCTGTGGCCATGGCCAGTAGCGAGACCAGCAGCGGGATCACCAGGTGGTTGGGGTTTATGGTCAGGGCACTGCTGGCCAGGCCCGCCACGGCACCCAGCAGCATGATCCAGTACAGCGTGCGCATCTGCTCGCTGCCCATGTTCAGCACTTGCAGGAAACCGACCGCACCGGTGGACTGTTCGGAGGTGACCATGCGGATCAGCACCACACACAGTGCCAGGCGAATGATCGCACCGCTGCCCAGCCAGTGGGTCATCAGCAACGGGTTGCGCCGGTTGTGCTCGATGGCCAGGCCAGCGAAGATCGGGGCGATCGATGCCGCCAGTGCCACGCCGATCCACGGCGCCTCCAGCCACCATTCGATGCGCCCCAGCGACAGCGCGGCGCAGAGCAGGGCGGTGCCGCTGGCCATCAAGGTGAAGGTCAGGAAATCCAAGGGCTCGAACGTCTTGAAGCGGTCACCTGGCGGCAGCTTGAGCATCAGAACGCACCCCAGCGCTGCCAGTGCCAGCCCCAGTTCGAACAGGTACAGGCCACGCCATTCGGCGATCTGCAGCAGGTCTTCGGAAAAGATCCGCGCCAGCGGCAGCGCCAGTTGCGAGGCGCCCAGGCCCAGCACCATCGCCTTCAGCCGCCATTGCGCGGGAAACGCCTGGATCATGTAGTACAGCCCCAGCGAGCTGAGCGCTGCCCCGACCATGCCGTGGGCCGCACGCACGGCGATGGCCGAATTGAGGTCGTTGACCAGCAGGTGGGCGAAGGTGACCAAGGCATACAGCACCAGGAACACTTCGGTGAACGCGCGCAGGCCGAACTGCTGGCGAAACTTCACCAGCAGCAGGTTGATGGACACGTTGGTCATGACGTAGGCGGCCGGTAGCCAGGCCATTTCTGCGGACGTCGCGCCCAAGGCACCCTGCAGGAACACCAGGTTGGCGGTGACCAGCGCGTTGCCCAGGCCACCGGTGATGGCTACCAGCAGGCCGACCACCCCGTAGGCCAGGCGTTTGGCTGGCGAATGCAGGGGCGTGGAGGGCGAGCCCGGCAGGCTGGGTTTTTCGTGGGGGAGCCACTGGCGGGGGGCGTATTTGTCCATGGGGCAGACTGTACTTGAGCGGCAACTGCAAGGAAAACAGTTACCGCCTGCTCCGGCCTCTTCGCGGGTATGACACTGGCCTTGAGGCTGGCGCTGTACCTGTGGGAGCGGGTTCACCCGCGAAGAAGCCGGAGCAGGCTAAAACAGGCCCCAGCCTCCAGGCTCAGAAATCCACGCTGGCCGATAAGCGCAAAACCCGCGGTGTACCTTGGGTCAGATAGTTGTTCGAGGTCGACGCCGATGCCCAGTACGCCTTGTTCGCCACGTTCTCCACATTGGCCCGCAACGTCACCTGCTTGTCATCGACCTTGAAACGGTAGCGCCCGCCCAGGTCCACCCGGGTCCAGGCCGGGATGCTCAGGCTGTTGGCCGCATTCACATACTGGCCGCCGGTACGCAATACCCGGGCGCTGAGTGCGGCCCCCTGAATGCCTGGCACGTCCCAGTCGGCCCCCAGGTTGTACTGGAAGCGCGGTACACCGGCAGCACGGTTGCCGTCGTTGCTGCCATAGGCGGTGTTCTTCTGCTCGGTGTGCATGAACACGGCACCGGTCAACAGGCGCAGGCCGTCCACCGGTTCACCGAACAGGTTCAGCTCCACACCTTTGTTGACCTGCTCGCCGTCCATGCTGAAGGTGTCCAGCGTTGCGCCGGGTGCGCGGTAGGTGACGCTGTTTGGTTGTTCGATGCGGTACACACCCAGGGTGGCGCCGAAACTGTTCCAGTCCAGCTTCACCCCGGCCTCTACCTGCTTGCTGCGCTTGGGCGGGAATACTTCGTTGGCATTGCTGACACTCGACGGTGCCGTCGGGCCCTGGGCCAGGCCCTCGATGCGGTTGGCATAGAACGACACATGCTCCCAGGGCTTGATCACCAGGCCATACACCGGGGTGGTGATGGACTCGTCATACGGCGTGTTGCGCGCACCGGTGGCGGTCGCCCAGCTGTCCACGCTGATCGACTGGCGGCGCACGCCCACGGTCAGCAGCACGCGGTCATCGAAAAAGCCCAGGGTGTCGGACAGCGCCACGCTTTTGTTGCGGTTCTTGCCGACGATGCGCGGGTCGTGCAGGTCGCTGCCGAAATAGGTATCGGTCGGGCGTGGCACCTTCACCGGGTTGTACAGGTTGCTGTCGTAGCGCTTGGCCGCAGCCAGTGCTTCATAGGCCGAGCGCTGTTCACCCCACATGCCCGACAGGCCGAAATTGAAGCGGTGGCTGACCGGGCCGGTGGCGAAGCGGCCATTCAGCCCGGCAACGGCGCTCTTGTTGTCTTCGTCGTGGGGCGAGTACAGGAAACCACCACGCGCGGTGCCGTTGGCGTCGCTGACGTACAGCGAGGAATACTCGCCATTTTCGCGGGTGTGCTTGGCGCCGGCGCCGGCGTACAACATCCAGTTGTCGTTCAGGTCATACTCGGCGTTGACCATGCCGTAGGTGTCTTCGAGCTGCGACCAGGTCCAGTCTTGCGAGTAGTTGTCACGTGCCGACGGGGCGTGGGGCACTTTGCTGCCGTTGGGGTAGATCACCGCCCGGCCCTGGTTGATGCGCTCTTTCTGGTAACCCAGGTCGGTTGACAGGCGTAGCCGTTCGCCACGGTAGTCAAGGGCCACGGCAACCAGGGTGGAATGCTGGGCTTCGTCGTCGACGCCGGTGCCGCCGTCATGCTGGGCCAGGTTGATGCGAGCGCCGAAACGGTTGTCTTCACCAAAACGCTTGCCCAGGTCCAGGTGGCCGCCAACGTTGTCGCCAGTGGCGTAGTCGAGGGTGATATGCCGAGTGGGGGTATCTTCGGCGCGCTTGGGCACCAGGTTGATGGCACCACCAATGCCACTGCCCTGGGGCGCGACCCCATTGAGGAAGGCGCTCGACCCCTTGAATACCTCCACCCGTTCCAGGGCCTCGGTGGTCACTATCTGGCGCGGCAGCCCCCGTACAGGCCGTTGTAGCTGATGTCGTCGGTATTCAGCGGCAGGCCGCGGATGGTGAACACCTGCGAAAAGTTGCCGAAGCCCGCCGATTGGCGCACCGACGCGTCATTGAGCAACACGTCACCCAAAGTGCGGGCCTGCTGGTCGGCGATGGTCTTGGCGGTATAGCTGGTAACGCTGAACGGCACGTCGCTGATTGCCTGGTCGCCGAGCACGCCCAGGCGGGCGCTACGGGCTACCTGGCCACCTTGCCAGGTGTCGTTGCTGGCGGCCAGGTCGCTGTTGATGGTGGTTGCGCCCAGCTCCAAAGCATTGCCCAGGTCCACCGTCGGCGCCAGGGTGTAGCCGCCACTGTCGGTGGTTATCAGGCTGTAGCCGCTGCCGGCCAGCAGGCGGGCGAAGCCTTCCGGCACGCTGTAGTTGCCCTCCAGCCCCTGGCTTTGTGCGCCCTTGAGCAGCGCCGGGTCGAACGACAGCGGTACCCCGGCGCTGGCGGCAAAGCGCGCCAGCACGTCGGCCAGTGGCCCGGCAGCCAGGTGGTAACTGCGCGAGGTGGCATCGGCGGCCATCGCTGTGGGCGCCAGGGCGGCCATGGCGATGGCGAGGCTCAGGGCCTTCAAAGGCAAGCGGTACGTCTGGCGGGGCGTCATGCGAGGGTCCTGTAGGTGCAGAAAATGAAGGTTCTGCACTCATCACCGGACGACGCAGGAAAAGGTATCAACGAAATATTCACGGCCCCTGTAGGAGCACCTTGCGTCGCGATGGAGCGCGTGGCGGTCCCAGGTTCTCTGCCTTCTTGCAAGACTGCCGGGGCCGCTTTGCGGCCCATCGCGGCGCAAGGCCGCTCCTACAGGGCCCGCGTCAGGCGAGAGGTTCTACGGTTACCCAGTAACGGGTCAGGCCCTGGATTGTCACTGGCAGGGTGTCGCTCAGCAGCCGCAGGCTGGCATCGGTATCGGCCAGCGGGAAGGCGCCGGACACCTTCAACTCGCGTACTGCAGGGTGGCAGCGCAGCACGCCGGGGCGATAGCGGGCCAACGCTTGCAGCAGATCGGCCAGGCGCATGTCACGGGCAAGCAGCATGCCGTGCTCCCAGGCCAGGTCACCGGTTTCCAGCGCAGCGGCGGGCAGTACCCGGTCGGCATCGAAAGCGCTGCGCTCGCCAGCCCGGAGCAGCAGGCCGCTGGTGGCGTGCTCCGGGCGGGCCTCGACCGCGCCTTCGAGCACGGCTACCCGGGTCAACGGGCCATCGAGGTGCACGCTGAAACGGGTGCCCAGTGCAATGGCCCGGCCATGCAGGGTACGCACCATCAGTGGCCGCGCCGGAGTGGCAGGGTCCTTGGCGCTGGTAAGCAGGATTTCGCCCGCCAGCAGGTCGATGCGGCGCTGTCGGGCATCGAAGGTGATATCGATGGCTGTGTCGGTGTTCAGCAGCACCTGGCTGCCATCGGCAAGCGTCAACGCGCGTTGCTCGCCGACTGCAGTGCGGGCATCGGCGGCCCATTGCTGCCAGGGTGCTTCACGCCAGGCCAACCACGCCGCCGGTGCTGCCAGCAGCCACAGCCCCAGGCGATGCAGGGCCTGGCGGCGGCTCACTGCGCCGTTGCGGCTCAGGCGGCGCAGGGTTTCACCGGTAACGGGGGTGGGCAGGCGACGCAAATCACCGAGAATCGCCTCTGCACGTTGCCAGGCCTGGGCGTGCTGGGCGCTGCGTTGGCACCAGGCCTGCACGGCGTGATGATCGTCATCGGTGGCGGTGCCCGATTGCAGGTGCACCAGCCAGTCAGCGGCTTCGCCAAGGATCAGCGGGTCGATACGCGCGGTCATCCGTCAATGCTCAGGCAGGCAAGGAAGGCCGTGCGCATGTCACGCTTGATGGTAATCAGAGACAGCTGCAACTGCTCGGCGATTTGCGCATAGGTCAGCCCGTCCAGCTGCGACAGCAGGAACACTTGCCGGACCCGAGCCGGCATGTCGCGCAGCATGGCATCGACGCGGCACAGGGTTTCCAGGATCAGCCAGCGTGTTTCCGGCGAGGGCACCTCGGGTTGCGGCAAGTGGGCAATGGCTTCCAGATAGGCGCGCTCGACATCCTGCCGGCGCCAGCGGTCGACCACCAGGCCCTTGGCGATGTGGGTAAGCAAGGCCCGGGGTTCACTGCCGAAATAGCTATTGCCCTGGCGGCTGAGCAGGCGCACGAACGTGTCGTGAGCCAGGTCGGCTGCATCGCAGGCATTGCCCAGCTTGCGCCCCAGCCAGCCCTGCAGCCAGCCATGGTGCTCGGTGTACAGCGTCTGGACCTGCAGGTTGAGGGTAGGGTCGGCGGGCGGCATGGCGTGCGCAAGGTTCCGGCAAAAGGGGTGCAATTAAGAATTGATCGCATTCTAAGCGCCGTTTGTGGAACCTGGCAATGCGCAGGCGCTACAAGGCCTTGGCCAAAAACGCCGCTGTGCGGCTGTCGGCGCACCCGGCCACCTCCTGCGGGGTGCCACTGGCCACTACCTTGCCCCCGGCATCTCCGGCCCCAGGCCCGATATCGATCACCCAGTCGCTTTGCGCCACCACGCGCATGTCATGCTCGACCACCACCACGCTGTGCCCGCTGTCGACCAGGCGGTTCAACTGCACCAGCAGCCGGTCGATGTCTTGCGGGTGCAAGCCGTTGGTGGGCTCATCCAGCACATACAGGGTTGCACCGCGGGCCTGGCGTTGCAGTTCGGTAGCCAGCTTGATGCGCTGCGCTTCGCCACCGGACAGTTCGGTGGCCGGTTGGCCCAGGCGCAGGTAGCCCAGGCCGATATCCTGCAGCACTTGCAGGCAACGGCGCGCCGGTGGCTGTTCGGCAAATACCTGCAGGGCCTGGTCGACCGTCAGTTGCAGCACTTGGGCGATGTTCATGCCTTGCCAGCTGACAGCCAGGGTTTCGGGGTTGTAGCGGGCGCCATGGCAGGTCGGGCAGGGCGCGTAGACGCTGGGCATGAACAGCAACTCGACGCTGACAAACCCTTCACCTTCACAGTTGGCGCAACGGCCCTTGGCGACGTTGAAGGAAAAGCGCCCGGCGTCAAAGCCCTGGGCCTTGGCCTGATCGGTGGCGGCGAACAGCTTGCGCACATGGTCGAACAGGCCGGTGTAGGTGGCCAGGTTGGAGCGAGGTGTGCGGCCGATCGGCTTCTGGTCGACCTGCACCAGGCGCTTGATGCTGCCAAAGCCCGCACTCACGTGGCCGCTGCTGGCCTGTTCAGGTTCGTCTTCCAGGTTTTGTTCTTCCGGCTCGCTACGTTGCTCGGCATGGCCCAGGTGCGCGCCCACCAGGTCAAGCAGGGCCTGGCTGACCAGGCTGGACTTGCCCGAGCCGGAAATGCCGGTAACGGCGGTAAAGCAGCCAAGCGGGAAGGCGGCGCTGACGTTGTGCAGGTTGTTGCGGGTGATGCCCTCAAGCTTCAGCCAGTCGCGGGCCTGCCGGGGCTCACGCGTGGACCGGGCCGGGGCACTGAACAGGTAGGCGCGAGTGCGCGACGGCTCGACCTCGGCCAGGCCTGCGGGCGGGCCGCTGTAGAGGATGGTGCCGCCATGCTCGCCGGCATCTGGCCCTACATCCACCAGCCAGTCGGCGCGGCGCATGGTGTCCAGGTCGTGCTCCACCACATACACCGAGTTGCCAGCCTGCTTCAGGCGTTGCAGGGCTTCGAACAGCGCTTCGCTGTCGGCAGGGTGCAGGCCGGCCGACGGCTCGTCGAGCACGTAGATCACGCCGAACAGCTGCGAATTCAGCTGGGTGGCCAGGCGCAGGCGTTGCAGCTCACCGAAGGACAAGGTCGGGGTGCTGCGCTCAAGTGCCAGGTAACCGAGGCCAAGGGCAAGCAGGGTATCGATGCGTTCGAGCAACTCGTTGGCGATGCGTTGGGCAGCCAGGCGCTTTTCTACCGTCAGCGGGTCCTGTTTTTGGGTCAGGTAGTCCGCTGCCGCCACCTTGCGCAATACCTCGGCCAGCGCCTGCAACGACAGGTGCGACAGCTCGGCGATGTCCAGGCCGGCGAACGTCACGCCCAGTGCCTCGCGCTTCAGGCGCTTGCCCTGGCACAGCGGGCAGGGGCTGGGGCGCATGTACTGGGCCACGCGCTTGCGCATCTGCGCGCTTTGCGAGTGCATGAAGGTATGCAGCACGTATCGCCGGGCGCCCATGAACGTACCCTGGTAGCTGGGCTCCTGTTTGCGCTTTAGCGCTTCGCGGGTCTGTGCCGGGGTCAGGCCGGCATACACAGGTGCGGTGGGCGTGTCCTCGGTGAACAGGATCCAGTCGCGCTGCGCCTGGGGCAGGTCGCGCCAGGGAATGTCGACGTCATAACCCAGCGTTACCAGGATGTCGCGCTGGTTCTGTCCCTGCCAGGCCATTGGCCACGCCGCCACCGCGCGCTCGCGGATGGTCAGCGACGGGTCGGGGACCATGGTCGCTTCGGTCACCTCGTAGACCCGGCCCAGGCCGTGGCACTCCGGGCAGGCGCCCTGGGGCGTGTTCGGTGAAAAGTCTTCGGCATACAGCATCGCCTGCCCGGCCGGGTAGTGGCCCGCGCGCGAGTAGAGCATGCGGATCGAGCTGGACAGGGTGGTCACGCTACCCACCGAGGAACGTGCGCTGGGCGTGCCGCGTTGCTGCTGCAGCGCCACCGCCGGCGGCAAGCCGTCGATGGCATCCACGTCTGGCACGCCAACCTGGTCGATCAGGCGCCGGGCGTAGGGGGCCACCGATTCGAAATAGCGACGCTGGGCTTCGGCATACAGCGTGGAAAAAGCCAGTGACGACTTGCCCGAGCCGGACACGCCGGTGAATACCACCAAGGCATCGCGGGGCACATCCACATCGATGTTCTTCAGGTTGTGCTCGCGGGCGCCACGGACTCGGACAAAACCCGTTGGCGAGGTAGGGCGCTGACGCATGCGGCGATCCTTGAACGTTGGGGAGTGGCCGTCAAAGTAATAGCATTCTAGCGGGTGCCCAGCACATCACGGATGTTGTCCACGACATTGTTGTCTTTGATCACATCACTGAGCCAGCCTTCCAGCGGCATGTTGCCCCACTTTATTGCACGTTCTATCAGGTAGGGTACCGGGCTTTGCGGTTCGCTCTGCTTGAAGTACTGGGCAATGCCCGCAAGCATGGTGAACGCCTCATCGCGGGTCAGCGGCGTGGTGCGCATGGCGGCTGGCACAGTCGCCGGTGGGCGTGTATCCATTTGTTCACCTGCTGATTGGGGGGTGGCCGTGACGGCCTCTGGCTCCTGCTCCTCGAGGAGGGTGGGGTGCAGCTCGACACCGCGGTCCTTGAGCAGTTTCTCCGCCAGCTGGCTTGCACGCGAGAGCATGTCGGCAAGGCTGGCAAAGCTGGGTGCCTCGCGCTCGAACAGGCGGTCTACCGTAGCCTGCAGGCGCTTGCATGCATTGAGACTGGTGGCAATCTCCAAGGCCTTGGCGCGCAGGTGATCGGTGTCGCTAAGTGCTACCGAGCGCTGGAAAATCTCGGCGTTGATCTTGCCTTCGTTAAGCGCTGTCTGCATTGCCTTGGGGTTTTGCAAGGCGAGGTTTTCTACGTGGCGTGATTCGTCATAGCGCAACACGCCAAAATTCTGCCCTTGGGTAATAGGCAAACCACCGGCAATGTCGCTGAGCGTGGTCTTGAGCCAGGACAGCCGCGCTGCGCGCTCATCCAGGCCGTCTTCCAGGGTTGGGTACAGCGTCTCCCAAAACGCGTCCAGCACCCGTTCGGTCAGCTCCAGGCCAAAGGTGATACCTTTGAAGTGCTCGCGCTGAGCCAGCCCTTCACTGAGCCAGGCCGCCAGCATCAAGTCTTTGCTCTGCTCCGCCAGCCCTTGCGCCGACAGGTCGATCACCTGCTCCCAGTTGGCAGTCTTCAGGTCGGTTTGCCAGTCGCCCTGGGTCAGGTAGTCAGGGTCGGCCCGGCGTGCCTCCTTGATCTGGTCGAACAAGGCAGAGAAGCTCAAGTCTTCGCCACTGCCACCCTCGATGGGGGCGGCCAGCGTGGCCAGCGAAAGGTCATTGAGAATTTCAGGCATATAACACTCTGGACATGGCTAATGAACAGCGCGCCAGAAAAACTGGCGGCGCTGCCGGGTATGGGCCGCCGCAGCGGCCCATGGTTTGTCACCTGCTTAGGCAAACACTTTGTTCGCGGTGCGGTCCCAGCCACCGACGATGTTGCCGCCGGCCTGACCGTCGGTGCGG
Organism: Pseudomonas sp. BN505; assembly: GCF_029873175.1. NCBI lineage: Bacteria > Pseudomonadati > Pseudomonadota > Gammaproteobacteria > Pseudomonadales > Pseudomonadaceae > Pseudomonas > Pseudomonas sp. BN505. The sequence continues at coordinate 171,910 of NZ_SSOI01000026.1, forward strand.
TTCTGCTGGGTGTAGGTGGTCTTGATACGGGCAAAGTTGAAGCTGATTTCTTCAATTGGCAGGTCGCTGACGGCCTTGTCTTCACCCCCTTGGTTGCCACCGGCAACGAACTTCACCGACGAGACCACGACTTCTTCCATGTCGATGGTCAGGTAGGTGACTTTATCGCCACCTGCACGGTTCACGTTCAGTTTCAGCTTGGCGATGTGCTTGCCGGTGCAGCAGTGCTCGAACAGCTTGGCCGAAGCCTTGTCGACGGCTTTACGGATCTTGAAGTCGCTCAGGGCAACACGCTCGGACGACGCACCACCCGAGGAGCTGGCAGTTGCCGAGGTAGCCTGGGTGGCGCCGTACTCGTAGCCCAGCACTTCGATCCAGTCCTTGTGTTTGTCATCCAGTACTTCGCCCGGGATGCCGTCGATTTGGATATACGCGTCAAATGCCATTGTGAAACTCTCCATTAACAACATGTAAAGGGTTGCTCATGCGCCCCTTGGTTTTGACCTCGCCGGGCACGCCGGCAGAGGTAGCTTGCCGCCCCCCGGGCCTCCTCCTGTGAGGCCCGGGCGACCGGTTCTTGCGGGATGGCTCAGTTGAGACCACGCACTTCGATTTCTACCCGGCGGTTGGGCTCAAGACACTTGATCAATTGCGCGCGTGGTTGCTGCATGTCGCAATTGACCAATGGCTTGCGGCTCCCTTCGCCTTGTGCAACCACCAGTTCGGCAGGCACGCCCTTGCCGACCAGATAGGTGCGTATGGTTTGCGCCCGTTGTTTCGAAACCTGCAGGTTGCCCTGGCTGTCGCCCAACTGGTCGGCGTGGCCCGAGATGACGATCTTGCCGATGTTCGGGGTGTTCAGCAGCTTGCTGGCAATCGCGCTAAGCTGGCCCTGGCCTTCGTTTCTAAGGCTCTGGAAGTCGGCGCGGCCGAAAGCGAACAGGGTGTCGGATTCCAGCGTGATGGTCTCGATCGAGCGCAGCGACTGAGCCCGCAGGCTGTCGATGTAGTTACGCGAACTGGACATCAGGAAGGCGTTGTCGAGGATGCGTGGCGCATCCGGCTCACGGATCTGGTCGCTATAGAAAGTGATCTGCCGGCTTGCGTACAGGTAGTCCTGGTTGCTGCCTGCTTCGCTACCGGCTGCGGTCATGCGCTGGCCGGTGTGGCGGGCGATAGCCGGGTACCAGTAGTCCGGCAGGTGCGCCTTGAGGAACGCCGGGTCGGCCTTTTCGCGCTGGGCCGGGGACAGCATCACATAGGTGTCCAGGGTGGCCTTGCCGAAATCAGCGATCGACTGGGCGCGGTTGTCATGCGGCAGCGCCTCGGCCTCGACGCTGTCAACACCGCTCACCGGCTGCAACTCGCGGGTGTTGCGCTGGTAGACCTTGAGCGTGGTCAACAGGTAAAGGGTTCGCGTGAGGTTGTCGGCCGTGGGTTTGAGCATCACGTTCTGCAACGTGGCGAAGTAGCGGCTGCGCAGCAGCGGCTCGACTTCATGGCCCTGGTACAGACCCAGGCGCATGCCTAGCGGCACGCCCTGCTCATGGTGTTGCTGATAGTAGTGCGCGGCCCAGAAGCGCAAGCGATCCAGGCTACGCCAGGCGGTGTACTGGCCGCTGGCAGCCTGGTCGTCGGCCTTGGCCTGGGCCAGTTCGCCGGCAATGCTGGCCAGGGTGGCGCGGTTGTTCAGGTACGACCAGCCCCACAGGCTGCACAGCACAATGGCTACCAGGCCGGCGGCGCCGACCCAGCCAGCCTTGCGCCGGCGTTCGCGGTGGTTGCTGGTGTACAGCGCCACCAGGTGTTGGTCGGGGATGATGACCTTGCGGAACAGGCTATTGATGAATAGCGGCGCCGGCTGGCTGCCAGCTTCGGCAGCACCTGCGGCGTGTTCGAGTGCGAAGCGCTCGGCCACATGCTGGCCGTGGCTGCCCCACTGGGCTTCGTCGGCTTGCAGCGCGGCGGTGAAATAGAAACCGCGCAGCATTTCGGCACTCTGGTACGGGTTGGCACGCAACAGGCTGTCGACGAACTGCTGCAAGCGCGGCTTGAGGGCGGCGAGCTCCAGCGGGAACCGATAGGCAGCGTTGTTCTGCCGAGTTACCTGAATGTCCTGTTGCACCAACTGCTGGCCTGCCACCTGCCGCCAGTAACCGGTCAGCTCGTCCATGGCCTTGCCGAAGCGCTGGCCCCAGTCGGCCTGTTCGTAACCCTTGTGCGAGAAGGTTTTGCCCATCACTTCGCCACGTGAGGCGTCGTCCAGCTGGCGATAGAACGCTGTAAACCCGGGTATCAGGTCGCACTTGGTGAACACCAGGTAGATGGGCAGGCGCACTTCGAGCAGGGCGCAGCTTTCCTGGATGCGTTCGCGCAGGCGCTTGGCCACGCGCTCCTGGTCCTCGGCCGAGCCATGCAGGATGTCGTCGATGCTGACGCTCACGATCAACCCGTTGAGGGGACGGCGCTGGCGATGCTGGCGCAGCAGCTGCAGGAAGCCGCGCCATTTGCCGGCTTCTTCCGGGCTGTTCATGTAGCGCCCGGCGGTGTCCAGCAGCACCGCTTCGGAACTGAAAAACCAGTCGCAGTTGCGCGTGCCGCCCAGGCCCGCCACCCTTGCGCCTTCGCGCTCGGCATAGGGGAAGTTCAGGCCCGACTGCAGGATCATGGTGCTCTTGCCCGCGGCCGGCTGGCCTATCACCAGGTACCAGGGCAGGGCATACAGCGCGTCTTTGGCCGAGGCGCCGCGGGGCTTGTTGCTGTGCAGGCGCTCGATGCTCTGCAGCAGGCGCTCGCGCAACAGGCTGACTTCTTCGCGGTCGGCCGGGGTGGCGCTGAGTACGGCCTGGTCAGCGTCGTCACGCAGCAAGCCTTCGAGGTTGTGGTGCTGGCCGACACCGCGGTACAGCAGCAGTACATAGCCCGCTGACAGCAACAGAAACACGCCGATACCTGCGAGCAAGCTGTGCAGCGAGGCGAAACCGAAGGCACGGCCAATTGCCCAGACCAGGAAAATCGCCAGGAAGAACGCCACCCCCAGCAGATAGGGTTGGTAGCGCAGGCAGTAGTACTTGATCTTGTTCATACAGGCGTCGCATCCAGTGCATCGACGAACTGGTCGATGACGTGTTCAAGAGGTCGGTCGTAATCGTGCAGCTGTGGTGCACCTGTCAGCGGGCTCAGCAATTTCAGATGCTCACCCTTGTCAGCGCAGCCACTGAGCAGTCGGTAGGCGCAGTTGGCATGGCGCGACGGGAAGCAATAGAGGCGCGGGTGCATGAAGTCATCGGCCAGCAGGCTTACCGCTGGCACGCCATGGCTACCGCTCATGCGTGTCAGCCAGGTCAGCCACAGATCGGCAACAGGATTTTTAAGGCCGCGTTCTGCCGGCAGTGGCAATTCAATGCCGCCCGCAAAGTCGCCGTGCAACGAGCCCCTGCTGTTTTTCAGGTGAGCGAGCGCGGTGGCGCTGTCGAAGCCCGGCCACGAACCGTACAGGGCGCGGGCGACATCAGCAAAGCTGAAGTCGTGCAGGAACTTGGCATGAACCCGGCGGAACAGGTCCAGGTCCTGGCCCTGCAGCGGGCGCAAGGCCTTGATCCGTTCGAACAGACTGGCGCAATCGGCGCCTTGTACGGCCTGATGCAGCAAAGGCTTGATCTGCGCGCTGAACAGTTCGCCAAGGGTGAACGGGTTGACCCCTGCAATGCCTTCCTCGCCCTTGATCAGCTGGAAGATGAAGAACGGGTAGCGCCGTTGGCTGGCATCGCGCGAGCTGAGCAGGCCGCCCAGCAGCCAGTTGCCGTTGCGTGCGCGGTAGTTGAAAAAACACATCGGCAGCGTGTCGAACAACGCTTGCCAGTCATCGCGGTGGCGCATGGCCACCAGCGATGATTGCAACCAGGCGTCGAACTCGCAGGCTTCCTCCGTCGCGCCGTGCAGGCTGACGAAGTCCGCGCTCGTCGGTAGCTTGCCGAAGCAACCGATCATTGCGCGCCCCTGTCGTTGAGGGCGCTCAGGGCCTTGACGTTACCCAGATCGGTCAGCTTGACCCCACCGAAGTTGCGTACAACAAGGCTCACGCGGCCACTGGCGGTGTTCCAGCTAAAGCGTTGCTGAATGCCGTCCAGGTCGTCGACGCGGGCGCTTTCGTTCATGCGCAGAAGGCCCCATCGGCCCGGGAAGTCGAACACGGTAAGCCGTGCGCCGCTCAGGGTAACCACGTCCAGGCGTGCGCCGGGGGCGTTGCTGGTGGCCGGCCAGGCAAAGCGGTTCCAGCTGCTGCGGCCGTTACGGTAGTGCTGTTCCTGGCCATCGAGCGTGAACACGATGTCGGTGAAGTTGGCCGAAGGCTCCAGCATGATCTCAAAGCCGTTGTCACGGTCCGAGAGGCTGGCGATCACCTGGCCCACCGAGCTGGCCTTGTCGATGCTGTTGAGCATGCCGGGGTTGACCAGCGCTGGCCCCTTGCTGTCACCCACGCCCAGGCCTTCACCGCCGGCCAGGTTGCCGATTTCGTTACGCTTGAACGCCGGGAGCAGGCCGCTTTGCGGGTCGACGAAGCGCTGCAGGTCTTTCACCGACGCTTCGTTGTTGCTGCTACCGGCAATGGGGTAACGGTGCGCCATGACCTGTTCCCACGGTTTGGCGATCTGCTGTGCCCAGGCTTTGGCGATTTGCTGGCCGGCCGGGTCGCGCAGGGTGGCCCAGGCGTACTGGATGGGCAGGCTGAACAGCCCCTGCAAGGAGCGGGACAGGCCGTCCTGGCTGGTATCGACGCTGCCTTCCACATAATTGCGTACGGTGGTGACTTCGCTCGGCTGGCCTTCCAGGGTCTCGCTGATCAACTGCTTGCTGCCCTTTCCCACATCCTGCGAGCGCTGGATGTTGTTCATGCGCACCTTGAGCTTGCGCAGCGCAGCCAGGTAGCGGTCCATGATGGTGCTGTCGGCGCCTTCTGCGTTGTTCTCGGCGAACACCCGCGCCACCGGTTCGAAACGCTTGGCCAGGCTGCCGTCATCCACTGCCGGCAGGGCCGGGGCGACGTTGGCGGGCAGGGCGTGATCGGCATCGAACAGGCCGGTGACCTTGCTCCAGAAGCCGTCATCGCGGGCGGCACCTGGGCTCGGGATAGCATGGTTGATCGGCAGGTCCCAGCGGGTATTGTCATTGACCGCAGCCAGCAGGTTCTTCACCGGCGAGTTCTGCACGTCGCTGAGCAGGCCCAGTTGATCGGTGGCCGAGGCCAGGTCGGCGAAGTGGCGCATGCCGACGCTGCTGACCATCTTGTACCAGGCTTGGGTGTAGTCGCGCTTGTAGCGGGCCATGAACTCACGCACGAAGTTGGCTTTTTGCACGACGGCATCGCCGCCTTCGCCGTCCAGCACCCAGTCCGACTCGTTGCGCAGGTTGCCCGACACCAGCTTGATCAGCTCGGGCTTGACGAAGGTGTCCCAGCCCTGGCGCGTGTAGATTGCCGGTACCCCAGCGGAGCTGTACAGCAGCGCGCGGCCCGGTTGCGGGACCAGGTCGTTGAGGCTGAGCGCCGGGAACTGGCGGCTCGACTCAAGTTGCAGGCGCAGGTATTCGCGATCGACCAGGGAGCTGGAGATCATGAATGCCTTGAGGCTCTGCCGGGTTTCATTGATCAACTGCTCGTTGCGCGGCAGCGCGGGCGCTTGGCCTTGCTCCAGCAGCTGCACGTACAGCGGCACGTTTTCCTCGATTACCCGGGTGTCGGCCGGGGACCCTTCAACTGCTGCGCCGGCCCAGGCCTGGGGCAGGCTTGCAGAGACGAAGGCCGGGTCCGGGTGAGCCTGGGGTTCGGTCAGCAGCAGGTACAGTTTGAGTGTGTTGTAGGCCTCGATGATCGAGGCCACCTGTTGTTCGTTCAGCCGGCCAAGCATTTCTTCGGACAACGACAGGCCGCCGGTAGTGGCAGACAGCTCGGCAGCATCGCTGGCCGTGGCCAGGTTGACCTTGGCGGCGTAGGCGCCCAGGCGGGTGTCGACTGCGGCGGCCTTGGCGGCCACGGCAGCGGCGATCGCCTTGCCGCTGCGTTTTTTAGGCTGCGGCGCCGGGGTGAACTCCAGGGCCTGGTTGATGCCGTTGGCAAAGGTGTTGAACGCGCGCATCTGCACTTGCAGGCTGCGGGCGATCGGCTCCAGCGCCTGGCTGCGCAATTGCGCCAGGTAAGCGGTGCTGCTCACCTGGTGGATCGCTTCGCCATGGTAAAGGCCGGCAGCCAGTTGCAGCGGGACACCTTGCAGGCGATGGGCTTCGACGATCGACATCTGTTCGCGCAGCACCTCCAACCCCTTGCCGGCAGCCAGCAGTTGCTCGCGCTCCTGCGCTTGTTCGATCTGCGCCAGTTGCCCGCGCAGGCCTTCGAGCCATTGCCGGTTGTTGTTGAACGACAGCGCCTGCCAGCCGATGAACACAACCCCCGTGGCGACGGCCAGGCCTAGTAACAGAGGGCTGAACGCGGCCTGGCTGCCCTGGCGGGACTGGTACAAAGTCAGGTCGCGGTCCGGGAAGATCACCCGGCGGAAGGTGTCGGTGATGAAGTAGCTGCGGTTACCGACGGCCTTGGTGGTGCTTTCGACCCGCTCGTCGTAGGCCGCCTGGAGGGCGAACTCATCGGCGATGACGTCTTCATAAACCTGCCCCAGCTGCTGCCCGGTCTGCAGCGCACTGGTGAAGTACAGGCCCCGCAGCAATAGCGGATTAGCACCGCGATGGCCCTGGGTGAAGTGGTCAAGGAAGGGTTCGAGCACTTCACTGAGGGCGGCGAAATACTGCGGGAAGTTCAACAGGGTGCTATCGGCTTCGGCACCGAGGGCGATCATCTGTGCGTCGACGTGCTGGCGAATACGGCTTTGCAGGTTTTTCAGCCGCGTTTGCAGCACGGCGTGCAGGCCATTGTTGCGGATTTCCGACAGGCCAAAGGTCATGCCCAGCGGCTGCTGGCGTTCGTGCAGGTCGAGGCCCTCAAATGCCTGGCTGAACCCCGGCAACTGGTCGGTCTTGCTCAGCATCAGGTAGATCGGCGGGTTGGCGCCCAGGCATTCGGCGTACTCTTCGACCCGTGCCACCAACTGGTTGGCCAGGGCATTGCGCTCATCGCTGTTGGCCGCCAGTAACTCGGGCAGGCTTACCACCAGGACCAGGCCATTGATCGCCGCCTTGCCGCGCTGCTTGCGCAGCATCCGCAGAAAGGCCGAGAACTCGCTGGCCGACTGGTCGTCGCGCAGGTAGCGCCCGGCGGTATCGATCATCACGGCATCGGGGCTGAAGTACCAGTCGCAGTGCTGGGTACCGCTTTCACTGTCGTTGGCCGTGGCAATGCTGGCCGACAAGCCGGAATGGGTCAGCAGCGAAGTCTTGCCCGCAGCCGACATGCCAACCACCAGGTACCAGGGCAGATCGGACAGCGCGGCCTTGCCGCCGCCTCCGGCAGAGCGGTCGGTGCGCAGCATGGCGATGGCGTGCTTCAGGCGCTCGCGCAGTACCTGCTGGTCACGGAACTCGCCGGTGGCATTCCACGAGCGGTCGACCTCGATTTGCAGCAGGTTCTCGAGGTTGTGCTCGGCACGGATGCGCTGATATTGGCGCAGCACAATCACCAGCAGGAAGCAGGCACTGATTATTGCCAGCGCTTCCGGCACGTGATGACGCAGCCACGGCACCAGCGGCGCGGCCAGCCAGCAAATCAACAGGCTGGCCAGCCACAGCAATGGCAGCAGCACCCAGAAACTTTTCAACAGACGCAGTAATGTTTTCATGTCTTCCTGACTCGGCTACCTGACGTGTGCTCAGGCACTGAACAGCTGGCGGATTTGTTCGGACAGGGCGGCGACGTCCTTGTCCAGCAACCAGTCGAGCGTGAGGTACACGGCGATGCACACCAGCGCGATCAGCGTCAGATACACCCACAGCGGCACTTCATGGCGCAGCATCTGCGACACCTGGTCGGGCAGGGCCCAGTCCGGTGACAGGGCTTTGGGCGCCTTGCGGTAGCGGGCGATATCCTGGCCCAAGGTATTGGCCAGGTAGCGCAGCTGGTCTTTCTGGCCGAGGCTGAACTTGCCCTCGAAGCCCAGGGCCAGGCACAGGTGGTAGACCTCGAGCACGTCGATGTTCTGCTTGACGTCGGCACGTAGCGCATCCACTTTTTCGAAGAAGCCTTCACCTGCCAGGTGCACGCCGAAATAGCGGAACTGCAATGGCTGCAGTTCAAAGTGCCGGCGCAGTTCGTTGTCGCCTGAGCGCAGTACGCTTTCGTCGAGGAAAGCGCACAGCGCGTATTGGGTGTCCTTGACCTGCTCGACGCTGTAGTTGGCGGCGCGGGCATCACGCTCCAGGTTGGTGAAAAAGCGCTCGACGCTGCCTTCGAAAGCCTGCACCGAGGTGACCTGGCGCCCGCGACGCACGATCAGCGCCATGCTGATGAAGTCCTGGACCAGGTCCTTGAGTGTCGGTTTGTCATTGGCGGCCGCGACGGCGCCCTGTTGCAATACGGCTTCGGTCATTTGAGCACCGCCATCAGTTCAAGCTTGAGGTTGGTAAAGGCGCTGGGCGCATAGAAGCAGATGGCCTGGGCATTGATCATTCGCTCATACACATTGCCGTGCGGCTCGATGGCGAAGTACTGGTTGTCCAGGCGTACCGGAATCGCGTTCGGCAGCCGGGCGGCATGATTGAGGGTGACACCAGGCATGGCGCTGTTGACCACCACTTCGATGTCTTCCGGTGAGCCGACCTTGAACGCCCGGGGCACCAGCTCCAGCAGGCTGGCGCCGGGCATGTCGGCGTGCACGGCAATATAGAAGTCCGCCTCGGCCAGGCGTGGATCGTGCAACTGGCCTTGCCAATGCGACGGTTTGGTCTGGGTAAGGTTGATGACGATGCACTGGTTGGGCACGACGTTGTCGAGCATTACCCGGATCATCTCGTCCAGTTTCACCAATGATGCTGCGGGGTCTTGATGGTCGTACTCAGGGATGTCGCTTAACTGGGTGTCCAGGGTGAAGGTCAGCAGCCCGCCAGCCAGGTCGGCGAGGAACAGGTACAAGCGCTCCGGGTGCAGGCGCGGATGAGCCAGCAGATGAGCCAACTGCGGGTGGGCACGGTTGACCGTGTTCAACAACCAGAACAGCGTGACGTCGCTGGACCCGAACTCGGCGATCTGGTCGGCGCGCTCACGTCGCCGGCCGGAAAGTGCCTTGCTCTTGGCCTGCAGGGCCCCGAGCAGGCGCTTGCCGAGCCCGGCGATGGTTTCGTGGCTACCCAGGTGCAGGGTAGGGTGGACGAAATGCGGGTCAATATTGAAGCCGCCCATGCTGTTGCGGGTCAGCTTGGCCAATGGACAATGGGTGTAACCGTCGAGGCTGTCACCGTCGACCAGCATTACCACGTTCAGGCGCAGGCTGGTGATTTCGTTCTCCAGTTCGCCTTCGTTAAGGTCTGGCAGGGTGTCGAACTGTTTGCGAAAACGCCGCGCAGCCTTGTGTTCGTGGCCATCTTCGACGTAATTGAGGCCAAAGGGCTCAGGCAGCTTGAGTGCCGCATAGACCTTGAGGTCATTGGCCTTGAGCAGGTCTTTGAGGTCGCGTGCGGCAGGCAGCGGGTCGTGCTGCGGAGCGTCGTACAGGCTGCCATCTGGGAACACAAGCTTCAGGCGTTTGAGCTGCAGCGTACCGTTGGCCAGGGCGTCTTCGTCGACCTGCAGCGCTTGTACCCCCCAATGGAAAGGGGTACTGCGCAGTGTCGACTCAGCCAACTGGTGCTGGTGGAACTCGTCCTGGTACTGGAAGTGCTGGGGCAGCAGGAACATGCCTTCCGACCACATCACCCGGCTCTGCTTGCTCATTTGACGCTATCCACTAAAGAGTTGAAGGTTGAATCCATGGCGTTGTTGGCCGACTGGCCTGCGGCGTCGGAGGCTTTTTCGATAACTGCGCCCTGCACCTTGTCCGTCAGGGTCGGGTCAGCGTCTTTGGCCTTTTGCGCAGCCGCGAGCTGGTCGGCGGTGGGTGGTTTGTTCAGCACATCCACGCCACGCATGGCGCTTATTTCAGTCTTGTCCACCAGTACCCGCAGGCCGTCGGAGGAGAACCAGATGCCGTCCTTGCGCAGCGAGTTGGCGTCGAAAGCGACTTTCCAGCGCGCGCCTTGTTCATCGCGGAAGAACGCCGCCACACCAACGTAGCGAGCATTCTTGGCCAGCGGCCATTGGTCGATCTGGCCGATGCCCGGCAGCAGGGTGATCTCGCGTGCTTCCACCAGGGTGTTGCCCAGTGCCTTTTGCGGGGTATCCCACAGGGTCTCGGCATCGGTCGCGGCGAAGCGCTCGAGGTCCGTCAGCTGGTACACGCGCATCACCACAGACAGTGGCTTGCCCTCGGCATCAGGGTTGAGCTGGTTGCCGCCGTCAGAGGTCAGGATGACCTTCTCGCTGTCGGCCAGCATGTCGGCAGCCCAGCTGTCCTCCATGCGTTTGCCGATTCGGTCGGTAACCCCACAACCGGCCAGCGCCAGCAGCAGGGCCGCGGTGGTCAGGCGTTTGAGGGCGGTGTGCTTGAGTTGCATGACGGCTAAACCTCCGGTCATTGATCAGGCCAGGCGATAGGCGAAGTCGCCATCGCTGCCCAATTCGATCACCAGGCGTTCGATGGGCGTGTCCTGGGCCATGCGTTCGAGCACGCGCTGGGCGAGTTCGGGCATCAAGGTCTGGGACAGAATGTTGTCGATATTGCGCGCACCGCTGTCGACCTCGGTGCAGCGCGCAGCGATAGCTTTGACCAGCGCCTCGTCGTAGCTCAGTTCGGCCTGGTGGTTGCGGGCGAAGCGCTTGGCGATGCGCGCGAGCTTGAGGGCGACGATGCGCTCCAGGATCTGGTCCTGCACCGGGTAGAACGGCACGATGCTCAGGCGGCCAAGGAAGGCCGGCTTGAACACATGATTGAGTTCGTCGCGCAGGCCTTCGACGATGGCCTGCGGCGTGGGCAGCTCTGTGGCATTCAGGCAGGTCTGCATGATGCGCTCGGTGCCAGTGTTGGAAGTGAGGATGATCACCGTGTTGCGGAAATTGATTTCGCGGCCTTCACCGTCGTCCAGTACGCCCTTGTCGAATACCTGGAAGAACAGTTCGAGCACGTCCGGGTGGGCTTTTTCAACCTCGTCGAGCAGCACCACGCTGTACGGTTTGCGGCGCACCGCCTCGGTCAGCACGCCGCCTTCGCCATAGCCGACGTAGCCGGGGGGCGAGCCCTTGAGGCTCGACACGGTGTGAGCCTCCTGGTATTCGGACATGTTGATGGTGATCAGGTTGCGCTCGCCGCCGTACAGGGTATCGGCCAGGGCCAGGGCGGTTTCGGTCTTGCCGACGCCGCTGGGGCCGAGCAGCAGGAACACACCGATCGGCTTGTTCGGGTCTTCCATGCGCGCCCGGGAAATCTTGATGCGCTTGCCGATTTCGTGCAGGGCATGGTCCTGGCCCAGCACGCGCTCGCCGAGCAGGGCGGGCAGGCGCTGTACGGTGTCGATTTCGTCACGCAGCATCTTGCCCAGCGGGATGCCGGTCCAGCCGCTGATGACCTGGGCGATGGCGCCGCTGTCGACCAGCGCGTGCACCAGTGGCTGGTCGCCTTGCACGCGAGCCAGTTCGGCGCGCAGGCTATTGAGCTGCCCGGCATCGGCGTCGTTGGCGGCATCCAGCGCCTTGAGCTGTTCGACCAGCGCCAGCTCTTGCTGCCACTGCTCGTTCAATTGCTGCTCCTGCTGCTGTTTGGCCTGCAGGCTGGTCTGCAGCTCACTCAAGCGGCGGGCATGGTCGTGGCCTTTGCCGGCTTCGTGGCCGAGCACGTCAATTTCTGCCTGCAGGTTGTCGATCTGTCGACGGCAGTCTTCCAGCAAGCCAGGCTGCGACGATTGTGCCAGGGCAATGCGCGCACAGGCGGTGTCGAGCACGCTGACCGCCTTGTCGGGCAGCTGGCGCCCGGTGATGTAGCGGCTGGACAGGCGCACCGCCTGCACCAGCGCTTCGTCCATCACCGCCACCTTGTGGTGCTCGCGCATCTTGCCCAGCAGCCCGCGCAACATGTGAATGGCCTTGTCCTCGTCAGGCTCTTCGACCTTTACCACCTGGAAGCGGCGGGCGAGGGCGGCGTCCTTCTCGAAATACTTCTTGTACTCGGCCCAGGTGGTGGCGGCGATGGTACGCAGTTCGCCACGCGCCAACGCCGGCTTGAGCAGGTTGGCAGCGTCGTTCTGCCCGGCCTGGCCGCCAGAGCCGATCAGGGTGTGGGCTTCGTCGATGAACAGGATGATCGGGTGCAGGCTGCGTTTGACCTCTTCGATGACCGCCTTCAGGCGGTTTTCGAACTCACCCTTTACCCCGGCGCCGGCTTGCAGCAGGCCAAGGTCGAGGGTATGCACGGCAACGTTCTTGAGCACAGCTGGCACGTCGCCCTGGGCGATGCGCAGGGCCAGGCCTTCGACCACGGCGGTTTTGCCCACGCCGGCTTCACCGGTGAGGATCGGGTTGTTCTGCCGGCGGCGGGAGAGGATGTCGACCATCTGCCGCACTTCGAACTCACGGCCCAGCACTGGGTCGATGCGGCCTTCGCGTGCACTTTGGGTGAGGTTGACGGTGTACTGGTCCAGCGCAGGGGTCTTGCCGCCTGCCTTGCTGCTGTTGGCCACCGGTGCCGCCGGGCTGGCCAGGGCGCTTGCCTGGCGGGACTCGGCGCTGCCTTCGACGAGCGCGGCGAGGTTCAGGCGCAGGTCGTTGGCATTGATTTTTTCCAGCTCCGGGGCCGAGGCAACGACCACCCGGCGCAGTTCGGCGTCGTCGAGCAGGGCTTGCAGCAGGTGGCCGCTGCGCACCTGGCCGACGCCATACTCGATGGACGCCAGCAGCCAGGCCTGCTCGATCATGCGGGTAATGTGCGGCGACAGCGCCGGGGTGCGGGTATTGCCTTTCTTGAACGTGCCCAGGGCGGTGACCAGCTGCGCCTGCAGGCGCTCGGCGACCACCTCATAGTGGCGCAGGATCGGGGCCAGGTCATTGTCACCGGTGTCGAGCAACTGCAGCAGCAGGTGTTCCACCTCGACATCGTAGTGGTGCTCTGACAGGCAGAGGGCAGCTGCGCTTTCGGTGGCCGTGCGGCTGGTTTCGTTGAGCTTGGCGAACAGCGACTTCAGGTTCACAAGGCGACCCCATCGTAAGGAATATGGAAAACGGCGCAACGCGAAGGCTCCGCGTCACGGCCAGGGCGTTTGAGCCAGCCGAGCCAGCCCAACGCGACATTGCCGTTGCGGCCGAGCCGGGCGCACGGTACCGCCTCGCGCTTGAGGCGCGGGGCGATTTCAAAGTCCAGGCCGGCACCTATATAGAAGCGCACCAGCTCGACCAGTTTGCGATGGCACTCGGTACCAGGCTGGAAGCGCTGGTAATCGGCCAGGCTCAGTGGGCCCAGCTCAATGCGAATGCACGATTGGTAGTCCCACACCCGCTTGCCAGCAACGGCGCTGTGGCCAAGCTGGGCGTTGCGCCGGCCAAGCTGGGTCCGCTGCTCAGGCGGCAGGTGCAACCAGCGCCCGGCAAACTGCTTGACGTGGATCGGCAGCGAGAAATAGAAGCCGAGCATGCGCTCGAGGTTCAGCGCATTGCGCGGCTTCTGGCTGAGCAGGCCGGCAAAATAGCTGAACAGCTCGCGACGCAATGCTGACGGTTGTTCTTCAAACTTGAGCTTCTGCGCCCGCGGGCCGAGGCCCACCAGGTTGAGCAGGTAGCCATCGAAGCCCGAGCTGCCAGTGCGCTCGTGCTCGATATGGAATTTGTATTTTTGCCAGGCCTCGTAGAACAGCGTGGTCATGCGGTGCGAGAAAATGTCGAGAAAGGCATGGGCGGCATCGTCTCGAAACTGCACATGGCGCTCAAGCAGCAACTCGGTGTACGGACGCGGCAGCACGCCTGAAGGCCCGACCAGGCCCATGAAGGTAACCTGCACTTCCGACAGTGGCAGGCCGGCAGGCGAGACCTTGCCTGCGTGCTCGAAGTGCAGGTCGCTGACTTCGCTGGCCGGAAACGCCAGCGACAGCTGGGTGCGGAAACGCAGCGGGTCTTCGTGGGGCCGGGTTGCCAGGTCCATGCGCCCGGTGCGGCTGTAGTGCAGGCGGAGCAGGCGCACCAATTGAAAGAATTCGAATCGGTGCGGCTCGGCTCGGGCCTGATCGATCAGACCAGGGGCTGATCGCCAGTACGTGCTGGCCATTGGACGACTCTCTTTTCTCGTTGTTGGGTGCGCAGGGTCAGTTGCGTGAAGCTGTTCATCGAGCAGTACTGGCCGAAGAAGTGGTCCAGCACCATGCCGAACAGGAACACGCCGCTGCCGGTGAATTGGTGCTCGTCGAGGGTGAGGGTAATGCCCACGCCCCGCACGAAGTTCGGCCGCGGATGGCCGATACGCGCAACTACCGGCTCGCTGTTGATGGCCTTGATGCCGTTGATCTGTTTGCGGATGGCCGAGACGTTGCGGTAGTTGTAAAGCGACAGCAGCTCCAGCAGCACTTCACGGCCTTGGCTGACCAGTGACATATGGTTCAGCGACAGGTGCGCGATCAGGCGCCATATCAAGCCTTTGCCCAATGGCACGCGCACCGTGGCGGTGGGCTTGCGCAGGCAGCGGATATCCTTGATTACCGAGTTGGCGGGAATGTTGAAATCGCCACGCTCGCCGCCGAACGGGAGCATGAGCGGGACATCGCGGTTGCTGCAGGTGAGGGCGATGCTGAGGGTGTCGCTGCTGGCGCTGATCAGCTCCAGGTCGCGGTCGACCACGCGAATGCTCATGGCAGTGGCGTCACCCTGGGCGCGCCGCCGGGCAACCCAGAAGCTGCTGTGCAGGTCTTGCTCGCCTCGCGGCTCGAAAAACGGCTGGCAAGTGGCAACCTGGTCGGTGCCCCCCAGTTTACGAACCCGACGCACACGGTCTATGGATACCACTTCTGCTGCGTTGTGCAGCCGGGTGTCCGGGGTGACCGGATACTCGTGCTGGGTGTGGGTCAGTTTGATCGGCTCGGCTTGCTGGCGGAACAGGTTGATGATGGGCGTGCAGTTGAGCTTGAAGTTGTTGCGCCCGATATTCTGGGTCAACCGCGCCAGTCGCTCGCCAAGGTCGTATTCGGAAAAATAGAAATTGATGTCGACCTGCTCGATGGCCTTGCCCTGCAGAATGCGGGCAAAGCCACTGAGGTCGAAGAACATGAACTTGTCGGGGAACGTGAAATATTCGTGCAGCAGCCGGTAACCGAGGAACGAGCGCTCCGAGTAGTCAACCAGGCCTTCGTCGCGGGCATAGCCTACGGCCTTGAGGGCATCGACGGGCAGTGCGACCTCACGGCTGCGGCCCCCGTCGTTGAAGCTCAAGGTCGCCTTGGCCAGGTTATTGAACAGCAGCTCGTACAGGTGCAGCATGAGCGTTGCTTCGCCGTCGAGGAAAAACCGCAGGCGGTCCATATGCATCTGCCCGAACAGAGCATCGCCGGTGGCTGCAAGGCGGATACGCAGGTGTGCGACCAGGTCGGCACTGTGGCCGTTGAAGGCCGAACGTTCCATTTCGACGAACGAGGCCTGTTGCACGGCAATCGGCCACAGCTCTACCGGGTAGCACGTGCGGAACTTGCACACCACGCCCTCTATGGCGTTGGCATGCATCTCGGTATGGCGCGCCACCCGGTACGCTTCGGTGACTTTCTCGTGCCTGCCCAGGCTCAGCTCGGCAATCGACATCGAGGGGGTAGGGCGCAGGTAATGCGGGTACAGCACCTCAAGGAAGGATTCGACGATTTCCGGAAACTCGTCATCGAGCTTCTTGTGCACCCGCGCAGAAAGGAACGAGAACGCCTCGATCAGGCGCTCGGTGTGCGGGTCTTCGCAGTTGTCGCCCTCGATCAGCAAGCGCGAAGCGATTTTCGGGTACTGCGCGGCAAACTCCTGGCCGAGGAAGCGCAGGTGCGACAGTTCCTTTTCATAGTAGGGCAGCAGTTCGTCGAGCATCAGTTGAGGTTCTGCACTTTGTATTCCTGGGTGTTGACCTGCAGCACGGCGTCGAACGAGACCTGGCGACTGATGTCCTGCAGACGCAATACGGCGTCCACGCGGAAGGTCAACATGCGGTGGCCGTTTTGCTGGGCCAAAAGCTGCACACGGACCCGGCGGAAACGCCGGTCTCCGGTACTGATCGCCCGCTCCAGCTGTTGCTGGATCAGGCGGCGGTCATGTGGGTCGAGCACGCTGCGGCTGATGAAGTCGGGCATGCCGTATTCAAGGATGGAACCACCGAGCTGGCTGAAGCCGTCGAGCTCTTCGGCGACCAGGGACTGGCGGGTATTCACCAGCACCTCAAGGTCACGGACGATGCTGGCCTTGTACTCGGCCAGCGAGCAGGTACGCTGCGCGGCCGGCTCGGCCGACTGGAACGGACGGTCGTCCAGCAGTCGGTCGAGCAGCGAGGGCAGCAGGCGGGCCTGGTTACTCATGTGTCATCCCTGTACACACCGGCTTGTCAGCCGCGCGCCCCTTGAGGCAGTTCGGCGACCAGGCGCAGCGAGGCGGTCAGTTCGTCGAGCTGGTAGTGCGGGCGCAGGTAGGTTACAGCCTTGTACACGCCTGGCTTGCCTGGTACCTCGAACACCTCGGCGCGGGCTTCGCGCAGCGGGAACTTGGCCTTGGCCTCCTGGCTGGCGGTGTCGTCCAGCAGCACGTAGCTGGCCAGCCACTGGTTGAGGAAGCGCTCCACGTCCATGCGCGAGGCGAAGCTGCCGATCTTGTCGCGCATGATTGCCTTCATGTAATGGGCGATGCGCGACGTGGCGAAGATGTACTGCAGCTGGGCCGACAGGCGTGCGTTGGCGTTGGCGATGTCGGTGTTGTATTGCTTTTGCTTCTGCGCCGACTGGGTGCCGAAGAACGCGGCATAGTCGGTGCCCTTGCAGTGCACCAGGGGAATGAAGCCCAGGTCCGACAGCTCTTTTTCGCGGCGGTCGGTGATGGCGATCTCGGTCGGGCACTTGAGGGCGATTTCGCCGTCGTCGGTCTTGAAGGTATGGGTTGGCAAGCCTTCGACCAGGCCGCCACCTTCTACGCCGCGGATGGCCACGCACCAGCCGTAGCGGGCGAAAGCATCGGTGACGCGGGTGCCGAGGGCATAGGCGGCGTTCATCCACAGGTACTTGTTGTGGTCGCGGCCGTCGACGCTTTCGACGAAGTTGAATTCTTCCACCGGCGTGGTATCAGGGCCATATGGCAGGCGGCCGAGCACGTGGGGCAGGGTGAGGCCGACGTAGCGTGAGTCTTCCGAGGCGCGGAACGACTTCCACTTGGCGTATTCGACGGTGTCGAAGAGATTTGCCAAGTCACGCGGGCCGGACATCTCGGTGAACGAGTCCCAGCCAAACAGCTCGGGGGAGGCGGCGGAGATGAACGGTGCATGCGCCGACGCTGCCACGTGCGAGATCTCTTCCAGCAGGTACATGTCTTCGGGGTTGCGGTTGAACTCGTAGTCACCGATCAGCATACCGAACGGCGCGCCACCGAAAGTGCCGTATTCTTCTTCGTAGACTTTCTTGAACAGCGCGCTCTGGTCGAATTCGCTGGCGGCCTTCAGGTCGCGTACCAGGTCCTTCTTCGAGGCGTTGAGCAGGTGGATCTTCAGCGTGGTGCTGGTTTCGGTCTGGTCTACCTGGTATTTCAGGCCGCGCCAGGAGGCTTCCAGCTGCTGGAACTCGCGGGCGTGCATGATCTCGTTCATCTGCTCGGAGAGCATCGAATCGATCTCGGCGATACGCGAGTCGAGCACGGCGATCAGGTCTTTGCTCGGCGTCATCTCACCTTCGAGCACCTGGTTCACCAATTCGCCAATCAGGTCGCGGGTGCGGTTGCGCTCGGTGTCGGAACGGGCCACGCGGCTTTGCGAAATGATGCTGTCCAGCAGTGAGGGCTGTGGCGCGAAGTTTTCTACTTCGACCAGTTCGCCGGCCTGTTGCGGTGCGGTTTGCTTGTCGGTCATGTTCGGGCTCCTGCTCAGGCGCGATCGCTGCTGGATGGGTCTTTCACTTCGGCTTCACGGCCGAATTCCTTGCCCAGGGTCTTGAGTTTTTCGGTGTTCTGCAGCACGTCCATCAGCAGCTCTTCGAGCTTGTCGTTGCCGCCCATCTTGTTGCGCAGGTCGGCCAGTTTGTTGCGCACTTCAAGCAGCTTGCGCAGCGGCTCGACCTGCTTGACCACGTTCTGTGGCTCGAAGTCTTCAAGGCTGTTGAAGTTCAGCTCCACGCCTAGCTGGGTGCCGTTCTTGGCCAGGGTGTTGTCGACCCGGTAGGTCAGGCGTGGCTTGATGCCCTTGAGCACACCGTTGAAGTTGTCCCGGTCGATGAAGACGAACTTGCGGTCCTTGAGCTTGGGCAGCGGCTCCAGCGGGTTGCCGGAAAAGTCGCCCAGTACGCCGACGACGAAGGGCAGCTCCTTTTTCTCGATGGCATCGCCGATGTCCACGTCGTAGGTGATATGGACCCGCGGCGCGCGGACGCGGTCGAGTTTGTGCTGGGTGCTTTCCTTCTTCGCCATCGTGTTCTCCAGTGCTAGCAGTTCGCTGCGAATCATTGCGCGGCCCGGTGTGGGGCACTGCGGGTTACAGTCCTTCGATCGTCAGCAGCAGGCGCTGACGGATGTCGTCGTTCATTTCCAGAATGTTGTCGCGGCCCACCAGTTCTTCGAAGCTGGTGTTGCCGGCAATTTGCGTGCTGCTACGGATGACCGAATCGTCGGGAAGTTCCGAGCGCACCGGCGAGCTGATGACGCAGAACGGCAGGTCGCCAAAGCCTTTGAGGCGTTCGAAGCTCAGCCCGTAGCGCAGGCCTTCGAACAGCCGGCCCAGGCCAGGCGACTTGCTCAGGCAGTAGAACAGCACGAGGTAGTGCACCACGAAGCGGTACAGCTCGGCGCTGCTGCGGTTGGGGTCTTTGATGACATTGCGAAACCGCGCCAGGTCGAAGGCGTGGAAGCCCACTACCCAGCGGGTAGGGCTGGTGATACGGATGGTCTGGCCGCTCTGTTCGAGGACCTTGTCGTATTCCAGCGGGAACAGTTCGGGGGTGGTGCTGATCAGGTTCAGCGGTACTTCCAGCTCGGTGACCAGCTGGAACGGCGCGGCTGAGCCGATACGTTCGTAGAGCTCGACCAGGGCCTGGAAGTGGCCCTGGGTTTCGCGCCCGCTACTGCGCTGGGCGCCTTGCAGGTATTCGCCAAACAGGGTTTGCGGACGGATCAGCGGTGCCACGGTGGCAAGGTAATCCGCCGCCTGCGCCTTCAGCGCATCGGAGATCGCCCGCGTCTGGCTACGCAGCTTGATCAGTGCTTCGACATCGAATGATTGTGTCATCGGTACATCGCGTCCATGTGCCTGCTTGATCGTCCTGAACGCCAGTGGCGTCGACCTGAAATTGAGCCATCGGCTGCGGCAAATCTGAGTGCTGGCACATGAATATTGTGTTGCCAGCAATGCCGACTAGGGCACCTCGCTGGGGAAGAAGTTCCGGCGGGCGGGGCGATTTTTTCAGTGTTTTACGACGCTACGCAATAATGGCGCTGTGATATTGACAGTGCGCTTGGTCGCAGGAATTGGGGGGTTAAGCCCTAAAGACTGGGTGCGAAAGGGGCTGGGAAGAGATGAAAATCATTGGTAAAAAGTTTTTTTCAAAAAGTGAGTCAGTTCTCATTTTGTGCGCTGGCCGCCTGCGCGTTGCGGGTTGGGGAAGCGCGTCAGGATGATGGCAATGCGACGAGTTTCGTCGCATCCAGCGGGGTAACTGTCTTGTGCAAAAGCGATAGCTAGCGCGATGCTAGTAGGTGCGGGTAGGTGCGGGATTGCCCGCGAACACCGGCGCAGCCGGTTGCATCCAACTCAGCGACCATCGACCTGTACGCAAACGTCTCTGCCATTGATTGCCTTACATGGCCAATTGTCGTTGATGTAATGATCCGGCTTGAAGCACACGCGTTCATCGTTAACCCAGAACATCTGCCAACCGGAGCCCGAGATCCTGAGCTTCGGGCACGACCAGTAGCCCTTTGCCGAAAGCGTTGCTGTGGTCAGCGTAATCATTGTCGGTGCGACGATAACCATCAGCACAACCGTCAGTTGCAGCGAGCGTAGCTGGAACCCATGCAGCCAAGAGGTTTTCAGTGGGTCAAACTTTCGACCGGTCCATGCGGCGATCAGGCTACCAACGATCAGGCAAGGCCCCAGGGGAATGAATGCAATCATGAAGAAAGCTTTGAGCGGGGTTTCCACGACCGGCGCATTACGGTAGAGCCGGCCGTAGAGGGGTACGATATCCGTCCATAAGGCGTACACCGCCAGTGCTCCCATGGCGAGCATGGACAGCATCAGACCGATGGCCGTAAGCCGGAAAAGAACAGGGGACCTTACGTAGAGTTCGGGATGGTCTTTCATGTGTGCCTGAGCATTCCCTGGCGGCCGCAGATCAAACCAGCATTGCTGGACAACAGATCCTGGACGTTATCACAGGACCAGGCACTGGATCGCGCTCAGGGCGCATTGCCTGATCTGGCGATTGGTGATGCAGTAGGCGCGACGCTGGAGTGTCAGCGGCGCGATCAAGGGCATGTTTACGATAGGGTCGGCGGTACTCCTTTGCGCCTGGCGTCTGGTGAGTGGACCGACGATACCAGCATGGCCCTGTGCCTGGGGGCACCTACGCTACAAAGGGCCAAGGGCCAACGACCAATTCGATTTCGCTTCCTTTGCCGATGCCATGGCGCGCTGGTACCGGCAGACTGAAAACAGCGTCAACGGCCGTTGCTTCGACATCGGCAATATCAAGGCCTCGACCGCAGGCAATGGTACCGTTGATACGCCAATGGCTCCGTTACCCAATTCATTCTCAAAGAAATCCCATGATCGATCTAAGAAGCTCAAACGCATTGCTGGCCGACTACGTGCGACGTTATGCGCACCTGTCGCCGGAGCCCTCCCGGCAGTTGCAGCAGCGGATGGACTACACCTTGCAGCCTGTTGCGCCAGCGGCGCCGGCGGTCAAGCCAAGCTGGCTGCATTCCAGGGCTTGCACATTGACCGCGGAGCAGGCACTGGACCGCGCCAAGGGCGCGCTGCTTGGCCTGGCCATCGGCGATGCGGTAGGCACCACGCTCGAGTTCCAGGCCCGCGACAGGGGCCAGGTGAGCGACATGGTCGGGGGTGGCCCGTTCAACCTTGTTGCGGGTGAGTGGACTGATGACACCAGCATGGCGCTGTGCCTGGCAGACACGTATGTGAGCAAGGGCAAGTTCGATTACGCCACCTACGCAGATGCCTTGGTCCGCTGGTACCGGCGCGGGGAAAACAGTGCCAACGGTCGTTGTTTCGATATCGGCAATGCCACGCGCAATGCCCTTGAAGGCTGGCTGCGCGAGGGCATTACCTGGCAAGGCAACTATGACCCCTCGACGGCTGGCAATGGCTCCATCATCCGCCTTGCGCCTACGGCAATCTTCCGCCGGCACTCGCTGTCGGCAAGCTGGTGGGAAAGCGTCACGCAAAGCAGCGTGACCCACAACGCCGACGAGGCAGTGAACTGCTGTCAGCTGTTTGCGGCACAGCTGCATCTGGCGCTCAACGGTGCAGACAAGGAAGAGGCCCTGGCCCCAGCGGTGCGTTCGTTGCGGCCTCGCCCGATGATCATCAATGCGGGCGAGTACAAGCAAAAGAACCGCGAACAGATCCGCTCCTCCGGCTACGTCATCGATACCTTGGAAGCAGCACTGTGGGCCGTATGGAACACCGACAACTTCAAGGACGCGATCCTCCTGGCCGCCAACCTTGCCGATGATGCCGACAGTGTCGCTGCAACGGCAGGGCAGATTGCGGGGGCGCTCTACGGGGTATCGGGCATGCCGTCGGAGTGGGTGGCCAAGGTGGCCTGGTCGCAGCATATTCGTAGGTTGGCGAGCCGGCTGTTCGAGCTGGCGCCGCTGGGCGATGAGCTCGATGACCTTCTCTACGACAGGCACGGATAGGGTTCAGTGATCGTCAGCGCGAGCGCTTTGTCTAAATACTCAAGTGACATGGTGGGTTGCATTGCTCCGGCCTTACTCGCTGGTTCCTCGCCAGTGAAATGCTTGCGGCAACCACAGGCGCAGATCAGCTTGTGTGCTGGCAAGTCGTGTGCGGGCTATGTAGTGTTCTGCAATGTAATAAACATGAGGCAAGGCCTCGGCGAGTTATTCGTCTTTGTGGGTTGAATCCTTTGCTAGCTATTGCTCAAATTATCAGCCTGTTCAGCATGGATTTATGCTTTTCGGTGCCGTCGAACAGAGCCTGAATGAATTTCAACTGGTCGAATAGAGTCGCGTATTACAAGATATCTGTAACTGTTTGTTATTTTTCGTATTGTATGCGCTTGATAAGCGCTCCCGATGTCGAGGGTGATGGCTTATTGATGTCACTTGTTGCGATTTGTGATTGACTTTTTCGGTTGACAGAATGAAGCGGCTCGTTGTTTCCTGCACGCTTTCAGGTTCTGCTCAGAGGGAAATGTGATGAGAGTGGCATTTTTCAATGGCAGCAGTGAACTAATTGAAAGGTCAGGAGTCGCAGCGGAGGGCGGGCTCCTTACGCCTCACTGAACGCAATGGCCGTGGCGAGTGCGAGCGCTGGCCTTTTTCAACATGGAGTATCAATGGCATGGAGCTGTATCTGGTACCTGCCCCTTTGCTCTGCGTCAGATCGACGCGTGTTCCAGGACCTTGCATCCCGCCATGGGTGGGGGGGCGAGTTTGAATCAAGGCATTTACCCCTGTACCGCAGCTGACCCGATGGGGCTGGGTCCGCAAGATGGCCTGCTTGGACAGGGCGAGCTGCCTTGGCCAAGCACTGTCGCAGCCAGGAGCTTCCCCTCCACACTGGATATCGGGGGCAGATATACTGCTAACGATCTGGACGCCGCAGAATTCTTGATTGCGGAACTGAGCGCCAAGCAGAGCGACTTGACTGCTGAAGAAGCAGAAGATTATGCGTTAAAGCTTGTTGGGCTATTAAATAAAATGGTCAGCGCTGGCCGCGTGGGGGCAGATAAGCTTTTGGCATTGAAGAAAAAAGCTGAATCTATTCCAGTCGTAGGCCCGGTTCTATTTTCGACGGCTAACTTGCCTGGTACTTTGGCCGGTGTCGGTGGCGCCATTCACGCCGGGTCAATGAACACAAAAGTAGAAAACCTGTTGGACCTCACCCCGGCAACAAAGAAGCAATTGAAAAAATGGGCTGCTTCCCGCGGAAAAGCCGGTAGTGTGTCGCCTCGTCGTGCATTCCGGGGCCGAATAAAGTTAGTGAGTTCTGGGGGTAACTTGTTTTTTGAGGTGCCGGCGAACACAAAGGCCAGTATGTATAGGGTCAATGGCAAGCTGGTTAACGACTCTATCAGGATTGCAGCCTACGACACTGTCAGAGAGTTGCGAAAAGTTGCGCATGTTGATAGCGCCGCTTATGGCAGCAAGGGGGCAGGGAAGTTTATTGCGGGCGGCATGACCGGGTCAGCATTAGCATTTGGCCCACAGTTGGCTCTGGATATTAGTAGTTCTTCGAGCGTTGATGAATTCTTGCGCAAATCCGCTTACAGTCAGCCAGCCAACGCGGCAGCATACGCCAGTGGCGTGATTATTGGCATGATTGGCGGGCCGGCCATCGTCGTAATAGTTGCTTCGCTTGTGGTCGGTGCAGCTATTCAATTCACCTTGAGTGATGACGCAACCGGTTGGGGGACTGATTTTGGCGATTACCTGACTGGGAAAGATTGAATTAGATGTTTACGACCGAACGGTTTTTTGCGCGAATTTGGGCTTTCTGGTTTTTGACGCTTATGATTTCAGTGTTGACACTTGGGGTTGCGCCGAAGATTGTTTTTGTGCCCATGGCTGTAGCGTCATTTCTTACATTTTGCTGGTGCGTGAAATGCGCCTATCGCTCGGAAAGATTTGCTGATTTTGCGTCCTTACGCCTCTGTTTCAGCTTGACTGCCGTGCCGCTTTTCGCCTTTGTCCTGTCAATGGCGATAACGTACAAACAAGCAAAAATGGGAGGCGTAGCGGCGCTTGCGATCAGCGCCGTGCCGCTCATTCTTACTGCGCTGGCTTTCGCATTGGCCTATGGACATAGAAGCAAGGCGACTTCATTCCTGTTACGCGGTGAGCGGGTTGAAGTATTCGAACCCGAGCAGGCCAATTCGTGGGTTGTGGGCGGGTTTGGTGCAGGGTTGAGTAGTCTGCTATATCCGATGATAAAAAACTATAACAGTTCTATGGCTGTGGTGCTGTGTGTGATGGTTTTCATTTCGCTGTATTTGGTCTTCTATAATCGCACCAATATCGCTTCGTTAAGGGCGTTAAAAGAACGCGAGTGTCGTGAGGCGCGTCAATACACATTTCTTGAGATCGAATATGTGCGTGCGTTACGCGACGCTTCATGGTTGGCTCGGGTTTTTGCACTCAAGAGCCGACAATAAGCGATATTAAATATCAGTTATCAAGGAAGCGTTATGTTGACGGACCTGATTTCCCTGTTAAGCCCACAGAATCGACGTCTGTTCAAGCTCAATACTTTTGCACAGAACAGCGAAGAAGATCTGTTGCTTGAGCATTTTTCTGGGAGCGAGGGGCTTTCACGCCTTTATCAATTGGATTTGGCACTACTGAGTCAGCGCATTGATGTTAAGCTAAAGTCCTTGATTGGCCGCCTTGCAACGGTAGAAATAGAACTTGCCGATGGCAACTTTCGCTATATTAATGGGTATATAAATCGTTTCAGCACCCAGGGGAGTGATGGCGGTTATGTACGTTATTCTGCCCTGCTTGGGCCCTGGCTGTGGATGTTGACTTGCCGTTTCGATTCACGAATCTTCCAGGATAAGACGGTACAGGACGTAGTGAGCGAGGTGTTTGCAGGTTTCGGCAGCTTGGCAAAGTACGAGTTCCGCCTGAACAAATCGTTGAAACCTTATAGCTACATTACTCAGTATCGCGAAAGCGACTTCAACTTTGTTCAGCGTTTGCTGGAGAATGAAGGGCTATTCTACTACTTTGAGCACACCGCAGATGCTCATGTCATGATCATCACGGATGACTCCAGTACGCTACTGCCTTTGCCCGAGCAACCGCAAATTCGCTTTCATTCCGCGTCCGTAACAGAAACGGCTGACTCGATTACCCAGTGGCACGCCTCTCGTCAACTGCAATCCGGAAAGATCGCCGTTCGAACCTTTGACTATCGTCAGCCGCGCAATTTCCTTCCGGTGACCATGCAGAGTCTCAATGAGCAGGGGGATGTCGACAAGTTTGAAATCTATGATTTTCCAGGTCAATACACTCACGGCACCTACGAAGCCGGAGAGAACCTCGTGCGTAATCGTATCGAAGCTCTGGAACTGGTAGGTAAGACCTTTTACGGTGATAGCAATTGCCGGGCGATGAAGCCAGGCTACACCTTCGAACTGACCCAGCATTATGTTCATGATTCAGGTGATGCTGAAAACCGGCAGTTTTTGTTACTGAGCGTAGAGCATCGTGGCAGCAACAATTATATGACGGGTGATCAAGCCGGTTATCACAATAAATTTGTCTGCGTGCGTAGGAAAATCGCCTTCCGCCCTCAGCTAAGCACGCGTAAACCCTTGATCAACGGCCCGCAGACCGCAATCGTAGTCGGGCCGCCCGGTGAGGAAATATTCACCGACGAACTGGGCCGCGTGAAGTTGCAGTTTCACTGGGACCGGCTTGGAGCATTCAACGATCAAAGCTCTTGCTGGGTACGTGTCGCCCAGTCCGGCGCCAGCGGCGGCTTCGGCAGCATCCAGATCCCACGCATAGGCGACGAAGTGGTTGTGGTGTTCCTTGACGGCAATCCGGACCGGCCGCTGATCATGGGCAGCCTGTACAACAGCACCAACACCCCGCCATGGTCGCTGCCGGCGAACAAGACCCAGAGTGGGTTCCTGACACGTTCGATGAAGGGCGACGGCGGTACCGCCAACTTCTTCCGCTTCGAAGACAAGGCCGGCGCCGAGCAGATCATCATGCATGCCGAGCGCAACATGGATACCGAAATCGAGCTGGATGAGACCCATGATGTAGGGAACAACCGCTCGATTACGGTTGGCGGTACGCACACCGAAACGGTCAAGAAAGACACCGTGGTGCAGGTGACCGAAGGTTCTTACACCCTGCAGGTCGACAACCAGTTCATCCAGGTGGCCGCCAAGCAGCACATCATCCTGCAGGTGGGCGACAGCAGCATCACGCTGACCCCGGAAGGCATCGAGATCAAAGGCAAAGTCATCGTGACCACCAGTACCGACACCACCCAAATCACTGGCGCCGCAGTGCGGATCAACGACTGAGGCAAGGTACATGTACAAGCCCTCGATCTACGACCGCATCTCCGCCAGGCGCGAAGCGCAAGAGGAGGCAGCGCGCCTGGCCAAGCTGGCAGAAGCTGCTCATGTGCCCGAACCTGTGCCCACACCGGAACCCGTGCCGGCAGTGCTGCAGGATGTGGCCAGCGGTTTCACCTTCGCGGGTTTCAACCTGCAATTTCCAGTTGGCTTTCGTTTCCGCGATATCCAGACCACCCTCGAGCATGAAGGCGAGCCAGTCAGCCTCAGCATCCGCCGCCGTGATGTACGCGCCAGGCAGCCGCTGGAGCAATTGTTCGAGCGTGCAATCGAGGCCTTGCGCGAAATGAGCCCGCAACTGCGCGTGATTCGCAAACGTGACTGCCACCTGGCCGGCAACCCCGCCAAAGTGGTGGATTTTCACTTCAATGCCGGCCACGAGCCCCGCCACGGTCGCCTGGTCGGCGCGCTGGTGCCCATCGCCGGCAGCGAGTCACTGCAATGGCTGGATATCTCATGCGTAATCGACCCCAGCAAGCCGGGCCTGAGCCAGTGGCTGGCCGAGTTTGACCGCATGCTCGATGGCTTCGCGCTGAGCTGACCCCCATTTTTTGTTATCAGGAATTTTCATCGCATGGATTACGAGTTGCAGGAAGGCGGCATAGCGCTGCCAGCAGGGTTCGAGGACCGCACGGTCAACATGTTCGTCTTGGGTGCCAGTGTTCCCGCGCCGTTGAGCATCACCATCTCGCGTGACACCTTGCTGCCAGACGAAGCCCTGCAGGCCTATGTCGATCGCCAGGTCAAGATGCTGACCTCCAAGCTGCGTGGCTACACCCGTTTGGGCAACAAGGCCGTCGCGCTTTCTGCTACCGCACCCATTGCTGGTATTCAGATCGACGCCTATTACATGAACCAAGGCCGCCCGCTTTACCAGCGCCAGGCCGCCTTCATCATCAGCCCTGGCCGTGCGCTGATCTTCTCCACCACGGCACAGGCCGATTTCAGTGCCCAACAGAACCAGGACTGGGACAACCTGCTGGCGAGCTTCACTCCGCGCACGCCCGTAAGCCGTTCCGAGCCCGGCGAACAGGAGTAACCCCTCATGTTCGAAGCGGCCAGGTTCGGCGACGAGATATCGCACACCAGCGCGTTGGGGGGCTTCCTGATTGGCGCCGCCCTGGGTATAGCGCTGGTTGCCACGGTGGCGATCGCCACGTTCACCTGCGGGTTTGGCGTGGCGTTGCTGGCCGGTCTTGCAGCTGGTATTGGAGGCAGCTTGCTGACCGCTGCCGGAGAGGCGATAGGCAGTATGTTCTCGTCCCCTTCAGGGACGATAACCACTGCCTCACCCAATGTATTCATCAACAGCCGCAAGGCTGCGCGTGTTGAAAAAAGCATTGGCGCCTGCGACAAACACCCGGGGCCGGTGCAAATTGCCGAAGGCTCGACCAATGTATTCATCAACAGCGTGGCCGCTGCGCGCAAGGGCGACAAGCTGACCTGCGGCGCGACCATTTCCGGTGGTTCTGACAACGTCATCATCGGCGGCGGCACCCACCGCTACCTGCCCGTGGACGATGAAGTCCCGGAGTGGCTGCGCACCACCGTGGATGTGCTGATGGCCATCGCCGGTGCCGCAGGCGGTATTGCCCAGCTGATCAAGGCCGGTAGCCAAGCCGGCATGAAAGCCATCATGCCTTGCGCGCTAAAGTTCACTGCCGGCTTCGTCGCCGGTGAAGTGGCCAGCCGCTACGTGGTCGAACCCGTGGCCCGCAAGGCTATCGGCGGCCTGGTCGGCAACCCCGTCGACCTCACGACGGGCCGCAAGCTGATCCCCGATGAAATCGACTTCAGCCTGCCGGGCCTGATGCCGATCGAGTGGTCGCGCTTCTACGCCAGCGACCTGACGGTCGACAGCGTGCTCGGTCGCGGCTGGGTGCTGCCCTGGGAGCAGAGCCTGCGCCGCCAGGGTGCATTCATCTACCTCACCGACAACCAAGGCCGCGAAGTCCCGTTCGTGACCCTGCGACCGGGCGAACGAATCTACAACCCGCATGAGCAGGTGTACCTGGTGTGCACCGAGGGTGGCCATTACATCCTGCAGACCCTCGACAACCTGTTCTTCTACTTCGGCGAAGTGCCCGACACCAACACCGAAGTGCCGCTGCAACGCATCGAGAACGCCCTCGGCCACTTCCTGCACTTCACGCGCACGCCCGACGGCACGCTGACCGACATCAGCGCCACCGGCGGCACCCGCGTGCACCTGCACTACGACAACCCGCTGGGGCGCCTGACCGACATCAAGCGCGTGGTCAACAATGAGGCGGTCGAAACGCTCACCCAGTACCGCTACGACGAACACGGCCAGCTGAGCGCGGTGATCAACCGCAACGGCGACACCGTGCGCAGCTTCAGCTACGCCGACGGCCTGATGGTGAC
>NZ_SSOI01000027.1:0-255189 GCF_029873175.1 Pseudomonas sp. BN505
TGTAGATACTCTGTTGGCGGTCAAGCTTTTCTAAGGTGTTCAGAGCTGAAAAGCTTGGCCGTATCAAATGGTTCATCGCCGCGCATGCATGCCCATATGCCTGTCAGGTACTTGCGCATGACAGCGGCGATCGCTTGCATTTTTTTCTTCCCCCTGCTGACCAGCGATTCATAAAAGGCCTTCGCGTAAGGATCGCAGCGCACCGCCGTCAGCGCCGGCATGTACATGGCCGCCCGTAAATAGGCATTCCCGCTTTTGCCGAGCCGACCAGGTTTATCAATGCTTGTCCCCGACTGTGTCTGTCGAACATCTAGACCAGCATGACGAGCGACCTGAGAGGACTTGAGCATTTGAGGAAGGGTGGTCAGCTCAGCCAAGGCAGCAAGTGCCGAGACTTCTCCCATTCCCGGGCCCGCTAGTAACTGCTTGTACTGCCGGTTAAGCGTCGGACACTGAGCGATCAACTCACGTCCGGCTTTGCGGAAACGCTCAATGCGATTGTCCAAAGTGGCAATCGCTTCCTCTTGATCTTCGATCAGCATCGACACGGTCGTAGCGGTCGCCTGCAATGCATGCAGCTCATTCTTCGCCCTGGTGCGGTGCCCGACCAGACGATTGATGTGCCGGCCAAGAGCCCTCAGCTCAAGCTGTACGGAGCTTGGCGGTGTCCACAAGCGCGGTGTCATACGTTCACCGTACTCGGACAGCAACTGAGCATCTATCGAGTCAGTTTTACTGTTCACCAGCATCAGCTTGGCGAAATTATGGAAGCTCTTGGGGTTGATCACCGAAACAGGAAGGTCCGCAGCATGCAGCTCAAGGGCCAGGTCCAGGTAATAGATTCCGGTCGCCTCCATCACGATCGACTTGGGCTTGAGCGCCTGCAGCTTTTTCACCGCTGCCTTACGACCAGCAGGGGTTTGAGCGATATCCCACTGTCCAGCGGGACGCCCATCTTTACGCACCCCAACGATCGACGTACGAGAACCAATATCCAGGCCCACACAGACATTCATTCTTCCCACTCCCAAGCGAGTTAGGTAACAATGGCCTCCGGTTCCCCGACCTCGAACTTCATGCCGCTGCAACCTTGTAATGCGAAGTCCGACTTGTCGGCTTCTCGATACTCTTCGTAGTGGGCAATGAGGCGGGGGGCCTCTCTACAGACAAGGTCAGGGGCAAACCCTGCCTTCAGGAGCGATCGGCCTCCCCGGAAGTGCTTCTATAGCCTGACGAGAATAACCTCTCTCATCAGGCTAGGCACAACATACAAGGAGCAGCCTTGTGCTGCGAAGAGGCCGGGTCAGGCAACATCATGCCTGCGCTGAAAATGGCCAACTGTCAGCCACCAGAAACACCCGCTCCACCTCCTGCCAGGCACCCTCGGCATCAGGCTCCAACCTCACCAGCAACTGCGCCGGCGCCTGCCGCTCCAGCACATGCAACCAGGCCGCAAACTGCTCCACCGTCCAGCCTTCGCCTGGCTCGACCCGCGCAGGTGCCAGCCAGGCATGCCGCTGCAAGGGCTGCCAATGCTCCCCCTCTGCCATGACCCAGTCCCGACGGCGCACCCAGCGCCCGCGCAAGTGCTGCGGGTTGGCGCCCGCAGGTGGTTCGGCATGCCCAGGCCACGGATAGAACAGGTAGCCACCCAGCCACACGTGTGCCTGCACCTGCTCAACCCCCAACCGCGCCAACAGCTCGCGGCTGTGCGCGCCGTTCGACATGGGCAACTGGTGGCCCGTCAGGTGCGCAAGTTTGGTCCCCAGCCGGTCATGGCACCCCGGCCCCAGCCAGGCATGCGGGTCGTGCCCGGCGTCTTGCGGCCCCAGGTACAACTTGATCGCCAGCTCAAGGTGGTGCACACCGTCGCGGTCGCGCAGCACTACGTCCAGTTCGCCCAGGGTGTGGCCACCGTCACGGATTGCCAGGTTGGCCGCCAGCAGCTCGATGCCGGGCGCCTGGCCCAGGGCAAATTGCCACAGCCGTTCGTAGTAAAGCCCCAGCCGCCGGCTGCCGAGCTTTGCCAGCCACTCGCGCAACGGGCGATCGTCGGCATCCAGCGCCCGCAACCAGCCCTCCAGGCGCTGCGGTTGCTGCGCCCAGAGGCTGCCCGTCAGCGGGTGGCGCTGGAGGCAGGGCGGGGCGCTGAGCAGGGGCGGCGACAGCAGGGCCCAGGCCAGGTCGC
This sequence comes from Pseudomonas sp. BN505, assembly GCF_029873175.1. Classification (NCBI taxonomy): domain Bacteria; kingdom Pseudomonadati; phylum Pseudomonadota; class Gammaproteobacteria; order Pseudomonadales; family Pseudomonadaceae; genus Pseudomonas; species Pseudomonas sp. BN505. The sequence goes on from NZ_SSOI01000027.1 coordinate 2,189, forward strand.
GCACGGCGGGGCGGCGTAGCTGCCGGGGCAGGTCGTTGAGCAGGGCGAATGGCATCATCCAGCGAGCATAGCCGGTTTGCCGCTGCCCGGTGGTTTCGCCCATAATCGGTCCATCGTCACCCGTCGCAGAGCCCCGCAGGAGCCCCATGGAGCAATTTCGCAATATCGGTATCATCGGTCGCCTTGGCAGCTCGCAGGTGCTCGACACCATTCGCCGACTGAAAAAATTCCTCCTCGAGCGCCACTTGCATGTGATTCTCGAAGACACCATTGCCGAAGTACTGCCCGGCCATGGCCTGCAAACCTCCACCCGCAAGCTGCTGGGCGAGGTCTGTGACCTGGTCATCGTGGTCGGCGGTGACGGCAGCCTGCTGGGCGCCGCCCGTGCACTGGCCCGGCACAACATTCCGGTGCTGGGCATCAACCGTGGCAATTTGGGCTTCCTCACCGACATCCGCCCCGACGAGCTGGAAGAGAAAGTTGCCGAAGTGCTCGACGGCCACTACCTGGTGGAAAACCGCTTCCTGCTGCAGGCCGAGGTGCGTCGCCACCACGAAGCGATCGGCCAGGGTGATGCGCTGAACGACGTGGTGCTGCACCCGGGCAAGTCCACGCGCATGATCGAGTTCGAAATCTACATCGATGGCCAGTTCGTCTGCAGCCAGAAGGCCGACGGGCTGATCGTCGCCACCCCCACCGGTTCCACCGCCTACGCGCTGTCGGCCGGTGGCCCGATCATGCACCCCAAGCTCGACGCCATCGTCATCGTGCCAATGTACCCGCACACCCTGTCGGGCCGGCCGATCGTGGTCGACGGCAACAGCGAGCTGAAGATCGTGGTGTCCAAGGACCTGCAGATCTACCCGCAGGTGTCCTGTGACGGCCAGAACCATTTCACCTGCGCTCCCGGCGACACCATCACGGTGAGCAAGAAACCGCAGAAGCTGCGCCTTATCCACCCGCTGGACCACAATTACTACGAGGTCTGCCGCACCAAACTGGGTTGGGGCAGCCGTCTGGGGAGCAGGGACGACTGATGCTCGATCCGGCGCGAAGTTTCGACATCATTGGTGACGTGCACGGCTGTGCTCTGACCCTTGAACGCCTGCTCGACGCCCTCGGTTACAAGCGTGTGGCCGGCGTGTGGCGCCACCCAAGGCGCCTGGCGCTGTTCCTGGGCGATATCGTCGACCGCGGGCCACGCATTCGCGAGGCGCTGCACATCGTCCATGACATGGTCGAGGCCGGCCAGGCGTTCTGCATCATGGGCAACCACGAATACAACGCCCTGGGCTGGGTCACCCCGGCGCTGCCCGGCAGCGGCAAGGCCTATGTGCGCGAGCACACGCCACGCCACGCCCGGCTGATCGACGAAACCCTCACCCAGTTCGCCCACCACCCCGGCGACTGGCACGACTTCGTCAACTGGTTCTACCAGCTGCCGCTGTTCATCGACGCCGGGCGCTTCCGCCTGGTGCACGCCTGCTGGGACCCGCGGTTGATCGAGCCGCTGCGCCAGCAATACCCTGACGGGCGCATTGATGAACACTTCATCCAGGCCTCGGCGGTGAGTGGCAGTTTCGCCGACACGGTGTGCAACCGCCTGCTGCGCGGCACCGACATGCGCCTGCCGGACGGCCTGACCCTGACCGGCGGCGACGGCCTGACCCGTGCCTTCTTCCGCACCAAATTCTGGGAAGAAGACCCGCAAACCTACGGCGACATCGTGTTCCAGCCCGATGCCCTGCCCGAAGAAGTGGCCAGTACCCCACTCAGCCACAGCCAGAAGAACGCCTTGCTGCGTTATGCCGAAGACGAGCCCTTGCTGTTCGTTGGCCACTACTGGCGCAGCGGCCGGCCAGCGCCGATCCGCGCCAACCTGGCCTGCCTGGACTACAGCGCCGTGCTCTACGGCAAGCTGGCCGCCTACCGGCTGGATGATGAAACCCGCATCGACCCGCACAAGTTCGTCTGGGTCGACGTCGACCGCCCACAGGCCAACCAATGAACATTATCGAAGTGATGCGCCTGCCGCTTTCGGTCGACCTCAGCGGCTTCATCCACCTGCTGCAGCGCCTGCAGGTGCCGCACCGGGTGAGCGAGGACGGCGATGCCCAGGTGCTCTGGGCTCCTGACACCCTGGTTGAAGACGTGCTGCAACTCTACCAACGCTACCCCGACGGCAATGCCGACATCCAGGTGGCAGAGGAACCGGGGCAAGCGAGCATGCCCGCGAATAGCCCCACACAGCCCTCCCTGGTAGAACAGGCCAAAGCCTGCAAGGTCACCACCCTAACCCTGCTGTTGTGTTTCATCGTCGCCGGCCTCACCAGCCTGGGCGACAACTTCACCACCATCAGCTGGTTCACCTTCCTCGACTTCCGCGTCCAGGGCGACTACCTGTATTTCAGCTCGCTGGCGCAAGTTCTGGACGAAGGCCAGTGGTGGCGCCTGGTATCGCCCATGCTGCTGCACTTCGGTGTGCTGCACCTGGCCATGAACAGCCTGTGGTACTGGGAGCTGGGCAAGCGAATCGAACTGCGCCAGGGCCCCTGGATGCTGCTGGGCCTGACCCTGCTGTTCAGCCTGGTGTCCAACCTGGCCCAGCACTACACCAGCGGGCCGAGCCTGTTCGGCGGCCTGTCTGGCGTGCTGTACGGTTTGCTCGGGCATATCTGGCTGTATCAGTGGCTGGCGCCCAATCGTTACTTCAACCTGCCAAAGGGCGTGCTGGTGATGATGCTGATCTGGCTGGTGGTATGCCTGACCGGTGTGGTCGGCACGCTGGGCCTCGGCCAGATCGCCAACGCCGCCCATGTTGGCGGGTTGCTCATCGGATGCCTGACCGGGCTCTTGGGTGGGGCGCTGGCCCGGCGTAAACTGTCGGCTTGAATCAGGAGACACTATGTCCACTTTCGCGCAAATGATTGAAAACATCACACCGGAAATCTACGAGAGCCTGAAACTGGCCGTGGAAATCGGCAAATGGTCCGACGGCCGCAAGCTCACCGCCGAGCAAAAAGAGCTGTCGCTGCAAGCCGTGATCGCCTGGGAGATCCAGAACCTGCCCGAAGACCAGCGCACCGGCTACATGGGCCCGCAGGAATGTGCATCGAAGTCTGCGCCGATCGCCAACATTCTGTTCAAATCGGACTCGGTACATTGATCGAACTCGCTCGTGGCTCGTTGAGCAAAATGGCGGTAAGCCTGCAGGCACCCGTGGTGCAATACAGCTTCCGCCTGGATGACACGCAGGTGCCGGTCAACCCGCTGATCGGCCAGCGCCTGCGCCTGGAATACCTCGGCGCCATTCACTGCAACCACTGCGGCAAACGCACCAAGACCAGCTTCAGCCAGGGGTACTGCTACCCGTGCATGACCAAGCTGGCCCAGTGCGATGTGTGCATCATGGCCCCGGAAAAATGCCACTACGACGCTGGCACCTGCCGCGAGCCGTCGTGGGGCGAACAATTCTGCATGACCGACCACGTGGTCTACCTGGCCAATTCGTCAGGGATCAAGGTCGGCATCACCCGCGCCACTCAGCTGCCCACCCGCTGGCTCGACCAGGGCGCCAGCCAGGCCCTGCCGATCATGCGTGTGGCTACCCGTCAGCAGTCAGGCCTGGTCGAAGACGTGCTGCGCAGCCAGGTGCCGGACCGCACCAACTGGCGCGCGCTGCTCAAAGGCGATGCCGAGGTGCTCGACTTGCCGGCTATCCGTGATCAGATCTTCGACGCCTGCGCCGATGGCCTGCGTGAGTTGCACGGGCGCTTTGGCCTGCAGGCGATCCAGCCGCTGCACGACGCCGAAGTGGTGCAGATGAAGTACCCGGTCGAGGCCTACCCGAAAAAGATCGTCAGCTTCAACCTCGACAAGGACCCGGTGGCCGAAGGCACGCTGCTGGGTATCAAAGGTCAGTACCTGATCTTCGACACCGGTGTGATCAATATTCGCAAGTACACGGCCTACCAGTTGGCCGTGCTCCAGTAAAAAGGACCTGCACATGCGTACCGAACAACCGCAAGTGATCTACCTGAAGGATTACCAGGCGCCCGAGTACCTGATCGACGAGACGCACCTGACCTTCGAGCTGTTCGAGGACCACACCCTGGTTCACGCGCAACTGGTCATGCGCCGCAACCCGGCACGCGGTGCTGGCCTGCCGCCGCTGGTGCTCGACGGCCAGCAGCTGGAACTGCTGCGCGCCGCGCTGGACGATCAGGAACTGCAGGCGGGCGACTACCAGCTCGCAGCCGACAGCCTGACGCTGCAGCCCAAGGCCGAGCAGTTCACCCTCGACACCAGCGTGAAGATCCACCCCGAGAGCAACACTGCACTGGAAGGCCTGTACAAGTCGGGCAAGATGTTCTGCACCCAGTGCGAGGCCGAGGGCTTCCGCAAGATCACCTACTACCTCGACCGCCCGGACGTGATGAGCACCTTCACCACCACGGTGATTGCCGAGCAGCATCGCTACCCGGTGCTGTTGTCGAACGGCAACCCGACCGGCAGCGGGCCGGCTGAAGATGGCCGCCACTGGGCGACCTGGGAAGACCCGTTCAAGAAGCCGGCCTACCTGTTCGCGCTGGTGGCCGGTGACTTGTGGTGCGTCGAGGACAACTTCACACGTCAGTCTGGCCGCGATGTGATGCTGCGCATCTATGTCGAGCCCGAAAACCTCGACAAGTGCGACCACGCCATGGTCAGCCTGAAGAAGTCCATGCGCTGGGACGAAGAAGTCTACGGCCGCGAGTACGATCTGGACATCTTCATGATTGTTGCGGTCAACGACTTCAACATGGGCGCCATGGAAAACAAGGGCCTGAACATTTTCAATTCCAGCTGTGTGCTGGCCCGTGCCGAAACCGCCACCGATGCCGCGCACCAGCGCGTCGAAGGCGTGGTCGCCCACGAGTATTTCCACAACTGGTCGGGTAACCGTGTCACCTGCCGTGACTGGTTCCAGCTGTCGCTGAAAGAAGGCTTCACGGTGTTCCGCGATGCCGAGTTCAGCGCCGACATGAACTCGCGCACGGTCAAGCGCATCGAAGACGTCGCCTACCTGCGCACCCACCAGTTCGCAGAAGACGCCGGCCCCATGGCCCATCCCGTGCGCCCGGATAGCTTCATCGAGATCTCCAACTTCTACACCCTGACCGTGTACGAGAAGGGCGCCGAAGTGGTGCGTATGGTCCGTACCTTGCTGGGTAACGAAGGCTTCCGCAAAGGCAGCGACCTGTACTTCGAACGCCATGATGGCCAGGCGGTGACCACCGACGACTTCATCAAGGCCATGGAAGACGCCAACGGCGTCGACTTCACCCAGTTCAAGCGCTGGTACAGCCAGGCCGGTACCCCGCGCCTGGAAGTCAGCGAAGCCTATGATGCTGCTGCGCAGACCTACAGCCTGACCTTCCGCCAGAGCTGCCCGCAAACCCCGGACAAGGCCGAGAAACTGCCGTTCGTGATCCCGGTCGAGCTGGGCCTGCTGGACGCCGAAGGCAATGACCTGCCGCTGCGCCTGGCCGGTGAAGCCGCTGCTGGCGGCACCAGCCGCGTGCTGTCGGTGACCGAGGCCGAGCAGACCTTCACCTTCGAAGGTGTCCAGGCCAAGCCGCTGCCCTCGCTGCTGCGCGGCTTCAGTGCGCCGGTGAAGCTCAGCTTCCCTTACGACCGCGACCAGCTGATGTTCCTGATGCAGCACGACAGCGACGGCTTCAACCGCTGGGAAGCGGGCCAGCAGCTGTCGGTGCAGGTACTGCAAGAACTGATCGGCCAGCATCAACGCGGCGAAGCCCTGAAACTCGACCAGCGCCTGATCACGGCCCTGGGCACCGTGCTGGGTAACGCGTCGCTGGACCCGGCCATGGTTGCCGAAATGCTTTCGCTGCCGGGAGAGGCCTACCTCACCGAAATCAGCCAGGTGGCCGACGTCGACGCCATCCACGCTGCCCGTGAGTTCGCCCGCCAGCAGATCGCCGCACAGCTGTTCGACGCCCTGTGGGCGCGTTACCAGGCCAACCGTGAAGTGTCGCGCAGCACTGCCTATGTAGCCGAGGCCAAGCACTTTGCCCGCCGCAGCCTGCAGAACATCGCCCTGTCGTACCTGATGCAGAGCGGCAAGCCGCAGGTGCTGGAAGCGACCCTGGAGCAGTTCGATCAGTGCGACAACATGACCGAACGCCTCACCGCCCTGGCGGTGCTGGTGAATTCGCCGTTCGAAGCCGAGCGGGCCAAGGCCCTGGAAGCTTTTGCCGAGCACTTCAAGGACAACCCGCTGGTCATGGACCAGTGGTTCAGCGTGCAGGCGGCCAGCACGCTGCCGGGCGGGCTGGCGCGGGTCAAGGCGTTGATGCAGCACCCGGCGTTCACCCTGAAGAACCCGAACAAGGTACGTGCACTGGTGGGTGCGTTTGCCGGGCAGAACCTGGTCAACTTCCATGCGGCAGATGGCTCGGGCTACCGTTTCCTGGCGGACCTGGTGATCGAGCTTAATGCGCTGAACCCGCAGATTGCTTCGCGTCAACTGGCACCGCTGACCCGCTGGCGCAAGTATGACGCTGCGCGCCAGGCGCTGATGAAGGGTGAGCTGGAGCGGATTCTGGCTTCGGGTGAGCTGTCCAGTGATGTGTATGAAGTGGTGAGCAAGAGCCTGGCTTGAGTTTTCTGTAGTCAGTGCCGGCCTCTTCGCGGGTAAACCCGCTCCCACAGGTACTTCACCGTTGTCATGGACGGTGTAGCACCTGTGGGAGCGGGTTTACCCGCGAAGCTTTTTGGGCCGACAACAAAACATAACACCCCGCCCGTTGTATCCCCGCCAAAATCCCCGCTACGATCCCCTCAAGCTATTGCAGGCCTCTAGATCAGGCTTTTCGCAGTACCTGCAATGCATTGACCCACCAACAAGAACACAACAAGGGGGCAGTCATGAGGGAACCGCTACGGGCGCCAGCCAGGCGTGGTGCCTGGCCATGGGCGGCCAGTGCAGTGCTGGCACTGGCTTTGGGGGTGTGGGCCGACAGTGCCCAGGCCGCCGCCGCCGACGAATACTCCACCGAATCCGCCAAGGCCAGCCAAAGCCTGTTGATCGACGCCACCCATGCCGGCAAGCGCCTGGTGGTGGTGGGTGATCGCGGCCACATTCTGTTCTCCGACGACCAGGGCGGCACCTGGACCCAGGCCCGGGTCCCCACCCGGCAGCTGCTCACCGCCGTGTTCTTCCTCGATGACAAGCGCGGCTGGGCGGTCGGCCACGATGCGCAGATCCTCGCCAGCAACGACGGCGGGGCCACCTGGAGCAAGCAGTTCGAAGACCTCTCCCGCGAAGCGCCCTTGCTCGATGTTGCCTTCCTTGACGCCCAGCACGGCTTTGCCGTGGGTGCCTACAACGCCTTGCTGGAAACCACAGACGGCGGTCAGCACTGGCAGGACGTGGCCGAGCGCCTGGACAACCCTGACCAGTTGCACCTGAACGGTATCGCCCGGGTGCGTGACGCCGGCCTGTTCATCGTAGGCGAGCAGGGTGGCATGTTCCGCTCCGCCGACAACGGCCAGACCTGGGCCAAAGTCCAGGGCCCTTACGAGGGCTCGCTGTTCGGCGTGATCGGCACCGCCCAGCCGAACGCCCTGCTGGCGTATGGCCTGCGAGGCAACCTGTTCCGTTCCACCGATTTTGGCGACAGCTGGCAGCCGATCGAGCTCAAGGTCGCGCGCGGCAACCTCGAATTCGGCCTGGCAAGCGCTACGCTTCTGGATGATGGCACCCTGGTGCTGGTCGGCAATGGCGGCAGCGTGCTGCGCAGTGCCGATGGCGGCCAGACCTTCAGCGTGTACAACCGCGCCGACCGCATCGCCCTGGCTGGCGTCAGCGGCCTGGCCAATGGCGGCCTGCTGCTGGTAGGGCAGGGCGGTGTACACCTGGCGGATGCCCAGGGAGCCGAGGGGGCGAGCCAATGACCAGCAGGGAGAGCATTACCATGCACCCGCACCACCAGGACAAGGCCACGCTGCTCGAACGCCTGATCTTCAACAACCGCCCCGTGGTCATCGCGCTGTGCGTGCTGGTGAGCATTTTCCTGTTCTGGCAGGCCACGCAAATTCGCCCGTCCACCAGCTTCGAAAAGATGATCCCGCTGCAGCACCCGTTCATCGAGCAGATGATGGAGCACCGCAACGACCTGGCCAACCTCGGCAACACCGTACGCATTTCGGTCGAAGCGGTGAACGGCGACATCTTCGACAAGGACTACATGGAGACCCTGCGCCAGGTCCACGACGAGGTGTTCTACATCCCAGGCGTCGACCGTGCCGGGCTGAAGTCGCTGTGGAGCCCCAGCGTGCGCTGGAGCGAGGTGACCGAAGAGGGCTTTTCCGGTGGCGAGGTGATCCCCAACACTTACAACGGTTCGCAGGACAGCCTCGATACCCTGCGCGACAACGTGCTCAAGTCTGGCCAGGTGGGGCGGCTGGTGGGTAACAATTTCAAGTCCAGCATCGTCGACGTGCCGCTGCTGGAGAGCTACCCCGACCCGCAGGACCCAGGCAGGCAAGTGAAGCTGGACTACCAGCAGTTCTCGCACCTGCTGGAAGAGAAGATCCGCGACAAGTTCCAGGCGCAGAACCCCAATGTGAAAATTCACATTGTCGGCTTTGCCAAGAAGGTCGGTGACCTGATCGACGGCCTGGTGATGGTGGCGATGTTCTTCGGCGTCGCCCTGGCCATTACCTGGGTGCTGTTGTACTGGTTCACCTGGTGCATCCGCAGCACCATCGCCGTGCTCATCACCACCCTGGTGGCGGTGGTCTGGCAGCTTGGGCTGATGCATGCGGTGGGCTTTGGCCTGGACCCCTACTCGATGTTGGTACCGTTCCTGATCTTCGCCATCGGCATTTCCCACGGGGTGCAGAAGATCAACGGCATCGCCTTGCAGTCGAGTGACGCCGACAACGCCCTCACGGCGGCCAGGCGCACCTTCCGCCAGCTGTTCCTGCCGGGCATGATCGCCATCCTCGCCGACGCGGTGGGCTTCATCACCCTGCTGATCATCGATATCGGGGTGATCCGCGAGCTGGCCATCGGTGCGTCCATCGGCGTGGCGGTGATCGTATTCACCAACCTGATCCTGTTGCCGGTGGCTATTTCCTACGTTGGCATCAGCAAGAAGGCCATCGAGCGCAGCAAGAAGGACGCCACCCGCGAGCACCCGTTCTGGCGCCTGTTGTCGAACTTCGCCAGTGCCAAGGTGGCGCCGGTGTCTGTAACCCTGGCGCTGGTCGCCTTCGCCGGCGGCCTGTGGTACAGCCAGAACCTGAAGATCGGCGACCTCGACCAGGGCGCGCCGGAGCTGCGCCCCGACTCGCGCTACAACCAGGACAACAGCTTCATCATCAGCAACTACTCGACCAGTTCCGACGTGCTGGTGATCATGGTCAAGACCCCGCCGGAGCAGTGCTCGGTCCACTCGACCATGGCGCCGATAGACGAGCTGATGTGGACCATGCAGAACACCCCGGGTGTGCAGTCGGCGATTTCCCTGGTGACCGTGTCCAAGCAGGTGATCAAGGGCATGAACGAGGGCAGCCTGAAATGGGAAACCCTGTCGCGTAACCCGGACATCCTCAACAACTCCATCGCCCGTGCCGATGGCCTGTACAACGGTGACTGCTCGCTGGCGCCGGTGCTGGTGTTCCTCAACGACCACAAGGCAGAGACCCTGGAGAGGGTTACTGCCGCGGCCAAGGCGTTTGCCGACAGCCACAACAAGGAAGGCCTGCAGTTCCTGCTGGCGGCGGGCAACGCCGGGATCGAGGCAGCGACCAACGAGGTGATCAAGTCGGCCGAGCTGACCATCCTGATCCTGGTGTACATCTGTGTGGCAGTGATGTGCCTGATCACCTTCCGCTCGTTCGCCGCCACCCTCTGCATCGTCCTGCCGCTGGTACTGACCTCAGTGCTGGGCAATGCGCTGATGGCCTACATGGGCATCGGGGTGAAGGTGGCGACCTTGCCGGTAGTGGCGCTGGGCGTGGGGATTGGCGTGGATTACGGCATCTACATCTACAGCCGGCTGGAAAGTTTCCTGCGTGCCGGGCTGCCGTTGCAGGAGGCCTATTACCAGACCCTGCGTTCGACGGGTAAAGCCGTGTTGTTCACTGGCTTGTGCCTGGCCATCGGCGTGTGCACCTGGATCTTCTCGGCAATCAAGTTCCAGGCTGATATGGGGCTGATGCTGACCTTCATGCTGCTGTGGAACATGTTTGGCGCGCTGTGGCTGCTGCCGGCGCTGGCACGGTTCCTGATAAAGCCGGAGAGGATGGTGGGCAAGGAGGGGGGCTCGATTTTCGCCCATTGAATCGCAAGGGGCCGCTTTGCGGCCCATTCGCAGCACAAGGCTGCTCCTACAAGGGTCACGCGATCCCCAGTAGGAGCAGCCTTGTGCTGCGAATGGGCTGCAAAGCAGCCCCAGGGTTATAATGCCGCCACATCTCCCACAGGTACCCCCATGTCCCCCCTCGCCACCGCCCTGCAGTCCTGCGACATGCTCCTGATCGACGGCCTGCACGCCTTCGATTTCACCGCCGACGCATCCGGCCTCACTGTCGAATGCATGGACGGCCGCCAGCTGCGTCGCTGGTCCTTCACCCCCCAACAAGTCGCTGCGGCTGTTGCCACCGGTGATGAATGGCAACTCAACGATGCCAACGGCGAGCATCGGCTAGTCTGTATGAGTGCCTTTCGCGCCCCGGATGATGACCAAGATGAACCGGACCTGGACGAGCCTGCTGACCGCTAGCCTGATGAGCCTCACGATCAATTCCCACGCCGCTACCTTGCTGGTGGGCAGCTATACCGATGGTGCCAGCCAGGGCATCTACCGGTATCAGTTCGACGACAAGGCCGGCCGTATCGACTCCACGCCCCTGCAGGTGGTGAAGAGCGTCAGCCCTTCCTGGCTGGTGCTGTCGGCCGACCAGCGTCAGCTGTTTACGGTGAATGAGACCCCGCAGGGCCATGCCAGCAGTTTCAGCATCAGCAGCAAAGGCGAAATCAAGCCGCTCAACCAAGTGGCCACCCAGGGCGACGAGCCCACCCACGCCAGCCTCAGCCGTGACCAGCGCTACCTGTTCGTGGCCAACTACGCGGTCAACCCTGACCCCGGAGGCAGCCTGGTGGTGATCCCGGTGACCAAGGACGGCAGGCTCAAGCCCGTGGTGCAACAGGCCCGGCATAAGGCGAGCGGAGTCAACCCTGAGCGCCAGGCCGGTGCCCATGTGCATTCGCTGGTGCTGTCGCCGGATGGCCAGCACCTGTATGCCAGCGACCTGGGTGCCGACAAGGTGTTCATCTACCGCTACGACGGTGCCAGTGCGGACCACCCGCTGACAGCGGCGATACCTGCGTCCGTGGCCTTGCCGCCGGGCAGCGGGCCGCGTCACCTGCTGTTCGACGCCAAGGGCCGGCACGCCTACCTCACCCTGGAAATGAACGCCGAAGTGGTGATGTTCGATGTGCAGGACGGCAACCTGGTTGAACGCCAGCGCTTACCCCTGACCGAGCGCCAGGAGGCCGCAGCGAAGGCAGCAGGTGGCTTGCACCTGTCGGCGGACGGGCGCTTCCTGTACGTGAGCAACCGTGGCACGGCCAATGAAATTGTGGCGTTCAGCGTGGGCAAGCAGGATGGCCAGTTGACGTTCCTGCAGCGTCGCCCGGTAGAAGGCGATCACCCTCGGGAGTTTGCCCTGGACCCGAGTGACAACTTCCTGCTGGTGGCCAACCAGAAGAGCAACCAGATCGTGGTGATACGTCGCGATCCGCGCAGTGGCAAGCTGCTGGAGACGGTGCAGACGCTGCAGCAGGACGCACCGTCGGACCTCAAGTTCATCGAGTGATATCGATCAGCGTGATAATCGGTACTGCCGCAATGAATTTTTGCGTGCGGCCTCGGCGGCGTAAGTTTGACCCAAGGCCCAATCGGGCCACCGTCAAACCACCGCCGTCGAGGTCAGCCCAGATGAACTTCAATCTCTTCCCGGTTATTGCCGCATCCGCCATTTCCGCATCGGTCGTACTGCCGGCGCATGCCCATGCCGACAGCAGCAAGGCTTCTGCCACCCACAGCTACACCGAGCAGTACCTGCGCCAGAGTGCCAATTTCCATGCGGCGTTGAGTGGCAAACAGCAGCACTGAGCCTTGTGCGGTGTCCTACGAGGGATCGCCTGAACTCATTTGGCCATGACTGACCTGAACAGCTCCGAAGCCAACCACCCCTCCAGCCAGCTCCGCACCCGCGGATAAGCCGCCTCGGCGAACCACTGCGGTTCAACCCCGGCAAACTGGCGCATCAGGGGCAGCAACGCGGCATCGGCAATGCTCGGGTGGTCGGCCAGCAGGTAGGGCCGGCCGGCCAGCAGGCCTTCGAGCTCCGCCAGCCAGGTTTCAGCCTGCTGGCGGTAATGCTCGCGGGAGTGCTCCGGGTAGCGTTCGGCATACTTGTACAGGTTCACCTGCGCCTTGAATGTGCTGTCATTGCGAGCAATCAGGGCTTCAGCTTGCTGCGCGGCCACAGGGTCAGCCTGTAGCTGCCAACCCTGCGGGTCGTTTTGCGTCAGCGCCCAGCGCATGATGTCCAGGCTTTCTTCCAGTACCCCGGCACCGGTATCCAGCACCGGCACCGTGCCCTTGGGCGACAAGGCCAGCAGTGCTGCCGGCTTGTTCTTCATCGCCACCTCACAGATTTCCACCTCGCACCCGGCATAACGCAAGGCCAGGCGCGCGCGCATGGCCCAGGGGCAGCGGCGGAACGAGTAGAGGATCACCCGCACACCTCCACGTCACTCAGGCCATTGCCTTGGCGACGCACCTGGATCTGCACCGGGATGCGCTCGTGCATTTCCTGCACGTGGGAAATCACCGCCACTTTTCGGCCCTGAGCCTGCAAGCCGTCGAGGGCGTCCATGGCCAGTTGCAGCGACTCGGGGTCGAGGCTGCCGAAGCCTTCGTCGATGAACAGCGATTCGATGCGCAGGGTGCTGGAGGCCATCGAGGCCAGGCCCAGGGCCAGGGCCAGCGAGACCAGGAAGGTTTCCCCGCCCGACAGCGAGTGCACCGAGCGCAGTTCGTCCCCCATTTCGGTGTCCAGCACCAGCAGGCCGAGGGCGCTGCCGCCGCGCTTGAGGCGGTAGCGGCGGGCCAGCTGCCGCAGCTGGGTGTTGGCGTGGTGCAGCAGCAGGTCGAGGTTGTAACCCTGGGCGATCTTGCGGAACACATCGCCCGAGGCCGAACCGATCAGGGCGTTCAAGCGGGCCCAGCGTTGCCATTGCTGATGGGCCTGTTCGATTTCTGCCGCCAACGCCTGGTGTGCCTGCTGGCGACGCTGGTCGTCGGCCTGCTGTGCGCGCAGTTCGGCGCATTGCTGCTCGTGGCCGGCCAGGCGCTCGCGCAGCTCGGTCAGGGCTTGTTCCAGGGCTTCGGCCGAGGTGTCCACGGTCATTTGTGCGGCGTGTTGTTGCAGGCGTTGTTCGCGCTCCTGCAGCAGCACGCGACCTTGTTCGATGGCTTTCTCGGCGTTTTGCAGGTGCTGGCGCAGTTCATTGACTTGCGCGTCATCCATGGCCAACAGGCGATCCAGGCCGGCGTCATCCAGTTCCGGGTGCTCGCTGCGCCATTGGGCGATCTGGCCCTGCAACTGCTGGCACTCGACGTCCAGCGCCTGTTGCTGCTGGACGTTGGCCTTGAGCTCACCGGCCAGTTGCACACCCTGTGTGCGCAGGTCTTGCAGGCGCTGGGCGGTGTCGGCGTCCAGGGCGCGGGCTTGCTCCAGCGAGGCGTCCATGTGCTGCTGCCAGGCTTCTGCACTGGAGTGCTCACCCAGCAGTTCACCGAGCGAGGCCTGGGCTTGCAGGCGTTGTTCGTCGAGGGCTGCCAGTTGCTGCTGCAACTGCTGCTGGCCTTGGACGCGGGCCTGTTGCTGGTCGCGCAACTTGTCCAGCTGTGCCTGGCGGGTTTGTTGTTCTTCCAGTTCGTCCTTGCGCTGCTCCAGTTGCTGCAGGCGCTGGGCAATCTGCTGGTCGAGGGCGAGGAAGGCATTTGCCGGGTCTTCGTTGAGGGCCTTGAGCGCTTGCTCGGGCAATACGCCTGCGAGGTCGCTCAGCCCCTGCTGCAACTGCTGCTCATCGTTGGCCAGGGCTTGGTGCTGTTGCTCCAGATGGCGCTGGGCCTGCTGCTGGGCGTCGTGGGCAGCCTGTAGTTGCTGGTTTAGGCGGGCGGCGTCTTTTTGCAGGGCGAGCAGGGCGCTCTGGCGCTTCTCGTCCTGGCCGATCTCTTCGTCCAGGCGCCGCAACTGGCCGTCGAGCCAGGTGCTACGGGCCTTGTCGTCCTGCGGGGCTAGGGCCGGCCAAAGGCTATGTGCCTGTACCTGGGCCACCAGCGGTTGCAGCTGGTCGCCCAGTTGTTGCAGTTGCTGTTGGAAGTCCTTGAGCTGGGCGTTGACCACACCCAGCTGGGTACGCAGTTCAACCAGCTTGCTATTGAGGATTTCGACCTGCTTCTGCGCGGCGTCTTCTTCGGCCTGGTCATGGCGACCCAGGCTCTGCAGCAGGGCTTCGGGCTGATGGAACGGGTGCTCGGCGCTGCCGCACACTGGGCAAGGTTCGCCGTCGCGCAGTTGGCCGCGCAGTTCTTCGACGCTGGTATTACGCGCCAGGCGCTGGCGCTGCAACAGCTGGCGGGTGAGGTTCAGTGCTTGCTCGGCGGCTTCCAGCTCGGCCTTGGCGGCGGTGCCTTCGGTAATCAGTTGCTGGCGTTGCTGCATGGCCTGCTGCTGCCGTTCGCGCACGGCATGCAGCTGCTGGCGCAGCTCTTGTTCACGGCCATGCAGGCGCGACAGTTCTTCGACGGCGCGCTGCTGCTTACGGTTGTCCTGCAGCATGCCACCGAGCAGGTCGATTTGCTCGGCAAGGGCCTGTGGTTCGGCCTTGGCCTCGCGGAACAGCAGGTCGTAGGCGTCGCGCTCGGCCTGCAAGTGTGTATTGGCCTGGCTGGCCTGGGCCTGAAGGCCGGGCAGTTCTTCACGGCCTTTGGCCAGGCGCCCACCGATCAGCATTACCTGCTTCAGCTGTGGCAGGTAGGCGTGCCAGGCATTTGCCAGGCCTGCCAGGTGCTGGCTGTCGGCCAGCGCGGTGTCGATCTGGGCCAGTTGCTGCAGGCTGCGCTGCTGGTTGTCTTCAAGCTGCTGCAACTGCTGCTGGCCGTCGGCGACCTGCTGTTCAGCCTGTTGGCTGGTGCTGCGCTGCGCGGCCAGTTCCTGGTCCAGGCGCGCCAGGTTGTCCTGGGCGGCAAAGGCCTGGCGCAGGCGCGGTGCGTTTTCGCCATGCTGGGCCTGGCTGTCGGCAAGCGCCTGGCGTGCGGCGGCCAGCGCCTGTTCGAGCTCAAGGGTGCGCACCTGCAGCTCGGCTTGCTGCTGCTGTTGCTCAGCGATTTTCGCGGCCACGGGTGCCAGTTGCGCAGTCAGCGCCTGCTGGCGGTGGAACTGGTGGCGCTGGGGGGCCAGGCGCTCCAGGCGAACGAGGGCCAGGCGGGGTTCGGCCAGTTGCTGCCAGCTTTGTTCGGCGGCCTGTAGCGCGGTGCCGGCTTCGGCATGTTGGGCCTGCAGCTGGCGTTGTTCATTCAGCCAGTTGCGTTGCTGTTCCAGTTGGCGCTCGCCAGCCTGGTCGGCCTTGAACTGCTGCTGCGCCTGCTCCAGGCGCTGGTCAAGGTCGGTGCGGGCTTCGGCGGCCATCGGTAGCAGGTGGCTGGCGCGCTCCTTGAGGGCGTTGTGGGCCTCGCCGGCTTCACGGGCCTTGCTGAAGGCACGCTGGCCAAGGCGGGTGTAGATGGCGGTATTGGTGAGTTTTTCCAGCAGCTCGCTGCGCTCTTTGTCGTCCGCCTTGAGGAAAGCGCCGAACTCGCTCTGGGCCAGCATTACCGCACGGGTGAACTGCTCGAAGTTCAGGCCAAGGCGGGCCTCGACCAGTTGCTTGTATTCGTTCTTGCCACTGCCCAGCACCTGTTCGCTGTCCAGGTCGTAGAAGCTCTGGCGGCTGTGTTGCAGCTTGCCGTTGGCCTTGTCGCGGGCGCGGTTGGCTTCCCAGCGGGCGCGGTAGCGGCGGCCGTCGATGCCGACGAAGTCGACCTCGGCAAAGCCACTGCCGGTGCCACGGCGCAGCAGGTTACGCGGGTCGTAGGTGGGGATTTCGCCGTCGGCGTCGGGCACCTTGGCCTCGCGGCCGATGTCGTTCAGGCGTGGCACTGTGCCAAACAACGCCAGGCACAGGGCGTCGAGCAGTGTGCTTTTGCCGGCCCCCGTTGGCCCGGTGATGGCGAACAGGCCAGCGCTGGCCAAGGGCTCTGCGGTGAAGTCGATTTCGACCGGGCCGGCCAGCGATGCCAGGTTCTTCAGGCGAATGGCGAGAATCTTCATGGCTGCTCCTCTTCCTGCTGCACGTCCTGCAACAGCAGGGCAAAGTCGGCCAGCGCCTGCTCATCTGCGGGGTTGCCGTAAGCCTGCTCCCAGGCGCGGCTGAACAGGTCTTGCGGGGTCATCTGGGAAAGCTCGACAAAGGCCAGGTCATCGTCTTCGGCGTTATTGCGGCCGGCGTATTCGGCGCTGATGCGGATCAGCCGCACGGCCTTGCCTTCCAGTGCAGTTTCAATCTGCTGGCGCAGGTCGGGTTGCGGCTCGTCCAGTATCACCCGCACCTCCAGCCAGGGCTGGCGGTTGGGGTCTTCGAGCAGGTCGATCACGGGCAGGTCGGCCAGCTGTTGCAGCAGTTCGCCCAAGGGTGCCGGGCCAACCCGTTGCAGGGCCACCGCGCGCGGTACTGGGCGCGGTTCGACGCTGACCAGTTCGGTGCCGTCCAGCTCCACTTCCAGCACCTGGTGCGGGTAGTTGATTTCGGCGAACGACAGCGGGATCGGCGAGCCGCTGTAGCGGATGCGTTCTTCGCGGTTGACCTTCTGCGGTTTGTGCAGGTGGCCCAGGGCGACATAGCTGATGGCCTTGTCGAACAGCTTGGCCGGCAGTGCCTCGGCGTTGCCGATGATCAGGCTGCGCTCCGAGTCTTCCGACACCGAGCCACCGGCCATGTGCGCATGGCTGATGGCGATCAGCGCCTGGTCTTTCTTGCGCTTGGCTTGCGCGGCGGTGATCAGTTGCTGGTGGACCTGGGTGATGCCTTGCAGGTAGTCGTCGCCCAGGCTCGGGCCGGTGACCTCGGCCGGGCGCAGGAAGGGCAGGGCCAGGCACCATGCGGCGACCTTGCCGCGGCCGTTGGTCAGTGGGATCAACAGGCGCTCTGCATCCAGCTGGCCTTCGTCCAGCCAGTGCACACGGCCCAGGGCATGGGTGCGCAGGCGCCGCATCAATGCGGCGGGCAGCTCGATGCGCGAGCCGGAGTCGTGGTTGCCGGCGATCATCACGATATCCAGCTTGGGCTGTTGCTCATGGGCCTGGACGATGAAGTCGTAGAGGCGCTCCTGGGCTTTGACCGGCGGGTTGACCGTGTCGAAGATGTCGCCGGCAATCAGCAGCGCATCGGGCTGGCGCAGGCGCAGCTGGCCGAGCAGCCAGTCGAGGAAGCAGGCGTGTTCGAAGTCGCGTTCCTGGCCGTGCAGGCTTTGGCCCAGGTGCCAGTCGGAGGTATGAAACAGACGCATGGATGACCTGTTGGTGTCGAGTCGGACAAGCGGGGAAAGGGCGGTATGGTAACCCAAGGTTGGGGCCGCTGTGCGGCCCAATCGCGGGCAGCCAGCGCGCACAGGTATTGCACAAGGCTCAATGCATGCGCTGTATCTGTGGGAGCGGCCTTGCTTCGCGATGGGGCCGCAAAGCGGCCCCGGAAATCTTGCGATAATGCGAATATCCTGGGGGCGCTTCGCACCCCTTTCGCGACGCAAGGCCGCTCCCACAAGAGCCGCGCCCGCCTGGCATTTTTGCCAGTTGCCGTGCCGTTGTTTATGGCTGAAAAATTGTGCTTGGGCAGACTACAACGGGCCCACTTGCATGAGGCTAGGCGATGGCAACCTTGACGCAGGTCTATACGGCATACGGGTACTCCGAACGGCGATCGAACGCCACAGTGCTCGGCTTCAATGGTGAGCGGCTGGCCGTCGTGTTGGCGAGTTACCTGCTGGGCAATGGGTATCGAGCGTTTAGCCCGGTTCTGATGCGCTTCCACTCACCGGATAGCCTCAGCCCATTTGGTGAGGGGGGACTGAACAGTTATGCCTATTGCTCGAATGAGCCTGTGAACCGGCGGGATCCCACCGGGCATGGATTTGAACGCAACGTTGTTACACGCCGGCCTGTCCGGATCAAGCCTGTTCCCGCAGAAAAAATGCAGGCGCTGCCTACGGAGCGGCTGGTTCAGAAGTACAACACGCTCGGCTCGCAAATGATCGAAAGCAAACTTTCAAATGCCAGGACAACGCACAGGCAGTTCCACGACCAGCAAATGCTGCTGATCAATGAGTTGGCATCCAGGCAGGTCAAGAAAGGTCCTTCGCCGCAAACGATTGAATCACAAAGCAAGGTGTCGACTGCAACGCCAATGATCGACGCACTGTTGAACTCGAATGATCCGTTGCCCCCCAGGTTTGGCCCTGCCGAGTCGATCGCAGAACCACCCTTGCAGACAGCTGCGTGGCTGCGCGGCGATGAATGGTTTTAAACTCACCGTACAGGTCTTCGCGGTTTATTGTTGGAGCGGCTGTCGTGCGCAAGCTCTAAAAGCTTGCGTGGTCAGTGTGGGAGCGGGTTTACCCGCGAAGAGGCCGGCCCAGGCAGCAGACTACTTGGGATACAGCGGCGGCAAGCTGCCGCTGTCACTCGTCGGCAGCAACACCTGCTCAGCCGGCGGAATGGTGCCAATCGCCCGCCACAAATCCTCACCCTGCCAATACTGCCCTGTTTCGCTGTACAGCGCCCCGTTCAGCCCATCCAGCGCATCCGACAACGGCACGAAACGCGCGGCCATCTCGGCCAGGGTTTCCGGCTGTTGCCGGGCCCACGCATCCAGCGCCTGGCGTGTGGCCTGTGGGTCGTTGGCCTGGCACGCACGCTTGAGGTCGTCCAGCAATGTGCGCGGGCTTGGCCCGTTTTGCGCCGCGCGCAGCACCGCTGGCCGCGAGCGGGCACGCCACCACAGGGCGAAGCCCAGCACGGTGGTCAGGGCGAACAGCAGTGTGGCCAGTTGCCAAGGCCACAGCAGGGTGCTGGCGCTGCTGTTGTCGCCCACCGGGGTGTCTGCGCTCAGCGCCGGGTTGTCTTGCACGTTCAATGTGCGCGCTGGCAGGCTGCTGTGTTCCAGATGGTCTTCGCGGGTGTTCCACCAGGCCACTTCCAGTGCCGGCAAGGTCAGCGCACCTGCGTGGGTCGGCACCAGGGCTTCGCGCTCTTCGCGGTTGGCGGTCATGCCGCGCTCGCTGATTTCGTTGCGCAGCAGCGGCTGGTCGGGGTAGCGGCGCAGGCCGATGATTTCTGTGGCGGGCAGCGGCGGCAGTTGGGTGCTGGACAAGCCCTCGGCACGCAAGGTGATGTTGCGCGTCAGCGAGTCGCCAATCTGCACTTGCTGGCTGCCCGGGTCGGGGTTCCAGTGCTCTTCCAGGGTCAGGCTGCGTGCTGGCAGCCACGGTACGCCAGCGGGCCAGGCCGCGGGAATCGGCCGCACGTTCAGGCGCAAGGGCAGCGAACTGACCTGCACCTGGCGGCCGGCGCGGGCCGTGCCATTGGCCTGTGAGGCTTCGTCGTTGCTGGCGGCAGCAGTGGCGGTAAAGGTCAGCGGTGGAATGTCGAGGCTGCCACTTTGCTGGGCGTATACCGCATAGCGGGTTTCGATCACGCCATGACGCACGCCGTTGATTTCCTTTTCATACGTGCGCGATTCGCCCAGTGGTTCGACCTTGGCGTTCTCCAGTTGCAGGGGGCTGAGGTTGCTGTCGTCGTACAGCGCCACCGAATGGTAGATGCGCAGGGTCAGCACGGCCTGGGCCTGGACGTAGACGTCGCTGCTGTCCAGGGTCGCTTCGATGAACACTTGCGAGGCGCTGTCCTGGCGATTGGCATCGGCCTGCAGCACTTGCAGTTCGATGGCCTGGCTGTGCGACTGGCCCAGCTGCAGTTCGGGAATACGCAGGCTGCCGCTGCGCCGTGGCAGCAGGGTGATGATCCAGCGGGTGCTTGCGCGGGTTTCGCCGTCGAGGGTGTGCAGGCTGTTCAGCTGGCGCGTGCCACGCACTTCAAAGTCGCCTTCCAGGGCTTGCAGGTCGGGCTTGCCGAACTGGGTGACGTCCTGGCTTTCCAGGGTCAGCTCCAGGCTCTCGCCAGCTTCCAGGCGGGTGCGGTCAACGCTGGCTTGCAGCAGCGGCTCGGCCTGGGCCAGCACGGCCCATAGCAGGGTGAGCAGAAAGACGCCGAAGCGACTCATCGTGGGGTTTCCTGATGCAATTGCTGTTCATACCAGAATTTGCGCCGCAGCAGCTCCGCCGGGTTATCGGGGATCTCCCGCAGCCATTGTTCCAGGGCCTGGCGCTGTTCGGTGTCGAGGTTGGTCGACACCGGGCGCTGTGGCGGCTGGATGACGTCGTCGTCAGCACCCGCCTGGTTGCCGGGCGCGGCCTGGCTGTTATTGCTGCTTTCACCGGGCTGTTCGGCGTTGGCTTGTTCGTCGCTGCCGGGCGTGCCCTGGGCGGGGCTGCTGGCCGAGCTGCTGTTGCCCTCGGTTTCGCTGCCGGGGGTACCTTGGGCATCGCTGTTGGCCGGCTGCTCTTCGGCCTTGGCCTCGCGCTGTTGCAGCATTTGTTGCACCAGCGCCTGGTTGTCCAGCGCGGGTTGCAGGTCTGGCTGGCGCTCCAGGGCTTGCTCGTAGGCGTCCAGGGCGGCTTCCAGTTCACCGCTGCGGGCAAGGGCATTGCCTCGATTGTAGTGGGCGGCGGCGGTATCCCCTTGGGAAAACGCCTCGGCGGCACCGGCATAGTCGCCGGCTTGGTACAGGGCCATGCCGCGCCACTGCGGGTCCTGGAAGTGGCGTGCGGCGCTGGCCGGGCGGTTTTGCTCCAGCAGGCGCTGGCCTTGCTGGTCGGGGCGCAGCCACAGGTCGTTGAACTCGAACGCCTGGCTGGGCTGTGGCAGGACCAGCAGCAGTGGCAGGCAGAACAGCCAGCCGCGTCGGCCGGCACAGGCAGCCAGCAACAGCAACGGGATCAGCAGCCAGTAACCCTGGTCGGCCCAGCTGTCCAGTTGCAGGGTCTGGCCGTCATTGCGCGCGGTGCGGGGGTTGTCGAACAGGCCCAGGCCGCGCAGGTCGAGGTCGTCGATGCGGGCATGCCGGTAGCGCCCGCCAGTGCCGCTGATGAAGCCCTTGAGGCTGGCGCTGTCCAGCCGAGGCAGCAAGATTCCGCCCTGGTCGTCCTTGAGGTATTCGCCGCTGGCCTGGCGCACCGGGGCGCCTTCGCGGCTGCCGATACCCAGCATCAGCAGGCTCGGGCCCTGGCGGCCGAGTGCCTGGCTGATGCCTTGGCGTTCCGGGGCGCTCAGCGACGAGCCGATCAGCAGCAAGCGGCCTTGGCCCAGGCCACTCTGGGCCAGCAGGGCCAGGCCCTTTTGCACGGCCAGGTCGGCGCGCTGGCCGGGTTTTGGCATGATCGACGGGTCGATGGACTCCAGCAGGTTGCGGGTGGTGGCCAGGTCATCGGACAGCGGCACCAGGGTGTGCGCCGAGCCGGCGTACACCACCAGCGCGGTCTGGCTGTCGCGGCGGTGTTCGAGCAGGTCGAGGACCTTGCGCCGGGCCTGTTCCAGGCGGTTGGGCGGGCTGTCTTCAGCGAGCATCTGTGGGGTCAGCTCCAGCAAGATCACCAGCGGGTCGGCCGGGCGTTGGCGGCTTTCTTCCACGCGTTGCCAGCTGGGCCCGAGCAGGGCCAGGACCACCAGCGCCCAGGCCAGGCCCAGTGCTATCCACGGCAGCTTGCTGGTGCTGCCGCTGCCACCGCCCAGCAATACGCCATGGAAGGCGGGCGGCAAGATCATCTGCCAGCGCCCGGCGCGCTTGCGCCTGTGCCACAGCTTGTACAGCAGCCAGCCGAGCAGGGGCACGGCCAGCAACCACAGCGGGCGCAGCCATTGGGGCCACAGATCGATCATCGCCGCCTCCTCAGGCGCAGGCGCTTCAGGCGCTGGCGCCATTCCGGGTGCGGCTGCAGGAACCGCGGCTTGCGCAGCAGCCGTTGCAGCAGGTTGTCGGGCCATTGCACGGCCACCACCAGCAGCACGCTGAGCAGCAGGGCCAGGGCCAGGGGCCAGGAGTAGAGGGCCTGGGCCGTGCGTGCCTGGGTCGGTTGCTGGGCTACCGGCTCCAACTGATCAAGGGCGTCGCCGATGGCGTCCAGCTCGGCGCCGTCATGGGCACGGAAATAGGCACCGTGGGTGATGTCGGCGATTTCCTTGAGTGAGGCTTCATCCAGGTCCAGGCTCGGGTTGAGGCCAAGCAGGCCAGGTGTGCCACTGGCGTCGGGGTTGGCGCCGATGCCGATGGTGTAGATGCGTACCCCTTCCTGGGCGGCCAGACGAGCAGCGGTCAGCGGGTGGATTTGCCCACCGTTGTTGGCGCCGTCGGTGATCAGCACCAGCACCCGGCTTTGGGCCGGCCGTTGGCGCAGGCGCTTGACCGCCAGGCCAATGGCGTCGCCGATGGCAGTATTCTTGCCTGCGATGCCGATCTGCGCTTCGTCAAGGAAGGTGCGCACGGTGCGCCGGTCGAAGGTGAGTGGTGCCTGCAGGTACGCCTGGCTGCCGAACAGGATCAGGCCCACGCGGTCGCCTTCACGGTCTTGCAGAAAGTCGCCCATCAGTGCCTTGACCAGATCGAGGCGGCTGATGTCTTCGTTTTGCCACTGCATGTCGGGGAAGTCCATCGACCCGGACACGTCCACCGCCACCAGCAGGTCGCGGCCACTGGCAGCCACCGGTACCGGTTCGCCCAGCCACTGCGGGCGGGCGGCGGCGCATAGCAGCAACAGCCAGATGACCACGAAAGGCGCCTGCTGGCGCCAGGTGGGCAGGTTGAGGCGTGCGCGGCGCCCGGCCAGGCTTTCCAGTTCGTTGAGGAAGCCGACCTTGAGCACCGGCTCGCCGCTGTCGGCGGCTGGCAACAGCAGGCGCGCCAGCCAAGGCAGCGGCAACAGGGCGAAGACCCACGGCCAGGCCAGTTCAAACATGCTTGCGGATCCAGGTTTCGACGGCCTGGCTGAGCCCGACAATGGCCTTGTCGTCGAGCTTGCACTCGGGCTTGTAGGCGCCCTCGACCAGCACCATCCAGCGGGTCAGGCCGGCGGCCGGGCAGCGGTTGTCGAGAAATGCCAGCCATTGGCGGCCGTTGAGGGTGTGGCTGTTGGCACCCGGATAATGGCTGCGGCACAGGCGCTTGAGCAGGGCATTGATCTGTTGCAGCCAGGCGCCGGCCGGGGCGCCGTCGTACGGGCGCGGCAGGCGTGCCAGCTCGGCCAGGGCTTCCACACGCACCGGGTCCAGGGGTTGTTCGGCCCGCACGATGCGGCGTTTGCCCGGGCGCCAGCGGCGCAGCCGCCACAGCCCCCAACCGAGCAATGGCAGCACGGCCAGCAGCAGCCACCAGCCGGGTGCCGGCGGCCATAGGCCGACAGGCGTCGGGTCGATCAGCGGGTGCAACTGGTCGAGCGGGTTCATGACGCGCTCCTTGGCCGCTGGGCGTTCAGGTATTCGCGCAACTGCTCGATCATGTCGCTTTGGGTGCTAAGTGGCATCAGCACCACGCGCAGTTTCTGGGCCATCAGCTCCCAGCGCTCGATGCGTGCCTCGGCCTGCTTGCGATAAGCCTGGCGCAGGTTGGCGTCCAGGGTGTCGAGCTCCAGCTGCGCACCGCGCTGGGCGAAACGTAACAGGCCGGCGGCGGGCAGGGCGTGGTCGAGCGGGTCGGATACGGGCAATAGCAGTAGGTCGCAGTGACGCGAGAGCATCGCCAGGTGCTGTTCGCACTGTGCGCTCAACGAACGCTCGTCACAGATGACAATGGCCAGGCTGCCCGGGCGCAGTACTTCGCGGGCCCGGCGCAAGGCCAGGCCAAGGCTGTCGGCCTGTGGCACGGCTTCGGTGTGCAGCGACTGGTTGACCTTGGCCAGGCGGTTGAGCAGTTGCAGCAGGCTCTGCTTGCTGCGCCGAGGCTTGATTTCGTGGGGGTCGTTGTCGCCGAATACCAGCCCGCCGATGCGGTCGTTGTGCCCCAGTGCGGCCCAGCCGAACAGGGCCGCGGCCTGGGCCGCCAGTACCGACTTGAACAACAGGCCCGAACCGAAGAACAGCCGCTGGCTTTGCTCGACAAGGATGAAGATCGGCCGCTCGCGCTCTTCGTGGAACAGCTTGGTGTGCGGTTCCTGGGTGCGTGCAGTGACCCGCCAGTCGATGTTGCGCACATCGTCGCCGGCCTGATACACGCGCACCTGGTCGAAGTCCACTCCGCGTCCACGCAGCTTGGAGTGGTGCAGGCCCACCAGCGGGCTGCGTTGGCCAGGCTTGGAAAACAGCTGGATTTCGCGCACGCGGTGGCGCATGTCGATCAGTTCGGGAAGGCCTATGCGGATGCCGGGTTCGGCCAGCTGCGCGGTGGGCATGGGCTCAGGCAACGGCGACGACGTCGAGGATGCGCTGGACCACGCGGTCCTGGTCAATCCCCGCCGCCTCGGCCTCGAACGAGAGGATGATGCGGTGGCGCAGCACGTCGAACAGCACGGCCTGGATGTCTTCCGGGCTGACGAAGTCGCGCCCGGCCAGCCAGGCGTGGGCACGCGCACAGCGGTCCAGCGAGATGGAACCGCGTGGGCTGGCGCCGTAGGCGATCCAGTCGGCCAGCTCGGTGTCGAACTTGGCCGGGGTGCGGGTGGCCATCACCAGTTGCACCAGGTATTCCTCCACCGCGTCGGCCATGTACAGGCCGAGGATTTCCTTGCGTGCGGCAAAGATGGCCTGCTGGCTGACCCGGCGCTCGGGCTTGGTTTCGCCGCCCAGCGCTTCGCCACGGGCCTGCGCCAGGATACGCCGCTCCACGGCTGCGTCGGGGAAGCCGATTTTTACGTGCATCAGGAAGCGGTCGAGCTGGGCTTCGGGCAGGGGGTAGGTGCCTTCCTGCTCGATCGGGTTCTGCGTGGCCATGACCAGGAACAGCGGCGACAGGTCGTAGGTGCTGCGGCCCACGCTGACCTGGCGTTCGGCCATGGCTTCGAGCAGTGCCGACTGCACCTTGGCCGGGGCGCGGTTGATTTCGTCGGCCAGTACCAGGTTATGGAATATCGGCCCCTGCTGGAACACGAAGCTGCCGGTTTCCGGGCGGTAGATTTCCGTGCCGGTGATGTCGGCCGGGAGCAGGTCGGGGGTGAACTGGATGCGATGGAACTGCGCTTCTATGCCTTCGGCGAGTTCTTTGATGGCCTTGGTCTTGGCTAGGCCCGGAGCACCTTCGACCAGCATGTGGCCGTCGGCCAGCAGCACGATCAACAGCCGTTCGACCAGTTTCTCCTGGCCTAGGATCTGGGAAGAAAGAAAGGTGCGCAGCGCGGTCAGCGCTTCACGGTGTTCCATCGGCGACGGTTCCTGGTATGGGGCCGCAGGCGAGGCTGGAGGCAGCTGCCCTGGCAAGGGGTGATACTTTAATCCATCCGGGGGGGTGGCGACCAATGGCGGCTTGGAAATTTATCCAGCCCTGGGCTATGCAAGTACAGAATTGTCCTGCAAATGGCTGGCCATAGGCTGATGTTCAGCGTCGGCGCCCTGGCGCCTGCTTGTGTTTTTGACGCAAGCAGGCGCACAACGATGATCTTGAGATTTGGCGTGTTTTTCGATGGCACCGGTAATAACCAGCACAATGTGATGCCCACAGAGTCGAACGGCGGCAAGGGCGCCAGTTATACCAACGCCTTGAGCAATGTGGCCCTGTTGCACGCGCTTTATCCGGCAGAGGGGGCGAGCGGCGACGGCGCAATGGCGTTTCTAAGCCGTTATGTCCAGGGGGTGGGCACCCTGGAGGGCGCTGAGGATCATGCGTATGCCTCGGCCACCGGACGCGGGCGCACCGGCGTCGAAGCGCGAGTCACCGAGGCATTGGAGGGTATCGCCGGCCAGCTGCGGGATTGGGCGCACGCCCATCCGCTCGCAAGACTCGAGGGGGTCGAGTTCGACCTGTTCGGCTTCAGCCGCGGTGCCGCGGCGGTGCGTCACTTGGCAAATCTGCTGCACGCTGACGGGGGCCGGGTGCTGGCCGTCACTTGCGGCATCACGATCAATTTCATAGGCCTGTTCGACACCGTGGCGGCGATCGTTGCGCCGTTGCAGGGCGATTTCGACCCTGCCGACGACCGCCATGGCGGCTTGCGCCTGAGCCTGGGTGAGGGTATTGCCCGGCACGTGGTGCAATTGGTGGCCGGGGATGAGCAGCGGCACAACTTCCCATTGGTGAGCAGTGGTCACGACATCGTGTTGCCGGGTGTGCATTCGAATATTGGTGGTGGTTACCCGAACAGTACGCAAGAGCAGGTACTGCTGTGCAAACCGCAGTCACAGCGTGTGCCGCTACGCATCCGCGCTGAACAGACCCGCGTGTACAGCACAGTCAGCGCCTTGGTGGCGTCGGCGTTTGGCGGCCTTGGCGCGCGGGTGATTACCTGGGAAGAAGCGATTGCCGGTGGGCGGCCTGATGAGGCGCAAAAGCAGGTGTATGCAGCGGTGTACCGGGAGCGGGAGGTGGCGGGCCAGCTTTCACGGGTTTACCTGAGTGTCATGCGCGCGCTGGCGGTGCGTGCGGGGGTGCCGTTAGGGCCGTTGGGCGGGCAGGCTGAGCATGGGTTGCCGTTTGAATTGCTGGAGATCAGCCGCAAGTTGCATGCGTTTGCCCTGGGTGAATGTGAGCAGCCGCGGCTGACCGAGGATGAGCAGCGGTTGTTGCGTGACAGGTATGTGCACGCCTCGGCGAACTGGAATGCGCTGAAGGGGTTGCGTAACAGTGTGCTGGATGTGCTGTTCATCAATCGGCCAGCGGCAGGCGGTCGAGTGGTGCATCCGAACTCGGTAGCTTTATCAACCTGAACCGGCCTCATCGCCGGCAAGCCGGCTCCCACACGGAACGCGCCGCACTCAAGAAGTGTGGACTCCTGTGGGAGCTGGCTTGCCGGCGAAAAGGCTGCAAAGCAGCCCTAGGGTCTAAGCCAGCTGGCGACGCTTACTGGCTAAATACGCCTCCTGCGCCAGGGTCAGCAGCACGGTCAGCAGCATGAACACCACCGAAGCGATGAAGATGCCCTCAGGCAGGCGCTGGTCGAGCATCCAGCCGAACGCAACCGGCCCGATGGCGCCGCCGATATTAAAGCCGGTCGAGACCAGCCCGAAGGTTTTGCCCTCGGCACCACGTGGTGCTGCTGCCTTGACCAGCATGTCCCGCGATGGCGCGATGACCCCGGTCAGCAAGCCGATGGCCCCGAGCACCACCACCAATGCCCAGCCCTGCACCAGCCCCAGCGCCACCAGCGTCGTCAGCGCCGCCGCCAGGGCAAAGGCCATGGCGGCCACCAGGCCATGGCGGCGGGTGCGGTCAGCCAAGGCCCCGCCGCACAAGACGCCCACTGCACTGCACAGCAGAAAGGCCGTGAGCGCCGTATTCGCCCAGGCCAGGGTCAGGCCTTGGCCCTGGACCAGGGCGGCTACGGAGAACTTCTCGATGGCACTGGTACTCAGGTTCAGCAGGATGAACAGCACCGTCAACACGCCGATCATCGGCGTGAGCAAGCGCACGCGGCCCGGCGCAGCGGCAGCCCCAGCGCCACTTGTGCGGCCATGCCTGGGTACCTGATAGACACCGCTGCCTGGCACCGAGATCAGCAGCAGAGCGGCAACACCCATCACTGCACCCGCTGCCAAGGCTGCCTGTGTACCGAACGCGGCGGCAATGCCGAGAAACACCGCTGGCGTTACCGCCGAACCGAGGAAACCGGCGAACGTATGGATCGAAAACGAGCGCCCCAGGCGGCCTTGCTCGATGCCGTTGGCAAGCAACGCGTAATCGGCGGGGTGGTACACGCCATTGGCGAGGCCCGCCATGGCCATCGTTACCAGCAACACCGCATAGCCGGGGCTGACCGCCAGCAGCAGGAAACTGAGGCTGCCCAGCAACAACCCTGCCTTGAGCACCTTGCGCGCACCGTAGTGGTCGACGGCATAGCCCAGCGGTGCCTGCACCAGGGCAGAGACGATGTTGAACACCGCCAGGGCTACGCCAAGCTCGACGAACCCCACGCCCAGCAGGCCAGGGAGTACGGGTAGCAATGCCGGGATCAGCATGATGTGCACATGGCTGACGAAGTGCACGGCAGCAATTTGTGTAAGTAGCTTGGGGCCAGCGTGGGGCATGTCGATACCTGTCGAACGGCGTGGGCACATGGCGCAGGGTAGGGGGGGGTGGCAAGCTTTTACCGGGGTGAGCGGTTGACGCGAGGCAGGCGCCCGTTCAGCACGGCATAGGCCAGCAGGCCAATGACCAGCCCCCAGAAGGCTCCACCAATGCCGAACAGGCTGATGTTGGCCGCCGCCGCCAGGAAGGTGATCAGTGCGGCTTCGCGCGAGCGGGCATCGGCCATTGCACTGGCCAGGCTGCCTCCGATGGTGCCCAGCAGGGCGAGGCCGGCCAGGGTGGTGATGAAGGTACCCGGCAGGGCCATGAATACACTCGCCAAGGTGACCCCGAACACCCCCACGAGGATGTAGCAGGCACCGGCAGCAATCCCCGCCACCCAGCGCTTGCCCGGGTCCTCATGGGCTTCCTTGCCGGTGCAGATGGCCGCGGTGATGGCGGCGATGTTGAAGGCGTGTGAACCGAATGGCGCCATCAGCAACGAGCCCAGGCCGGTGACCGCGACAATCGGGTTGGCGCTGGTCTTGAAACCGTCGTTGCGCAGCACCAGCATGCCGGGCATGTACTGGCCGGTGAGGGTGATCAGGAACAATGGCAGGGCCACGCTGAGGGCAGCGTTGAGGGAGAAGGTAGGCGCCGTGAACACCGGTGCGGCGAACTCCAGGCGCAGCGTCGCCAGGCCTGCTTGCCCCTGCAGCAGCAGGTAGCCCAGCCCCAGTATCAGAATGCCCACCACGGCGTAGCGGGTGGTGAAGCGTTTGAAGGCCACGTAGGCCACGATCAGCAGCCCTGCCAGGGCCGGGTCGACCGACAGGCCGGCAAAGGCGCCGATGCCGAACTGCAGCAGGATACCCGCCAGCAGTCCTGCCGCAACGCCTCCGGGGATGACCCGCACCAGACGCTCGAAGCACCCGGTCAGCCCTAGCACCACGAAGCCGGCGGCCGACAACAAGTAGGCACCGATGGCTTCGCTGTAAGGCACGGTGGCCAGGGCCGTGACCAAAAATGCGGCTGCCGGCGTGGACCAGGCGGTGATCACCGGCTCGCGGCTGTACCAGGACAGCACCAGGCCGCTGAGGCCGACACCGATCGACACGGCCCAGACCCAGGATGAAGTCAGTTCCGGGCTCAGCCCGGCAACCTTGGCGGCCTGGAACACCAGGATGAAGGTGCCGCCATAGTTGACGATGACTGAAACGAGCCCCGCCACCACGGGGTGGAGGATGTCTGTCAGCCGCAATGGCGTTGAAGGTGTGTGTGCAGGCGCGTCCATGGTTGCCTCTGGTCAAAAGTCAGGTACAGGCACAGCACCAGGCTGTTCCTGCAAAAAAAACGCTGCCCGGCAGCGTTATGCCGCCGGGCGGGTTTCACGGTTAATTGGCCAGTTCGGCCAGCAGGCCTTTCAGGTAAGTGCTGCCCTGGGCATCCAGCGGCTG
Organism: Pseudomonas sp. BN505; assembly: GCF_029873175.1. NCBI lineage: Bacteria > Pseudomonadati > Pseudomonadota > Gammaproteobacteria > Pseudomonadales > Pseudomonadaceae > Pseudomonas > Pseudomonas sp. BN505. Next base: position 32,087 of record NZ_SSOI01000027.1, read on the forward strand.
CAGGGGCAGGCGTGGGGCGCCGACATCCTGGCCGAGCATTTTCAGGCCGGCCTTGATGGTGGTGGGCAGGCCGCGACGGGTGATGTACTCCAGCAGCTCGTACTGGCGGTAGAACAGCGCGCGGGCTTTGCCTAGGTCGCCTTGCTGCACGGCATCCCACAGCGCCAGGTTCAGTGCCGGGATCAGGTTGGGTGCGGCGGTGCACCAGCCTGTGGCGCCGGCCACCAGCGCTTCCAGGGTCAGCGGGTTGCAGCCGTTGTAGAACGCCACCTGGCCATCGGTGGCCTTGTACAGGCGGTGCATGCGCTGAATGTCACCCGTGCTTTCTTTGACCATGGTCACATTGGGCACCTCGCCGAGGATGCGCAGGATCAGTTCAACCGACAGGTCAGTGCCGCTGGTGCCTGGGTTGTTGTAGAGCATGATCGGGATGTCGATGGCCGCGCCGACAGCCTTGTAGTGGGCGATCACTTCGGCTTCGGTAAGCTTCCAGTAGGAAATGGGCAGCACCATCACTGCCGTGGCGCCGCAGGCCTGCGCCAGGCGCGCGCGCTGCACGGTACGGGCGGTGGTCAGGTCGGAAACGCTGACCACGCTGGGCACGCGGCCGGCAATGCGTGCCTGGCTGAAGCGCACCACGGTTTCCCATTCGCTGTCGGACAGGTAGGCCCCTTCGCCGGTGCTGCCCAGCGGTGCGATGGCGTGCACGCCGTCTGCGATCAGGCTGTCGATGGATGTACCCAGGGCATCCAGGTCGAGCGTGCCGTCAGCCGTGAAGGGAGTGATGGTGTAACCGATAACGCCGCGAATTACAGGTGTAGACATGACCAGGCACCTCTGCCGTTGTTGAGGAAAGAGTACAGCTTCGATCAGCCCAGGCAGTCGCCGTGGGCACGCAAGGCCCGGCGTGCGTAGTAGCTGAACGCGGCGCCGTGACGTTTGGGGGTGGAGATCCAGTCGTGGGCTTCTTTGCCCAGTGCTTCGGGGATGGGGCGGATGTCACCGGCGCCCATGGCCAGCAATTGCATCTTTGCTGCGCGCTCGAACAGCAGGGCAAGTACGCAGGCTTCTTCGATCGAGCCACCGGCAATCAACAGGCCGTGGTGCGAAAGCAGGATCGCACGCTTGTCACCGATCGCCTTCGCGATGATTTCACCTTCCTCGTTGCCCACCGGCACCCCTGGCCATTCCTTGAGGAATGCGCAATCGTCAAATAGCGGGCACAGGTCCATGTGCGAGATGGCCAGCGGCACCTCCAGCATCGACAGGGCAGCGCTGTGCAGCGGGTGGGTGTGGATGATGCAGTTGACGTCGGGGCGGGCCCGGTACAGCCAGCTGTGGAAACGGTTGGCCGGGTTGGCCATGCCGCGGCCTTGCAGCACGGTGAGGTCTTCGTCCACCACCAGCAGGTTGGAGGCGGCGATTTCATCGAAGCCCAGGCCCAGTTGCTGGGTGTAGTAGGTGCCAGGCTCCTGCGCACGTGCGGTGATCTGCCCGGCAAGGCCAGAGTCGTGGCCGCCGTCGAACAGGATGCGGCAGGTAAGGGCAAGTTTTTGCCGGGCCGTGTAGGTGTTGTCGGCCAGGGCCGTCAGCATCTGCTGCTGGGCGAGTTTGACCAACTGGTCCTTGGGGGTATGCATGGTGGTCGTCATGGGTGGTACCTGCGTGGAAAAGGGCGGGTACTGGCTGATCGTCGTAGTGGCGCTGCCAGGACACATGGCGATCTTAATGACACATTGTGTCATTTACAAGCGTTGTGTCATTCCCAGGGTGAAGGCCCGCAGGCATGCGTGGTACGTTCCGATAGCAAATCCTTCGAGGGGAGTCGCGCAGGCTTCAGGCAGTACCTGTGGGGACAACTGTCTTGCCCAGCAGTTGAAATCGGCGCGATCACTGTGGGAGCGGGGTTGCCCCGCGAACACCGGCGGAGCCGGTGCCATTCACCGTGTTGGATTCTTCGGGGGTAAACCCGCTCCCACAGGTAGTCGCGCAGGCCTCAGGCATATGCAATACCTGTGGACGCTATGTCTTGCACAACACCTGAAAGCTGGCGCGATCACTGTGGGAGCGGCTTGAGCCGCGAACACCGGCGGAGCCGGTGCCATCCACCGCACTGGATTCTTCGCGGGCATGCCCGCTCCCACAGGTAATCGCGCAGGCTTCAGGCATATGCAGTACCCCTGGAGGCAGCTGTCTTGCACAACACCTGAAGGCTGGCGCGATCACTGTGGGAGCGGCTTTAGCCGCGAACACCGGCGGAGCCGGTGCCATTCACCGTGTTGGATTCTTCGCGGGTAAACCCGCTCCCACAGGTAACCGCTCAGGCTTCAGGCGTATGCAGTACCTGTGGGCACGACTGTCTTGCACAACACCTGAAAGCCGGCGCGATCACTGTGGGAGCGGCTTTAGCCGCGAACACCGGCGGAGCCGGTGCCATTCACCGCGCTGGCTTCAGGCTAATGCAGTACCTCATGCGCCTATGCAAAGGCCGCCCGGCCTGCTTGCCACATCCCTTGGCGGGTACTGCCGGAAAGCATCTGAAATGGCAGTGATCAGCTGCGTGTCCCTGATCGGGTCCAGCCCCGGAAAACGCTTGCCGTTGCAATCAACTTCATGAGTAAGCACGGCCTCGACACTGGCGTCGTTTTCCCTGTAAACCCGCCTGATGGCCTGTGCTTCCAGCGCCTTGTCGTCTTTGCAGTGCAGGGCATGGTGAATGGCCAGTGCCGCGCCAAACGCCAGCGACGGGGTTTCAATACCATGCTTGCGTGCAAGGTCGATGCTGCTGAGGATGCGTTCGTTGCGCTGAAGCTTGCGCAACGGGTCGCGCCCCACCCGGGCACAAGGGTCTTTGAACGAGGTTGCACAGCGCTCCAGGAAGGTATCGGCAAAACGGCTGACCACTTCTGCCATCTGCGGGTACTCCGCCACCAGTGCGGGCCCGACTTCCTGGCGAATCAGGCGTTCGGCCAGTTCGCTGACACGCGCATCGCCCATACCCTGGCCCACCGAGTCATGGCCCAACAGGCTCGCGTACCAGGCAACGATGGCATGCGGGCCGTTCCACAGGCGGTTCTTGATGACCTGGATCTGGGTGATGTCCGGCACCGTCTTCACCTGGCGCAGGCGTTCGAGTAGCTCGCTGCCGTGCTCTACATACAGCGGCATGTCGGGTTCGCTGTTGAACAGGATCAGGTGCAGCTGGCTCATCGCGCTGCTGGGCTGGGCAAAGGGCCTGAAGCGCCCGATCAGTCGTTCGTATTCAGGCACTGGCGTGGATGCCTTGGTGGCGACTGCCGGCTCGTCTTCCAGGCTGTTCTGGAACATCTGCGACTTGATGCGCAGTTGCCGCACCAGTGCGTCGTTGCTGAGCTTGGAGACGATGCGGCTGACGACTGTTTCGGCGAAATGGGTCTTTTCCAGCACTTGCTCGCTAATTGCCGGCGGGCACAGCAATGCCAGCTCTGCCTGCACATGGCGGCGCACGAACGCGGCGCCGCCCACTTTGTTCAGCACGATCAGCAGCGTCAGCTCACGGCCACGTCGTTCGAAACGTTGCAGCAGCCCTTTGGCAATCACCTTCGCCTGGTTGCGGATGGCCTGCTCGGGCAGGCTCAGGCCGATAATTTCGGCAGTGGTGTACATGCCGATGACTGCGTCGTCATCGTCCATGTCGATCATGCGCACATTGTCGATGGTCTGGTCGAATGATGTAGCACCGTAGCGCACGCTGTAACGGCCGAAGGCATTGACGCTTTCGCGCAGCATGCGCGAGCGGGTCGCGGCGATGATTTCACGAGGCCGGGTGTAGCCATCCCAATGGGAAAACACCTGTGTCAGGTAACCACCGCCGATGGCGCCGAAGCCGTGAATGCCTACGCTGAACTGGTTCAACGAAGCCGGGAACGGCTCGCTCAATGCCGGCATGCCCAAGTCAGGTACGCACTCGCTAAGGTCGGCGAGAAACTCATGCATGCTGCGGTAGGCTTTGAGCGCGCCTGCCTTGATCTCGGCAGCGGGCGGCTTGATGTCTTCGATCAGGATCGCCTGGCCTTCGGCTCGGATGGCCGACAGCATGCCGTTCTCTGAATCCTCGACCATGAAGCACTGATCGGGTTCGCAATTGAGCGCGCGGGCGGCTTTCAGGAAAATCTCGGGGTGGGGTTTGCCCTGGCTGACTTCATCGCCACAGACAGTGATGTCGAAATACTTCAGCACATTGGCATTGATCAGGTATTCCTCGGCAATGGCACGGCGACTGGAGGTGGCCACTGCCATGGTCAAGCCCGACTTGCGCAGGCGTTCCAGTACCTCCAGCAGGCCGGCCTTGATCGGTACGCCGTGATTGCGCACGTACTCCAACTCAAGTTCATCCGCACGTTTGCGGATCTCGGCGTACGGGAAGTCTTCGCCGTTATGCGCCTTGGCCAGGGCTTCTGCCTTGGTCGCGCTCAGGCCCAGCGAGCCGATCAATGTGTCCTCGCTCAGCGCTTTGCCGAAGATTTCCAGCGAGGCTTGCTTCAGTGTCTTGAAGCGCAAGCGTTCGGTGTCGAAGAGGGTGCCATCCATATCGAAGATGGCGCTGAGAATCTGTTTACCTTCAAAGAAAAGCATTGGGTGTTGCCCCTTGTTGTTGCGTCAGACATCCCGCCTGTCGCAGGCGAATACGGTGTGAGAGCTGCAGCGTGGGCAGTCAGGTCGGAGGCACACGGTCGACAGGGGGGCGCTCAGGGGTAACGCAGAAGTAAGGCGGGGCGGAGCGGGGAGTGCAGAGCAGGTTTGCAACCTTTGAGGCGAGGCGGGCGGCTGGTTTGGCCTTGAGGTCACGCCCACTGGCTGCAGTCGGTTTTGCAGGCAGTGGGCGCAAATAGCGATGGATACGTGTGATTCCAAGCATAAGGTGCTTTGCTTCCTTTTCGTCATGGGGGATCCTTTTTCAGCCTTGCACGTATGCGCGCCGCCATGCAAGGCTTGGGCTTCCGTTACAAGGTGAACCGCAATGACCCAAGCTACCGATCAGGCCTTTTATGACCGCGCCGATGCGCACATCGACCTGGCCAACCAGCAGATTGAAAAATTCGAAGACCTGGGCAAGGTGAGTGCCTCGCTGACCTTCGGCGCCACGCGTTTCAGCGCCTGGATGAGCGCCCGCAGCTTCAAGAGCGGCGCGGAACTGGCGGCAGCCCGGGAGGAAATTTTGAAGTACTTCTGCGAGCAGTACCGGATGATGCTCGAAGACAACCTGGATGAGCACATCGAGCATTTTGACCACCTGGTACTCGGCAAGGACGCCTGATCTCGCCTGCCTGCGCAGCGGCGACTCAACGGTTGGGCCACTGCTGCAGCAGGATCGAAACGAACTTCTCCGCCGCAGGCGACAACGACGCGCCGCGCCGGTACACCAGCCCCAGGGTGCGTGTGACTTGCGGCTCGATCAACGGCACGCTGACCAGCGTCGGGTGATCAGCGTTGGGCATGGCCAGGCTGGGCATGGCCGACACGCCCAGCCCGGCCTCGACCATGCCCAGCGATGTCGACAGGTGTTGCACTTCGTAGAACCATTTGGGCCGCAGATTGAGCCCGGACAACGCATGGTCCAGCAGCATGCGGTTGCCGCTCAGGCGGCCGACGCCAATCAGGCGGTAATCCGCCAGCTCTGTCCAGGTAACGGAGGCCCGGTTTGCCAGTGGGTGGTCGCGCCTGCACGCCAGTACAAAGTGCTCTTGCACCAGCGTGACAAACTCGATGTCCGGGTGCTGGCCGCTCATCATGTTGATGCCGAAGTCAGCCTCGCCGCGCAGCACGGCTTCGAGCCCGTCGTTGGCGCTCAGGTCCAGCAGGCGAATACGGATTTTTGGGTACTGCTCGTTGTAATCGCGGATCACCGACGGCAGGAAGTAGAACGCTGCGGTGGGAATGCAGGCGAGGGTAACTTGCCCGGTCTGGCGCTCGGCCAGCTCGCGGATGCTGAGGATGGAGTCTTCGAAATCATCCAGCAGGCGCCTGGCCTTGGGCAGGAAGTCGCGCCCCACGCTGGTCAGGCTGACCCGGCGGGTGGTGCGCTCCAGTAGCGAGGTGCCCAGGCCTTCCTCAAGCTTCTTGATCCGCCGACTCAAGGCCGGCTGGGACAGGTGAAGCGCCTCGGCGGCCTCGTGGAAACTACCGAGTTCGGCGATTTTCACGAAAGATCTGATGTCTTGCAGCTCATATTCCATAAGAAAGCCCGCTACTGTCGCCGTGCATGATTAATGTTTGAATCGCAATAATGGCTACGATATTTGCATTGGATTGATTTATCCATGCCTGTCACTCTTTTGCTCACAGCATCAATGATGTCCATTGATCAACAAGGGTGCAAAATCATGCAGCGAATTCCTTGCGTACTCATGCGCGGTGGTACCTCTAAAGGGCCGTTCTTCCACGCCTGGGACCTGCCTGCCAATGTGGTCGAACGTGACGAGTTGCTGATCAACCTGATGGGCTCCGGCCACGAGCTTGAAATTGATGGCATCGGTGGCGGCAGCCCGCAAACCAGCAAGGTGGCGATCGTCAGCCCTTCGTTGCATCCCGAGGCTGACGTCGATTACCTGTTCGTGCAGGTGATGGTTGCCCAACGCCGCGTCGACACCGCGCCCAATTGCGGCAACATGCTGTGCGCCGTGGGCCCGTTCGCCATCGAACAAGGCCTGGTGAAAGGCCAGGATGGCAAGACCTTGGTCCGCATCCGCAACCTGAACACCGGCACCTTGGTCAATTCGCTGGTGGAAACCCCCGGCGGTATCGTGCGCTACGAAGGCCGCACGGCAATCGATGGCGTACCGGGCACTGCCGCCCCGGTGCACCTGACTTTCCTCGATGCAGTCGGCAGCAAAACCGGCAAGCTGTTCCCTACCGGCAAGGCCACGGATGTGATCGATGACGTACCGGTAACCTGCATCGACATGGCCATGCCCATGATGGTCGTGCAGGCCAGTCAACTCGGGGTGACCGGATCGGAAACCCCTGCAGAACTCGATGCCAATCACTCGCTGCTCAAGCGCCTTGAAGCGCTGCGGGTGAAAGCTGGCAAAGCCATGGGTCTTGGCGACGTCAGTGGCATGGTAATCCCCAAGCCGGTGCTGGTGTCTGCGCCACGGTACGACGGCACGTTGCAGGTGCGTTACTTCATGCCGCACAACTGTCACCGTGCGTTGGCCATCACCGGGGCGGTAGGGCTGGCGACTGCCTGCGTCAGCCCGGGCACGGTGATCGCCGACCTGCTTGGCGAGGATGCCCGGCAGTTGACCGAAGTGCGTCTGGAGCACCCGAGCGGCGGCATCGATGTGGCGCTGTCGCGCAGCGGTGTCGACGGCAAGACAACCCAGGTGTCTGTGGTACGAACCGCCCGGCGGCTCTTCTCGGGTTTCGTCTATGCCCCTACCTTGCGCAGGCTGGCAGGGTAGCTAGAGGCGGCCCTGCCACCTGCTTTACACATGCACCAAGCGCATCCGCACAATTTCAACAATGGTGATGCCCCATGAAACTCGCCAAATCGCTGTACTTTCAGATCCTCTGCGCCGTCCTGCTGGGCGTAGTGGTCGGCCACTTCTGGGCGCAACAGGCCGTTGCGCTCAAGCCCTTGGGTGATGCCTTCATCAAGCTGATCAAGATGATGATCGCCCCGGTGGTGTTCTGCACTATCGTCACCGGCATTGCCGGGATGACCGACAAGCGCTCGCTGGGGCGCCTGATGAGCAAGGCGTTGCTGCTGTTCCTGGGCCTGACGGTGGTGAGCCTGGCGATTGGCCTGGCGGCGGTCTACCTGTTCAAACCCGGTGTGGGCATGAACATCGACCCCGCAACCCTCAGCACCGAAGGCCTCAGCCAGTACACCGCCTCCGCCGCCAAGCTGGGCGTGGTCGATTTCTTCATGCACATCATTCCCGATACGTTCATCGGTGCCTTCAACAAGGGCGAAGTATTGCCGGTGCTGTTCATCGCCGTACTCAGCGGCTTTGCCCTGTCGTCCATGGGGGACAAGGGCAAGCCAGTGCTGGATGTGCTGGAGTCTGCCTCGACCATGGTGTTCCGCATTTTTGGTTACCTGATGCGCTTTGCGCCGGTGGGTGCCTTTGGTGCGCTGGCTTTTACCGTCGGGCAGTACGGCATCATCTCGCTCGGTGCCCTGGCCAAGCTGGTAGGTACGCTGTACATCGCCTGTGCGTTCTTCGTACTGGTCGTACTGGGTGGCATCTGCCGTGCCCATGGTTTCAGCCTGTGGAAACTGCTGCGCTATTTCCGTGAAGAATTCCTGGTGGTGCTGGGTACTTCGTCCACCGAGCCCGTGCTACCGCGCATGCTGGAAAAGCTCGAGAAGCTGGGCTGCAAGAAGGGCGTGGTAGGCCTGGTGTTGCCAACCGGTTACTCGTTCAACCTGGATGGCACAGCCATCTACCTGTCGCTGGCGGCCATCTTCATCGCCCAGGCCTGCAACATCGACATCACCCTGGGGCAGACGCTGACCATGCTGGCGATCATGTTGCTGTCGTCCAAGGGCGCCGCCGGGGTGACAGGCAGTGGTTTCGTTGCCCTGGCCTCGACCCTGACCGTGATCCACGACATTCCGCTGGCTGGCCTGGCGCTGCTGATCGGTATCGACCGCTTCATGTCCGAAGCCCGGGCCCTGACCAGCCTTGCCAGCAATGCGGTGGCCACGGTGGTGATCTCGCTGTCAGAGAATGCCTGTGAGCGGGAGACCCTGTTGCGCACACTCAATGGTGAGCAACCGGTACAGCCAGACTGTGCTGCACCCGAACCGGCCGCCTGGCCCGCCGAGCCAAGCCGCCACGGCTGAACCCCGTTCGTACTACTGAACATTGACTTAAATTTCCACTCAGCGTCGCAGCGATGCCGAGTGGGGTTGGAGGCTGCCTGCCCGGCGGGCGGCCACGCACAATAAAAACAAGAGAGAAAGACCATGCTCGCACTCCTGGGCCTGATCATGGTGGTGACGTTCACCTACCTGATCATGAGCAAGCGCCTGTCGCCTATCGTTGCGTTGACCGTTGTCCCGATCGTCTTCGCCGTCATCGGCGGCTTTGCCCCCGAACTGGGCAAGATGATGCTCGACGGCCTGAAGATGGTCGCCCCATCGGCAGCCTTGCTGCTGTTCGCCATCCTGTTCTTCGGCCTGATGATCGATGCCGGCCTGTTCGACCCGCTGATCCGCAAGATCCTCAAGCGGGTGAACGGCGACCCGGTCAAGATCGCCATCGGCACTGCACTGCTGTCGCTTCTGGTGGCGCTGGACGGTGACGGCACGACCACCTACATGATCACCTGTGCCGCCATGCTGCCACTCTACAAACGTATCGGCATGAACCCGATGATCCTGGCCACGGTGTCGATGCTGTCGCTGAGCATCATGAGCGGCTTGAGCCCCTGGGGCGGGCCAGCCACGCGGGCCATCGCCGCGCTTGGGCTGGACGCCAGCGAGTACTTCATCCCGATGCTGCCGACCATGATGGGCGGTGCGGCCTGGGTGGTGTTCACGGCCTTCCTGCTGGGGCGTACCGAACGCCGCCGTATCGGCAACATCGCCCTGCAGGCCGGCGGTGGCAACTGCTACATCAAGGAGATCCTCGGCGACAACCCGTACAAACGCCCGCGGCTGGCCTATGTAAACCTGTTGCTGGTAATCGCCGTCATGACCGCGCTGGTGATGGGGCTGATGCATGCCGCCATCATGTTCATGATCGGCTTCGTCGCCGCGCTGATGATCAACTACCCGCAGCTGGAACTGCAGAAGGAGCGCATTCTGGCGCATTCGGGTAACGCCATGACCGTGGTGCTGCTGGTGTTCGCCGCGGGTATCTTTGCCGGGATCTTCTCGGGCACCAAGATGGTCGACGCCCTGGCGCAAACCCTGGTGGACTGGATTCCCGAAGAATGGAGCCACTGGTTCCCGCTGGTGGTGGCGCTGACCAGCATGCCGCTGACCTTTGTGTTGTCCAACGACGCCTACTACTTCGGCGTGGTGCCGATCCTGGCCAACGCCGCCGCAGCTTACGGCATCGACCCGCTGGAAATTGCCCGCGCCTCTGTCCTCGGCCAGCCGGTGCACCTGATGAGCCCGCTGGTGGCTTCGACGTTGCTGCTGGTGGGCAGGGTCGACCGTGACATCGGTGACTTCCAGAAGGCCACCTTCAAGTGGGCCGTGCTCACGTCGCTGGTGATCACCGCGCTGGCCTTGCTCACAGGGGCTTTGTCCTTCTTCGTCTGAGCCCTGCCTGCACGCTTTCAAATAACAACAATAGAGTACCGATCATGTCCCGAGCCATGTTCCGTGGGGCCACCTGTGGCCTGCTCTGCGGCTGCTTACCTGTTGCCGGCGCCGCTGGTTTCGTCGATGACAGCAAGCTCAAGCTGCAACTGCGCAACGTCTACTTCAACGAGAATTTCCGTGACGAGCAGGGCATGAGTGCGCGTGCTGCCGCCAGTGCAAAAAGCGAGCGGGTGGAGTGGGCCCAGGGTTTTCTGCTCGACTACCAGTCGGGCTTTACCGCCGGCACGCTCGGGGTCGGGCTCGACGCACTGGGCCTGGTCGGCATACGTCTGGACTCGGGCCGTGGGCGCAGCGGTTCCGGGCTGCTGCCGGTGCATGACGACGGCCGAGCGGCGGACGAATTCGCCAGCGCAGGTGTCACGGCGAAGGCCCGCATCGGGCAGACTGTGGTCAAGCACGGCACCTTGCTGCCCAAGACGCCGGTGCTGGTCTATAACGATGCCCGGCTGTTGCCGCAGACGTACCAGGGCACGCAGCTGACCAGCACGGATATCGAAGGGCTGACACTGACGGCGGGGCACCTGGACCGCTTCAAACAGCGTGATTCATCGGACAGCACTGGCCTGTACCTGGATGGCTATGCGGGCGGCATGTCCGGTGACTTCAACTTCGCCGGCGCCGACTATGCCGTCAGCAAACAACTGCGCCTGAGCTATTTCCATGGCCAGCTCGAGCACTTCTACCGCCAGGACTTCGCCGGCCTGCTACATGAGCTGCCGCTGGCCGGTGGCGTGCTGAGCACTGACCTGCGCTATTTCAAGAGCCGTGACAGCGGTGCCGCCTACGGCGGCGCCATCGATAACGACATGATCAGCGGGCAGGTGGCCTATGCCCATTCGGGCCACACCCTCGGTGCTGGCTACCAGGTGCTCGATGGCGAGGCAGGGCTGCCCTACATCAGCGGCGCGACGGTGTATTCGTTCAGCAACGTCGGCATCGGCAAGTTTATCGAGCAAGACGAAAAGACCTGGATGGCAAGCTACGCCTACAACTTTGCGGCAGCAGGCGTGCCGGGCCTGACCTTCATGGCGCGATACCTGAGTGGCGAAAATAGCCGCTCCGGTGCCGGGGGCATCAAGGAGTGGGAGCGTGACGCCGAGCTTGCCTACGTGGTGCAGGGCGGGCCGTTGAAAGGGCTGGGTGTGAAGCTGCGTAACTATGTCTATCGTTCGGATTTTGCCCGCGGGCGCGACAGCAACCGCCTTTACCTTACCTACGATATCGCCATCTGGTGATGGCGCGGGCCGGATGGCGTACCCGGCCCAGGCCCTGCTTGCGCAGCCCTGTTCAGCGGCGCAGCAGGCGAGAGACCACCAGCGTGACGGCGGCGGTGATGGCCAGCGCGGCGAACGGTTTTTCCTTCACGAACGAAGACACCGTATCTAGCGTGTCACCATAGGTCTTGGTCAGCTGGCCTGCTGCCTGACGCCCATCGCCTTCGGCTTCCAGCGCAGGATCCTCGATCAGTCGGCCAACAGCGCTCTGCGCCTTGCCTGCCAGGTTCTCTGCTACACCTTCGATCTGTTCACGTTTCATGATGGCTTTGTTCCTTCCTGTGATCGGCTTTGGGTTAACAGCACAGGGTTAGGGCGGTGAAGGGCCGCAATGGTTCCAAGCGTCTGCGTGTCACCTGTAGATCACGCATCGCACATGGCTTGGGAGCGCGAGGCTAACGCGCTTTCTTCTCGAGGATCCGCGCCCCGGTACCTTCCTTGCCCAGCACATCCTCGGGGTTGCGCAGCGGGCAGTCTTCCAGCGACAGGCAACCGCAACCAATGCAGTTGTCCAGGCTGTCGCGCAGCGCCTCCAGCGTGCGGATGCGGGCGTTCAGGTCTTCGCGCCAGGCGGTGGACATCTCGCCCCATTGCGCCGCCGTAAGCTTGCTGTTTGGCGCATAGCGGCTGAACGCCTGCTTGATTTCCTCCAGCGGAATACCCGTGCGCTGCGCCACCTTGATGATCGCCAGTGTACGCAGCACCAGCGAGGGATAGCGCCGCTGGTTGCCGGCCGTGCGGACGCTGGCGATCAGCCCCTTGGTCTCGTAGAAGTGCAGCGCAGACACCGCCACGCCGCTGCGCTTGGCCACTTCACCCACTGTGAGCATCCGCGTGTTGTCCGCTGCCATGTCTGTTGACCTCAAGTTAAGTTGAGCTCTTATAGTCCTGCCCGATCTTCCCCGCAACCGCTTTCCCGGTGATCGGAGCTGTGCATGAACAAACGGACGTTACTGGCCTGGGCTGGCGCTGTAGCCGGTGTGCTGGCTGCTTGCTATGCGTTAGTGGGTAGCGGTTCGGCGCCACCCGCTGCGGCGGCGTGGCCGGCGACCAAGGTGGCGCTGGCTACGGCCGAGCAGGTACAGCTGGCGCGGCAGAACTTTGCTTCAGGGGAGCTGGAAGCGGTTAACCAGGTACAGGTGGCGGCCGAGACGGCGGGGCGCATTACCCGCATCGCCTTCGAGTCGGGGCAGGCGGTCACTGCCGGGCAGTTGCTGGTGCAGCTCAACGACGCGCCGGAGCAGGCCCAGCGGGTGCAGTTGCGGGCCAGGCTGCGTAACGCCGAAGTGGTGCTGCAGCGCAGCCGCAAGCTGCGGGCAATGAATGCCGTGTCGCAAGAGCTGCTGGACAACGCCGCCACTGCCGTGGACGTGGCCCGTGGTGAGCTGCAGCATGTCGAGGCGCTGATCGCGCAGAAGGCCATTCGCGCACCGTTTGCCGGCAAGCTGGGTATTCGGCGGGTGCATCAGGGCCAGTATCTGGGCGCCGGTGATGCCATCGTCAACCTGGCCGACATCAGCCAGTTGCATGTGAATTTCGCGTTGGGCGAGCAGGCCGCCCCCGAAGTGCACGTCGGGCAAGTGCTGGCACTGACGCTGGACGCAGTACGCGGGCAAGGCTTCAAGGCCCGGGTGGTGGCGGTCGATCCGGTGGTCAGCAAGGCGCGCCTGGTGCAGGTGCAGGCAGCCTTGCCGAACCCGGACGGGCAGTTGCAGCCGGGCATGTACGCTGGCGTGCGCCTGGATGCTGTGCAGCCGTCGACTGTATTGGCTGTGCCAGAAACCGCGATCACCTACGCCGCCTATGGCCAGACGGTATTCGTTGCCACTCAGGACCCGGCGCATGGTACCCGGGTCAGCAGGGTGCGGGTAACCACTGGTGAGCGCTGGGAGGGGCGGGTGGAGGTTACCTCCGGCCTGGCGCCCGGTGACCGGGTGGTGGTGTCTGGCCAGTTGAAGCTCAGCGACGGCATGTCGGTCGAGCCGGTGGCGCAGGACAGCTTGCAGGCAAACCTTGGAGGGGGGCAGCCATGAAGTTTACCGACCTCTTCGTGCGCCGCCCGGTGCTGGCGCTGGTGGTCAGCAGCCTGATCATCCTGATGGGGCTGTTTGCCATGGGCAAGTTGCCGATCCGTCAGTACCCGTTGCTGGCAAGCTCGACCATTACTATCAGCACCGAGTACCCCGGCGCTTCGGCCGAGCTGATGCAGGGCTTTGTGACCCAGCCGATCACCCAGGCGGTGTCGTCGGTGGAGGGCATCGACTACCTGTCCTCGTCGTCGCAGCAGGGGCACAGCCTGATCACCTTGCGCATGGTGCTCAACCGCGACTCGACCCAGGCGCTGGCCGAGACCATGGCCAAGGTCAATCAGGTGCGCTACCGCCTGCCGGAAAAGGCTTACGACCCGGTGGTGGAGCTGTCGGCAGGCGACTCCACCGCCGTGGCTTATGTGGGTTTTGCCAGTGACAGCCTGTCGATCCCGGAGCTGAGCGATTACCTGTCGCGGGCGGTGGAGCCGCAGTTCTCAGGCATCGACGGCGTGGCCAAGGTGCAGTCGTTCGGTGGGCAGCGGCTGGCCATGCGCCTGTGGCTGGACAGCGAACAGATGGCCGGGCGCGGGGTGACGGCAGCGGACGTGGCGCAGGCGGTGCGGGCCAACAACTACCAGGCGACGCCGGGCCAGGTGCGTGGGCAGTACGTGCTGGCCGATATCCAGGTGGACACTGACCTGACCCGGGTCGAGGACTTCCGCGAGCTGATCATCCGCAACGATGGCACCGACCTGGTGCGCCTGCGCGATGTCGGCACTGTCGAGCTGAGCGCGGCTGCCACCCAGACCAGCGCTACCATGGACGGCAAGCCTGCCGTGCACCTGGGGCTGTTTCCCACGCCGGCCGGCAACCCGCTGGTGATTGTCGAGGGCATTCGCCAGCTGCTGCCGCAAATCCAGCAGACCCTGCCGCCCGGGGTGAAGGTGGCGCTGGCCTATGAGACTGCGCGCTTCATCGATGCTTCGATCCATGAGGTGCTGCGCACCCTGGTGGAGGCGATGCTGATCGTGGTGCTGGTGATCTGGCTGTGCCTGGGTTCGCTGCGCAGTGTGCTGATCGCAGTGGTGGCCATCCCGCTGTCGATGCTCGGTGCCGCAGGCCTGATGCTGATGTTCGGCTTCAGCCTCAATCTGCTGACCTTGCTGGCGATGGTGCTGGCCATCGGCCTGGTGGTGGACGATGCCATCGTGGTGGTGGAGAACGTGCACCGGCATATCGAAGAGGGCAAGTCGCCGGTTGCTGCGGCATTGGCCGGGGCGCGGGAAATCGCCGGGCCGGTCATTGCCATGACCCTTACCCTGGCGGCGGTGTATGCGCCGATCGGGCTGATGGGCGGGCTGACCGGCACGCTGTTCCGCGAATTTGCCCTGACCTTGGCGGGGGCGGTGATCGTGTCCGGCATCGTGGCGCTGACCCTGTCGCCGGTGATGAGCTCGTTGCTGTTGCAACCGGGGCAGCAGCATGGCGCGATGGCCAACATGGCTGATCGGTTGTTTGCTGCGTTGACCGCGGCCTATGGACGAGTGCTGGCCTACTCCCTGGCGCATCGCTGGATCAGCGCGGGTGTGGCGCTGCTGGTGTGCCTGAGCCTGCCCTGGCTTTACCTGCTGCCCCAACGCGAGCTGGCGCCGCCCGAGGACCAGGCAGCGGTGCTGACCGCCATCAAGTCGCCGCAGCATGCCAGCCTGGAATATGCGGAACGCTTTGCGCTGAAGCTTGACCAGGTGATGAAGTCCATCGCCGAAACCACCGACACTTGGATCATCAACGGCACCGACGGCCCGGCCGCCAGTTTCGGGGGTATCAACCTCAGCGCCTGGCAGGCGCGCGAGCGTTCCGCCGCACAGGTGCAGGCGCAGTTGCAGCAGGCCGTGGCGGATATCGAAGGCAGCAGCATCTTCGCCTTCCAGGTCGCTTCGCTGCCGGGCTCCAGTGGCGGCCTGCCGGTGCAGATGGTGCTGCGCAGCGCCCAGCATTACCCCGAGCTGTACCAGACCATGGAAGTGCTCAAGCAACGCGCCCGCGACAGCGGCCTGTTTGCCGTGGTGGACAGCGACCTCGACTACAACAACCCGGTGGTCAAGGTGCGCGTCGATCGGGCCAAGGCGGCCAGCCTGGGCATCAGCATGCAGGCCATTGGCGAGTCGCTGGGTGTGCTGGTGGGCGAGCAGTACCTCAACCGCTTTGCGTTGTTCGGGCGCTCCTATGATGTGATCCCGCAGAGTATCCAGGACCAGCGCCTGACGCCTGCGGCGCTGAACCGCCAGTATGTGCGCGCCAAAGATGGCAGCCTGGTGCCGCTGGCCATGGTGGTGCACCTAAAGATCGAAGTGGCGCCCAACCGCCTGCTGCAGTTCGATCAGCAGAACGCCAGTACCCTGCAGGCCATCCCGGCGCCGGGGGTGTCGATGGGCAACGCCGTGGCCTTTCTCGAACAGCTCACCGCCGAACTGCCGCCGGGCTTCAGCCACGACTGGCAATCGGAATCTCGGCAGTATGTGCAGGAGGGCTTTGCCTTGATGTGGGCGTTTCTTGCTGCCCTGGTGGTGATCTACCTGGTGCTGGCGGCGCAGTACGAAAGCCTGGTTGACCCACTGATCATCCTGGTGACTGTGCCGCTGTCGATCTGCGGTGCGCTGCTGCCGCTGGCGCTGGGCTGGGCCACGCTGAACATTTACACGCAGATTGGCCTGGTGACCCTGATCGGCCTGATCAGCAAGCACGGCATCCTGATGGTGGAGTTTGCCAACGAGATCCAGGTGCGCGACAACCTCGACCGTGCTGCCGCCATTGTCCGTGCCGCGCAGATACGTTTGCGGCCGGTGGTGATGACCACTGCGGCGATGACCTTTGGTGTGCTGCCGCTGCTGTTCGCCAGCGGCGCCGGGGCCAACAGCCGCTTCGGGCTGGGGGTGGTGATTGTGTGCGGGATGCTGGTGGGCACCTTGTTTACCTTGTTCGTGCTACCGACCATCTATGCCTGGCTGGCGCGCGATCACCGGGTGACCACGGTGCGGGGGCAGCAGTTGATCGAAGCCGAAAGGCAATTGGGGGCGCCGTAGGAGCAGCCTTGTGCTGCGAAGAGGCCGGCATGGTCAACACATTTCTTTGGCAGTAATGGCCTCTTCGCAGCACAAGGCTGCTCCTATAGGGATTTGCGCGCGCCTTTGGGACGGATCAGGTGGGCGAGCGATCCCGGCGCATCTGGGTCACCAGGGTGAAGCGGTCATCCGGGTGCACGGTTTCGGAAACCGCCATCAAATCACCGTTTTCCTCGCGGTAATGGCGGATGATCTTCAACCCCGGTGAACCTGCCTCGGCCTTCAGCGCTTTGGCCATCTCTGTCGTCAGCAGCACTGCCCGCACCTGCTGGTCGACCACCGCGATCGCCCGGCCATAGTGCTGCTCGATCAACCCGGCAATCAGCTGGTCGGGGTGCTCGCGGGCCCGTTCGATGACCTCGGCATAGTCGCGCTGTGCGTACACATCGGTCCAGCACAGCGGCGCGGCATTGTGCAGGCGGTCGACGCGGATGCTCGACACGCAGAAGTAATGCTCGCCCGGTACCAGCCCCAGCCGCGCCGCTTCGTTCAGTTCGGCGACGAAATGGCGCACGTTCTGGATTTCCCGCTGCTGGGTTTCGGCCAGGTGGGCCAGGTCGGCCACGCTGGCCAGCGACTGCGAGTAGCCGCCGCGCGGGCTGCTGGCCTCCACCCGGGTGCCCACGCGCTTGCGCCGTGACACCAGCCCCTGGTTGAGCAGCTGGTCGATCGCGGCGCGCACCGTGTGCCGGCTCACATTGTAAAGGTCGCACAGCTCGAACTCGGTCGGCAGCAGGCTGCCCACCGGGTAGCGGCCGTTGGCGATGCCTTCCATCAAGTCCTTTGCCACGGTGGAGTAGCGCGTCGGGTTCATACCTCTGGTCTGTCTCGCACATTTCATCGGTAGGCAGTGTAACAGCGGCAGGGACCTGTTCGGCACCGCCGAAATGCGTGCGGTGCCGGGCCTTGCGCCGGGTGCGGCACTCTAAGCGCATGCTCCTGCAGGGAGATGTGTCGGCATCACAATTGGTGTTTTGACCGCAGCAGCAATGCCGCTATTGCACACCCGACCAACGCCAGGCACGCCAGGTAGAACGCATCACTGTAAGCCATCAGGTAAGCCTCCCGCCGAATCGTCCCCGCCAACCCCTCCAGCATCTGCTGCTGGTGCGGCAACCAGCTCTGCACCGTCGGGCTGATGCGCTCTTGCACGCCAGGCTCGAACACTGTCACCTGCTCGTGAATACGCTCGCTGTGAAAGCGCTCACGGGTGGCCACCAGTTGCGTCAACCCGGCCGTGCCGATGGCACCCCCCAGGTTGCGCAGCATCGAGAATACCGCCGAGGCCGAGCCGGCCTCACGCTTGTCCAGCCCGGCCACCGCCAGCACCGACAACGCCACCATGATGAATGACTGGCCAATACCGCGCACCACCGTGGACGGGATGATCACGTTGTCGGCACTGTCGGCGCTCAGGCTCGCCCCCAGCCAGCAGCCCAGGGCCATGATCAGAAAGCCGCTGGCGACCATGAACTTGGCGCTGGTCCAGCCCATCAGCCGGGGCATCAACGGCGCCAGCAGCAGCTGCACCACGCCATAGGCGATCAGCGCCACGCCGACATCGTGCGCGCTGAAACCCTGCAGCTGCGACAGGTAGTTGGGCACCAGGAATACCAGGCCGAACGTTGCGGCGCCAAAGATGAACATGGCCACGCTGGCGACGCCGAAGTTGTAGCGCCCGAGCAAGCGCAGGTTGATGAACGCGCGCTGGCCGAACAGCTGGGTCACCACGAACACCACCAGGGCAATGGCGGCGACTACACTCATGGCGACGATGAATGGCGAGCCGAACCAGTCCAGCCGGCCGCCTTCTTCCAGCACGATCTGCAAGCCACCCAGGCCGATCACCATGGCGGCGATACCCAGCCAGTCACCTTTGCGTAGCAGCTCAAGCTTCATGGGCTTGGCCTCGATCGACCAGGCGATGGCGAACAGCAGCGCAATGCCGGGGAACAGTTGCAGATAAAAGATCCAGCGCCACGAATAGGCATCGGTCAGCCAGCCACCAATCGAGGGCCCGGCCGCCTGCGCCACGCTGTTGGCCAGGCTGAAAAGCGCCATGCCCATGGCCATCTTGCTGGCCGGCAGTTCGGTGATGATCAGCTGGAACGACAGGGGAATCAGCACCGCGCCCGCAGCACCCTGGATCACCCGGATGGCAATCATCGCCTCCAGGTTGGGCGCCCAGGAACAGGCCACCGAAGCTATCAGGAATATGAGTGAGCCGGTCCACATCACCCGCCGCAGCGAGAACACCTCCACCAGCCAGGCCGTCAGCGGAATCATCACGATTTCCGCCACCAGGTAGGCGGTGGAAATCCATGAACCTTCCTCGAAGCTGGCACCCAGCGAGCCGCGGATTTCCGGCAGCGCGGCGCTGGTGACATGCACGTTCATGCCGGCCATGAAACAGCCGAACAAGCCGCCGAGCACCGCCACCCAGGCGCGCAGCGAGACGGGTTGTTCAGTGCGCATCGGCCACCT
This sequence comes from Pseudomonas sp. BN505, assembly GCF_029873175.1. NCBI lineage: Bacteria > Pseudomonadati > Pseudomonadota > Gammaproteobacteria > Pseudomonadales > Pseudomonadaceae > Pseudomonas > Pseudomonas sp. BN505. The sequence continues at coordinate 51,321 of NZ_SSOI01000027.1, forward strand.
CTGCGGGGCGGGTGTCGACCGTGCTCACCACCGACATGCCGGGCAGTACCTGCGGGCCATCCAGCGGTGTGTCCAGCAGAATGCGAACCGGGAAGCGCTGGACAATCTTGGTGAAGTTGCCGGTGGCATTGTCCGACGGCAGCAATGCGAAGACATTGCCAGAGGCCGGCGAGAAGCTGGCCACATGGCCGTGCAGTGGCTGGCTGGCGAAGCTGTCGACGCGGATTTCTACCGCCTGCCCCGGGCGCATGTTGGCCAACTGGGTTTCCTTGAAATTGGCCACCACATAGGCCTGCTGCAGGGGCACCACGGCCAGCAGCGGCTGGCCCGGCACCACGTACTGGCCGGCGCGTACGCGGCATTGGCCGACCACGCCCGTGATCGGTGCGCGGATCACGGTGTCCTGTTCGTCCTGCTCGGCCAACTGTTGGTGGGCCTGCGCGCGGGTCAACGCTGCCGCGCGCTGTTGCAGTTCGGCGTCAGCCTGCGCTGACCGGGCCTTTGCCATGGCCAGTTGTGACCGTTGTTGGTGCAGCGCGGCCTGGGCACCTTGCAGCGCGGCTTGCGCCTGGGTGGCATGGGCGCTGGCGGTTTCCAGGCGCTGCACGGTCGCGGCGTCGTCTCGCACAAGGCCACGGTAGCGTTGCATGTCCAAGTCACTGCGCCGCTGTTCGGCAGTGGCACTGCGCATGGCAGCTTCTGCCTGCAGGATGGCTTGTTGTTGCAGGTTGATACGCTCGCTGGCCATCTGCTGGCGGGCCTGGGCGGCCACCAGTGTCGCCTGCGCCTCGGCCACACCTGCCCGGGCCTGGTCAAGGCGGGCGCGGTAGTCGCGGCTTTGCAGGCGTACCAGTACATCGCCGGCTTTCACGGGCTGGTCGTCAGCCACTGCTACCTCGGCCACGTAACCGGCCACGCGTGGGCTCAGGGCCACCCAGTCGGCGCGGACGTAGGCGTCGTCGGTGGTCTCCAGGTAGCGGCCGGTGGTGAGCCAGTAGCTGGTGAAGGCCAGCAGGGCGATTGCTGCCAGGCTACCGCTGGCGGTGTAGGCCAGGCGACGACGGGCTTTGGCCCGCTGTTCACTTTCGAGGGGTGCGGTTCGTTCTACGGCAACATTCATGTCCGGTTTCCATGCTTGATTTTTGGGGCTGCTGTGCCGCCCTTCGCGGGCACGCCCGCTCCCACAGGGATGCCGTTTTCTTCGGGCGCTGCGCAGTTCCTGTGGGAGCGGGCGTGCCCGCGAAGGGCCGCTAAGCGGCCGCATTTGTTATTACCTCGAGCTACCACCGCCCGCCCAAGGCGCGAAACAGGTTGACCTGTGCCTGTGCCAGCCGCCCACGGGCTTCTACGTGGCTGCCCCGCAGGCGAATCAGTTCCCGCTCGCTGTCCAGCAACGCCAACCCGTCCACGGTGCCGGCGCGATAGTTGCCCTGGGCCAGGGCATAACCGCGCTGGCTGTGCGTCAGGGCGGAATCCAGCGCCTGCAACTGCTGCCGCTCACCGTCATAGCGGGCAAGGGCCTGGCGTACGTCCTTGAGCGCGCTCAGCGCCATGCCGCGGTAATGGGCAACCTGCGCCTGCTGCAAGGCCTCGGCTTTGTCGACCCTTGCGCGGTTGGCTTTGATATTGGGGAATTCCCAACGGATCAGCGGGCCAATGCCAAACATCACCGCGCGGCTGTCACCAAGGTTGGCAAGGCCATGGTCCGAGGACGTCAGCGAAGCGCCGAAGATGACCTTCGGATACAGGTCGGCCCGGACGATGTCGGTTTCCAGGCTGGCCGCCTGCAGCTCCCGTTCGGCCTGGCGCACATCCGGCCGGCGTTCGAGCAAATGCCAGCCATCGCCGGCCGGTAGCGGCGCCGACAGCGTGGGGATGGTGGTGCAAGTTGCGGTATCGGCCACCGAGGCCTGGCCACTGAGCATGCTCAGTTCGTAAAGCGCCATCTGCCGCCGGGCTACTAGCATCGGCAGTTGTGCACGCACCTGTTCCCGCAAACCCAGCAGACGCTCGCTGTCGAGGGCAGTGGCCACGCCGGCCTGGCGCTGGCGTTCGCTCAGTTGCACGCTGTGGTCGAGTGTTTGCAGGGACTGCTTAGCCTCGTCCAGGCGCGCCGCGTAGACGCACTGGTCGATGTAGGCGCGGCTGGTCTGGGCGACCACTTGCAGGCGGACCAGGTCCAGCGCCGCAGCGCTGGCTTCGGCCTGGGCCCGGGCGTGCTCGATGGCAGCACGCACCTGGCCCCAGACATCCACCTGATAGGCCAACTCGATACCTGGGTTGAATTGCCATTGAGCCGGCGCGTGGCTGTCGGTCGCCTCGGCCAGGGTCTGGTCATCGGCGGTCATGCCATAGGTGGCGGCAAAGCCCATCGAGGTTGACGGCCAGCGCCTGGCATCGAACTCGCCGATCCCGGCCAGCATGGCCTGCACATTGGCCTCGGCCTGTGCCAGGTCCTGATTGTGCGCCAGCGCTTGCTGTACCCAGTGGTTAAGTTGCGGGTCCTGGAACAGCGCCCACCATTGTTCGGGCAATGGTTGCCGGCTGACACCGGCTGGCACACTCGCCAGCGGGTTGGCCAGCAGCGCTGCAGCTGGCTCGGCAGGTGCGGGTTGCCGGGTGCACGCCGCCAGCACGCCGAGCATGGCGACTACGGCAAACCGGGCAGGGAAGGGAAATGAAGGCAGTAAGGGCATCACACATGTCGCTCAAGGGTGGTGATGCGAGGTTAACGAGGGTACAGCGCACGCCGCTGCCGCAAGCGGGACAACCCTGCGCGCAAGTGGGACAACCTGGGGCTCAGTACCCGCGCGCGGTACTGTTTTGCCAATCGCTCGGCGCGTAGCCGAGGATGCGCTTGAACATGGCGGCAAAGGCGCTGGCGCTCTGGTAGCCGTGCTCCAGCGCCACGTTCAGGATCGGCTGGCCATCGGCCAGGCACTGCTGGCTGAGCATCACCCGGGCACGGGCGCGCCATTCACCATACGACATGCCCACCTCGCGCTGGAACAGCCGTGCCACGCTGCGGGCGCTGATGTTCAGTTGCGCGCCGCATTGCTCCAGGGTCAGGTCCTGGGCCGGGTCCTGCAGGAAGCGCTCGCACCAAGTGCGCAGCCGCGCCTGGTGCGGCAACGGCACAAAGGCATCGATACGCCTGGCAGTGGCCAACTCAAGCTGGATCAGTGCCCGCACGTGCTCGCCGTCACGCAGGTCGAGCATGCGTGACGCGGCCAGGATCAGTTCGTGCAGCAGGCCGGACACAACGATGACCTGGCATCGGTCGATGCGCGCATCGAGCAGCAGGGTGCGCATGCAGACCACGCCCTCCATGCGGATGGCATGGCTGACCCCGGCGGGCATCCACAACGCATGCCCGCCGGGGATCACCCAGCTACCGCCTTCGCTGCTGACCCGCATCACACCACTGGCGGCGTAGATCAGCTGGTCTTCGGCGTGGCAGTGGCTGGCCACTTCCTCGCCGTGTCCGTAGTCCATTTCCAATGCTTGCATGCGGGGTATCCTCGGTATTGGATCCGATTATACGGCGGCTTATTGGTGCTGGATTGCGAAGATTGGTGGTTCGGCGCAATTATTCAGCGCCTGTGCAATCTAGCGCCGCCCGCGCGGCGCTCGATTGCTCAGGCGCTGAACATGTCGCGGCAAGCACCTGGTGGCACTGACCCGATCCCTTGGCAGCCCGGCGACCGGGCATGAGAACCCGACAGTCAAGCTAGCAGCACCTTCATGGTGGCCGTACGTTTGCGACACACGGCTCGATGGACCGGTCTATCGCGGTATGTGCCTTATGGTCACGCCTTGGTGGGCAAGCTCATATGCAGCAAGGGGAACGGCCGGCCTTCGCCATCCAGCGGCGAGCGGCCGGTCTGGACGAAGCCGTAGTGCTCGTAGAACCCTGTTGCCTGGGGGTTCTGCTCGTTGACATCGACACTCATCGCGTTACGCGACTGGCGGCCAAAATCCAGCAGCGCCCGGCCAATACCTTGGCCATGTCGCTCGGGGTCGACGAAGAGCATTTCCACGTGGTTTTCATTGAAACCGATGAAGCCCAGCGGCTGGTCATCGGTGTCTACTGCAACCCACAGCTCGACGGCCGGGAAGTACACGTCGCGCAGCTGTGGCAACAGCGCGTCGATGTCGGACGGTTGCAGAAAGTGGTGTGTGGCGCGTACGGCGCGCAGCCAGATGTCGAGCAACTGCTGATAGTCTGCAGCAATGCCTTGGCGAATGATCATGGGGTCATCCTGAATGTATAGATGGCAGATGGGCGCGCCAAAAGATGGCGGCCATGCAGGTGTCGGCATCATGAATGACCGCTTCGCGATTTAACGCCTGGGCGGTGCACGGCAGGGGAAGCCGGAAGGGAAGTTGGCGGAAGGTTACCTAGATTGCGCAGTGTGGGGCAATGCAGCCTGAGTCGGGTTTTCCGGTTTTTACTCGACCGCAATCCATATCGATGCTGGAATTGAGTCCGCACGTCATGGCCATGGCCGGGAGCCCCAATGAACCGCAACGAACTGCGCAAAGCTGATATCAACCTGATGGTGGTGTTCGAGGCTCTGATGCAGGAGCGCAACCTCACCCGTGCTGCGGAAAAGCTGTTCGTCGCGCAGCCCACGGTCAGCGCCGCGCTGGCCAGGTTGCGGGCTATGTTCAATGACCCGTTGCTGATCCGCGTGGGCAACCGCATGGAACCGTCGGCCAGGGCCGAGGAGGTCATCAAGTACCTCACCCCGGCGCTGGATGCGATGTCCACCGCCCTCAGCATGACCCATGATTTTGAGCCGCTGACCAGCAAGATGACCTTCCGCATCGGCTTGTCCGATGATGTCGAGTCGGGGCTGTTGCCGCCGTTGCTGCGGGCGCTGCGGGTGGAGGCGCCGAATGTGGTGGTGGTCGTGCAGCATGTGGATTACTGGCGCATTCCAGACTTGCTGGCAGCAGGCGATGTGACGGTCGGCATCAGCCAGACCAAGGGGCTGCCGGCCAACGCCAAGCGCAAGGTGCTGCGCACGATGCAGGGCAGGGTGGTGCGGGCCGACAAATCAGCCACCCTACTGACGCTGGATGAGTTCTGCGCCCGCCCGCACGTTCAGGTATCGCCCACTGCCAATACGCAAGGTGTGGTCGATGACTGGCTGAAGGATATCGGCCGCGAACGCAAGGTGGTGTTGTCGGTACCGCAGTTCAGCTCGTTGCCGGCGATTCTGGCGGGTACCGACCTTCTGGCCTGCTGCCCCGACTATGCCGCCCACGGCATGGAGCGTTGGGGCAACCTGCAGGCCGAGACGCTGCCGTTCGAGACGGCTGCGCTGGAGCTGGCCATGGTCTGGTTGAGCACTACCGACAGCGACCCGGCCGAACGCTGGCTGCGCAGCCGCCTGCAGCAATACATGAGCGGCGAGCGTGAAGTGGCGATCGGGCTCTAGCCGCGATCATTGTGCGGATGACTACCGGGCAAGCCTTGTTCGGGCGCATGAGCGATTTCCTTATCTGCTAAAACAATCAATGGGTTGACGCGGCCCGTGTAGGAGCGACCTTGTGTCGCGATGGGCCGCGCAGCGGCCCCAGGGTTTCAGCCAACCTGCATCATTTGCCGGGGCCACCTTGCGCCCCATCGCTCTGTTCTCTGCACGATCCCCCGCAACCGCCCGTGATCCCTTAGAACGTGCCTTGCAACGTCACCATGAAGTTGCGTGGCTCACCATAGAAGTTGCCCCACGCCGGCGCACCGATGGTGGCGTAGTACTTCTTGTCGAACAGGTTGTTGCCGTTGAGGGCGACCGTCCAGTTCGGGTCGATGCGGTACTGCACGCGGCCGTTCCACACGGTGTAGCCCGCCTGCTCGACGCGGGTAGTGCCGGTAGTGCGGAAGTTCTCGCTCTGGCTGTTCAGGCCGGCGCCGACGGTGAAGCGCTCCAGTGCACCGCCCAGCTGGTAGTCACCCCACACCTTTAGCATGTGCCGTGGGATGAAGCTGGAGGTGAAGGTCAGCTCGGTGGGGTCGGTGTCTTCGATGGTGCTCAGGTACTTGGTCTGGGTGTAGGTGTAACCCGCCAGCAGTTGCAGCCGCTCGATTGGCGAGCCGCTGATCTCGGCCTCGAAACCCTGTGCACGCACCTTGCCGCTGTCGGTGTAGCAATAGCCGTCGCCAGACGGGCAGGCTTCGTTGTAGTCGGTTTCCGCGCGATGATTCTCAATGGTGCGGAACAGGTTGAACGAGGTGTTCAATGCGCCGTCAAGCAGCTCGCCCTTGATGCCGATCTCGTAGTTGGCACCGGTCTTGGGCTGTAACGCCTGCCGCTCGGCATTCACCTTGTCGCTCTGCGGCTGGAAGATGTCGGCGTAGCTGGCGTAGGCGGTCCACTGGTCGTTCAGGTCGTACAGCACGGCGGCGAACGGCGTGACCTGGCCGTTTTCCTGGCTGCGGTTATTCACCCAGTAATCGTAGAACTGGGTATAGGAGTCGCTCTTGTTGCGGTACCAGCTGACCCGCGCGCCCAGCACCAGGGTCAGCGGCTCTGCCAGCTTCAGCCGCAGGTTGGCGTAAGTGCCGTACTGGGTGGTGGTGGAGTCGGTTGGCACGCTGCCGCCGCGGGTCGGGTTAACCAGGTAATCGCCCTTGGACGGGTGTGGGAAGTTCGCGGTCGGGTTGAACGGGTCCTGCTTGGCGTTCAGCAGCATAAGCGCGAAGTAGTCATGGGTTTTTTGCCGGCTGGCGTTGGCGCCGATGATCAGCTCGTGCTGCAGGCCGAACGCCTCGAACTTGCCATCGACATAGCTATCGAAGCCGTAGTCGTCCTGGTCGTAGTCGAAACGACCGGCTCGCACGTTCATGCTGGCGGTACTGGCGCCGACCGGTACCGTGCCTTCGGAGTAGGCGTATTCGATGTCCTGGTTGTTGTGGGTGTAGATCGAGGCGAAGTTCAGCGTCCAGTCTTCGTTGAAGCGGTGCTTGAGGTCGGCGAAACCGGTAACACGCTGGCTTTGCAGGTCGTTCCAGCTGGCCCCCAGGCAGGTGGAGCGCGACAGCTTCAGGTCACTGCCATCGGCGTAGCGTGGCAGGCCGGAATAGCACGGTGTGGCATCGACATCCTCGTAGGCCAGGCCAAAGCCCAGGGTGGTGTCGGCGGTGACGTCCCAGTCGATGGCGCCGTACAGTATCTGGTCCTGGCGCTTGGCTGTGTCATAGAAGTACTGGCGATCCTGCAGCGACGCCACGGCGCGCCCCCGCACGGTTCCTGACTCGTTTAACGGGCCGCCTGCATCCACCTGGCCGCGGTAGTTGTCCCAGCTACCGGCAGACAGGGTGACGGTGGTGGCGGCTTGTTCCTGGCCACGCTTGCGCACGAAGTTGACGCCGCCGGCAGAAGAGCCGGAGCCCTTCATCATGCCCGCCGCGCCCTTGAGGATTTCGACGCGGTCGTAGAACGCCATGTCGCTGGAAAAGCTGTTGGCCTGCACGTAGTTGCCGCCCACGTCCAGCGGCACGCCGTCGTACTGGTACTGGCCGTCCAGGTTGAAACCACGGGAGTAGAAGTACTTGCCGCCCATGGGCGAGTCGTACACGGTGATGCCCGGGGTCTTGTCCAGCACCTGTTCCAGCGTGTTGAGGTTCTGGTCGTCGAGCATCTTGCGGGTCATCACGGTGACCGACTGCGGGGTTTCCTTCAGCGTGTGCACGCCCTTGCCGATGGTCACTGCGTGGGCAGTGTACGACTGGGTGCCCTCGCTGGTGGCGTCCAGCCGGTTGGCGTCGATGTTCATCGGCCCCAGCTCCATGGCCGAGCCGTTGTCTGCAGGCATCAGCACATAGCCGCCATTGCCCTGGCGCTGAGCCTGCAAGCCACTGTTGGCCAGCAGGCGGATCAGCCCTTCATCGACGCTGTAGCTGCCTTCCAGGCCTGCGCTGCTCAGATTGCGGGTTTGTGCGGTGTCGAACGAAATGGTCACGCCCGCCTGCACGCCAAACTGGGTGATGGCATTGCCCAACGGGCCGGCAGGGACGTGGTAGGCGGTCTGGCTTTGGGCCATGGCCTGGGCAGGCATCAGCAGCAGCCCCGGCGCGCTGGCCAGGGCCATGCCGAACACTACCAGGCGCACGGCCTGGCTCAGCTTGGTTGCAGGGGTGGGGTGCAGATGGGGCATTGCGTGATCCTTCCGTGTCATGGCAGAAAGTCGCTGTCGTCGCGGCTTGTGTCAGGGACGGGCGAGAATCGAAATCAGCAAGGTGTGGGTGAAATTATTTTTGGGGCCGTTATTCAGGCGGGTTCCACGCTCACCCAGTAACGGCTGATATAGCGCACCTTCACGGGCAGGGTTTTGGGTAGGTTGGCCAGTGCAATATCGGTATCGTCGATGCGGAATGCACCGGAAATGCTCAAGGACCGGATCGAGGAGGCGCAGCGCAGCACCCCTTGCCGGTAACGCCCCAGTTCCTCGACAAAGTCGCCCAGCTGCCAGTCGTTCACACTCAGCATGCCCTGCAGCCAGGCTGTCGAATCCACGGGCAGGGCATGTGCGCTGGCGAAGTCGTCGCGGTCAAAATTCACTTGCTGGGTGGCCTGCAGTTGCAGCACCCGATCAGGGTGGTGCTGCGGGCGTACTTCGACAGCGCCCTGCAGCACGCCCACGCGCGTCTGCCGGGCAAGTTTGCGGATGCTGAACTCGGTACTACGGGTGAGCACGCTGCCGTCTTCGGTGTGCACGATGAACGGGCGCTGCTGAAGGCCACTGATCGGGCGCACCAGGATTTCCCCTTGGTACAGCTGGATCGCCCGTACCTTGGCGTCGTAGCGCACATCCAGCGCGGTATTCACGTTCAGCTCCAGCTGTGAGCCATCCTCCAGCTGCATGGCGCGCCGTTCGCCGCCACGGGTGCGTTGCTGGGCCAGCATTGCGCGATAGGGCACCTGCTCGGCTGCCAGCCAGCCACCGCCGCCCATGGCCAGCAACAGGCTCAGCACCTTCAGCACATCGCGCCGCTGTGCTTGTGCCGCGCCCAGGCTGGACAGCGCTGCCTGTGGCGGCACCATGGCCCATTGCTGCTGCAGTTTTTCTACCCGCGCCCAGGCGGCAGCATGTTGCGGGTTGGCCTGCAGCCACTGCCGCCAGGCGTAGGTGCGGGCCTCGTCGCTGGCGCCATCGTTGAGCTGCACATACCAGGTGGCAGCGGCTTCGAGTGTCTTGAGATCCATCGCCCTCAGCCTTCGACTGCCAGCAGGCAGCGGGTCATCGCCTTGATCAGGTGGTTCTTCACGGTGGTAACCGACACGCCGAAGCGCTCGGCCGTAGCACCGTAGGTCAAGCCTTCCAGTTGAACGGCGAGGAAGATGGCGCGGGTTTTGGCGCCGAGTTCGTCGAGCAGGGTGTCCACGGCCACCAGCATTTCGATGATCGACAAGCGCACTTCCGGCGATACCTCTACCGGCTCCGGGCGCAAGGCCAGGGCTTGCAGGTAGGCTTTTTCGATGGCGCGGCGGCGGGCTTTGTCGATCAGCAGCGCGCGGGCGATAGCGCTGAGGTAGCTGCGCGGCTCGCGGATCGGCAACGGATTACGTGCGGTCATTACCCGCAAGAACGTGTCGTGGGCCAGGTCGGAGGCATCGGCGGCGTTGCCCAGGCGGGCGCGCAGCCAGCCCTTCAGCCAGCTGTTGTTTTCGCTGTACAGCTGGTGCAGGGCCTGAGGATCGAGCGTCGACATGCGTCAAGACCGCAATATTAATGGGAATTGATCGCATTGTCATGGTAGGGCAGGCTGATTGCAAGGATCGTGTGCATGCACACATCCTTGTGGGAGCGGGCGTGCCCGCGAAACAGGCAACACGGTGGATGGCACCGGCTCTGCCGGTGTTCGCGGGCATGCCCGCTCCCACTGAGGTTGCGCCAGCTTCTGGATCTTGAGCAAGGCAGTTGCTCACACAAAGGCAGCGCGCGCACATTGAATACGTTGTTAGAACCCGGCCTCCAGGCTCAGCAGGTCCTGCACCGTCTGCCGCCGGCGAATCATTCGCAGCGTCCCGTCTTCGATCAGGAACTCCGGCAGCAACGGCCGGCTGTTGTAGTTCGACGACATCGATGCACCGTAGGCGCCGGCATCATGGATCACCAGCAGGTCGCCCACCTGAGCCTGGGGCAGGTCCTGCGGGGTCAGTTCCTGGTCATCCTGGGTGAACACATCACCCGATTCGCACAATGGCCCGGCCACAACAGTCGGCTGCCGTGGGCGGTCCACCGGCTGGCCGTTTGCGTCGAGCAGGGTCATGCCGTGGTAGGCGCCGTACATCGCCGGCCGCATCAGGTCGTTGAAGCCGGCGTCGATCATGACGAAGGTATTGCGGCCCACTTGCTTGACGGCACGCACTTCGGCCACCAGATAGCCCGACTCGGCCACCAGGAAGCGCCCTGGCTCGATTTCCATGCGTACGGGGTGGCCCAGCATCGCTTCGATTTCCTTGCGTGCCACCGCCCAGGTCTGGGCGTAGCGTTGCAGGTCGACCGGCTTGTCGGTGCTGCGGTAAGGGGTGGACAGCCCGCCGCCGATGGAGAACGCCTCGATATCCACGCCCAGGCGGCCGATCAGTTCGATCATCGAGCGGGCCACCTGCTCCAGGTGCTGATAGTCCACCCCGGAACCAATGTGCATGTGCACGCCCACCAGGTGCAGGCCATGAGTCTTGATGCACGCCAGCGCCTCGTCCAGCTCTTCGTGCCAGATGCCGTGCTTGCTGTTTTCGCCGCCGGTGTTGGTCTTGCGGCTGTGGCCATGGCCGAAGCCCGGGTTGATGCGGATCCACACGCGGTGGCCGGGCGAGCGTTCACCCAGTTGGCGCAGCATGTCGATGGAGCCGGCGTTGACTTCGATCTTCTCTGCCACCACGCGCTCCAGGGTTGGCCGGTCCAGCGCGTCGCAGGTCAGCACCACGCCGGCAGGGTCACCGTCCACGCTCGCACCCGCAGCGAAGGCCCGCTCCATTTCACCCAGCGACACGGCATCCAGCACCAGGCCGTGGGCGCGCATCAGGCGCAGCACATGCAGGTTGGGGTTGGCTTTCTGGGCGAAGCGTACGGTGTCAAATACGTTCAGCTGTTCGACACGCTCGGCGATGGTGCTGGCGTCGTACGCCCAAAGGGGCGAGCCGTGCTGGCGAACCGCCTCGGCCAGAAGGGTGAAGGGTACGGTCATGGTGGAGCTACTCGTATCAGGAAGGCCACGAGGATGAATCAAAGCGGGAATTCAGAAAAATAGCTATTTTTCTGCCAGTCATTCATATCTGATATACCCATTGTCGACTCACCGGGTGCTGCCGTGAAACTGTCCGTCCGCCACATTGAAGTGTTCCGCGCCATCATGGCCGCTGGCAGTGTCACCGGTGCGGCGCGCTTGCTGTTCACCTCGCAGCCCACTGTCAGCCGCGAATTGGCGCGGCTGGAGCAGGTGACTGGCCTGAACCTGTTCGAGCGCGAGGGTGGGCGCCTGGTGGCGACGGCCCAGGCGCTGCTGTTGATCGAAGAGGTCGAGCGTGCCTACGTCGGGCTGGAGCGCATTGATCGCTTTGCCCAGGCCATCCGCAATTTCGAGCAGGGACGGCTGGCCATCACCTGCCTGCCGCTGTTCTCCCAGACCTTGCTGCCCAAGGCCTGCCAGCGCTTCCATCAGCAGCACCGCGGTGTGAGCGTGAGCATCGTGGCGCAGGAGTCGCCGTTGCTGGAGGAGTCACTGGTTGCCCAGCAGCATGATCTTGGCCTGACCGAAATCGAGCAGATACCACGCGGCGCTTATGGCGAATTGCTGTTCAGCGCCAACATGGTGTGCGTGCTGCCCGAGCATGACCCGTTGCAGGCCAAGGCCGAGCTGGAGCTAAGCGACTTTCATGAGGTCGATTTCATCAACCTGGCCAGCCTGGACACCTACCGCCAGCGCCTGGACCAGCACTTTCGCGCGGCGGGGGTGAACCGCCGCACGGTGATCGAGACCACCAGTGCCGCCTCGGTGTGCGCGATGGTCAGGCAAGGCCTTGGGGTGGCGATCATCAACCCGCTGAGCGGCCTGGAGGCGGCCCAGGGCGGTTTGCCGATCCGCAGGCTGCGGGTGTCGGTGCCCTACCAGGTCATGCTGATACGCCCCGACCACCGGCCGGCATCGGCAGCGGTGGAGCCGTTTTGCGAGGCGCTGCGGGTGCAGGCCAAAGCGATGCAGGCAGCATTGCGCTAGCGCCTGAATCTCCCAAGGGATTTGTGCTGCCTTTGCCGGCGATGAGGCCAGTACAGGCAACAAAGGTCGGCCCTATGTGCAATCTGCGGTTCAGAGTTCGCAGACGAAGGTCCCGGTCCCGGTCAGGATGTTTTCCAGGGTTTGCTTCACTTCGTCCAGGTCGCTCAGGTCGCTGGTGAGGTTGATCTCCAGCACCTCGTCCCCCTTCAGCGCATCCTGGTCGCCGGCCGCCACTTCGATCAGCAGGCGCTTGGCACTCAGCGTCACTTTCAGCCCATCCAGCGTCGACGGCTCATCATCCAGGGTCAGGTCGACGGTGTCTTCGTCCGGGTAGCGGGTAAGCAGGAACATCTGTCCCTTGTCGCTGTGGCAGCACAGGGTCGCCATGTTGTCTTCCTCGTCATCGCAAGGGGTGGCGAACAGCAGGGCGGTGTTGATTTGCATGAGCAGGCTCGGATCAAAGGAAACGGAAGGGAATTCTGACAGTCTTGCGTACAGGCATAAACGTAAAGTTACCGCCCCTTGACCGAAATTGTCGCAGCGCTGCAAGCGTTGATGACCGATCAGTCGTTAAGCTTCGGCGAGCCCTGGGCGTGCCCGCGCACGTTCAACGCCTGTTTTTACCGTCCGCCTTGCCACGGGTTGGCTATCGTTGATCCGTACACGGCGCACGCAGCGACGCTTCAACTATTACAAAGCCCAAGCGGAGTACCACAGATGGCGTTCTTCACCGCAGCCAGCAAAGCCGACTTCCAGCATCAACTGCAAGCGGCCCTGGCGCAGCACATCAGCGAACAGTCCCTGCCACAAGTGGCGCTGTTCGCCGAGCAGTTCTTCGGCATCATCTCTCTGGACGAACTCACCCAGCGCAGGCTTTCCGACCTGGCCGGCTGCACACTGTCAGCCTGGCGCATCATCGAGCGTTTCGACCCCGAATACCCGCAAGTACGCGTATACAACCCCGATTACGAACGCAATGGCTGGCAGTCGACCCATACCGTGGTCGAGGTGCTGCACCACGACCTGCCGTTTTTGGTCGACTCTGTGCGCACCGAGCTCAACCGCCGCGGCTACAGCATCCACACCCTGCAGACCACCGTGCTCAGCGTGCGCCGCGGCGCCAAGGGCGAGCTGCTGGAGCTGCTGCCCAAGGGCACCCAGGGCGAAGGCGTGCGCCATGAGTCGCTGATGTACCTGGAGATCGACCGCTGCGCCAATGCTGCCGAGCTGACCGTGCTGACCCGCGAGATCGAGCAGGTGCTGGCCGAGGTACGGGTGGCCGTGGCCGACTTCGAACCGATGAAGGCCAAGCTGCGTGAAGTGGTGGCGCAGGTTGAACAGACCGCCTTTGGCCCAGCCCAGAACGAGAAGGGCGAGGTCAAAGCGTTCCTCGAGTGGTTGCTGGACAACCATTTCACCTTCCTGGGCTATGAAGAATTCACCGTCAAGGGCGACGCCGACGGCGGCCAGATGGTCTACGACGAGCAGTCGTTCCTCGGCCTGCCGCGCCGCCTGCGCGTGGGCCTGACGGCCGAAGAGCTGCGCATCGAAGACTACGCCGTGGCTTACCTCAACGAACCGCTGCTGCTGTCGTTTGCCAAGGCCGCGCTACCCAGCCGCGTGCACCGCCCGGCCTACCCGGACTACGTGTCGATCCGCCAGCTGGACGCCGACGGCAAAGTCATCAAGGAACACCGCTTCATGGGCCTGTACACCTCGTCGGTGTATGGCGAGAGCGTGCATGCCATTCCGTATATCCGCGTGAAGGTGGCTGAAGTCGAGCGCCGCTCGGGCTTCGACGCCAAGGCCCACCTGGGCAAGGAACTGGCTCAGGTACTGGAAGTGCTGCCGCGCGACGACCTGTTCCAGACGCCGATCGACGAGCTGTTCACCACCGTCATGGCGATCGTGCAGATCCAGGAACGCAACAAGATCCGCGTGTTCCTGCGCAAGGACCCGTACGGCCGCTTCTGCTACTGCCTGGCCTATGTGCCGCGGGAGATCTACTCCACCGAAGTACGGCAGAAGATTCAGCAAGTGCTGATGGAGCGCCTGAAGGCCAGCGACTGCGAGTTCTGGACCTTCTTCTCCGAATCGGTGCTGGCACGCGTGCAGCTGATTTTGCGCGTAGACCCGAAAAACCGCATCGACATCGACCCGCAGCAGCTGGAACGCGAAGTTATCCAGGCCTGCCGCTCGTGGCATGACGACTATTCGACGCTGGTGGTCGAGAACTTCGGTGAAGCCCAGGGCACCAACATCCTGGCCGATTTCCCCAAGGGCTTCCCGGCCGGCTACCGTGAGCGCTTCGCCGCGCACTCGGCAGTGGTCGACCTGCAGCACGTGCTGAACCTGTCGGAAAGCAAGCCGCTGGCGATGAGCTTCTACCAGCCGCTGACCCAGGTTGGCGAGCGTATCCTGCACTGCAAGCTGTACCACGCCGATACGCCCCTGGCGTTGTCTGACGTGCTGCCGATCTTGGAAAACCTCGGCCTGCGTGTGCTCGGCGAGTTCCCGTACCGCCTGCGCCATGCCAATGGCCGCGAGTACTGGATCCACGACTTCGCCTTCACCTACAGCGAAGGCCTGAGCCTGGATATCCAGCAGCTCAACGACACCCTGCAGGACGCCTTCATCCACATCGTGCGCGGCGATGCCGAGAACGACGCTTTCAACCGCCTGGTGCTCACTGCCGGCCTGCCATGGCGCGACGTGGCGCTGCTGCGCGCCTACGCCCGTTACCTGAAGCAGATCCGCCTGGGCTTCGACCTGGGCTACATCGCCAGCACCCTGAACAACCACACCGACATCGCCCGCGAGCTGACCCGGTTGTTCAAGACCCGCTTCTACCTGGCCCGCAAGCTCACCCAGGAAGACCTGGACGACAAGCAGCTGCGCCTGGAACAAGCGATCCTGACCGCGCTGGACGACGTGCAGGTCCTCAACGAAGACCGCATCCTGCGCCGCTACCTGGACCTGATCAAGGCTACCCTGCGCACCAACTTCTACCAACCGGATGCCAATGGCCAGAACAAATCGTATTTCAGCTTCAAGTTCAACCCCAAGCTGATCCCCGAACTGCCCAAGCCGGTGCCCAAGTTCGAAATCTTCGTCTATTCACCGCGCGTCGAGGGCGTGCACCTGCGCTTTGGCAACGTCGCCCGTGGCGGCTTGCGCTGGTCCGACCGCGAAGAGGACTTCCGTACCGAAGTACTGGGCCTGGTAAAAGCCCAGCAGGTAAAAAACTCGGTCATCGTGCCGGTTGGCGCCAAGGGCGGCTTCCTGCCGCGCCGCCTGCCACTGGGTGGCGGCCGTGACGAGATCGCCGCCGAGGGCGTGGCGTGCTACCGAATCTTCATTTCCGGCCTGCTCGACATCACCGACAACCTCAAGGACGGCGGCGTGGTGCCACCGGCCAACGTGGTGCGCCATGACGATGACGACCCGTACCTGGTGGTGGCGGCCGACAAAGGCACGGCAACCTTCTCCGACATCGCCAACGGCATCGCCATCGACTATGGCTTCTGGCTGGGCGACGCCTTTGCCTCGGGCGGTTCGGCCGGTTACGACCACAAGAAGATGGGCATTACCGCACGCGGCGCCTGGGTGGGCGTGCAGCGCCACTTCCGCGAGCGCGGCATCAACGTGCAGGAAGACCCGATCACCGTGATCGGCGTGGGCGACATGGCCGGCGACGTATTCGGCAACGGCCTGCTGATGTCCGACAAGCTGCAACTGGTGGCAGCCTTCAACCACCTGCACATCTTCATTGACCCGAACCCGGAGCCTGCGTCCAGCTTTGCCGAGCGCAAGCGCCTGTTCGACCTGCCGCGTTCGGCCTGGAGCGACTACGACACCAGCATCATGTCCGAAGGCGGCGGGATCTTCCCGCGCAGCGCCAAAAGCATCGCCATCAGCCCACAGATGAAAGAGCGCTTCGCCATCGAAGCCGACCGCCTCACCCCGACCGAGCTGCTCAACGCGCTGCTCAAGGCACCGGTCGACCTGCTGTGGAACGGCGGCATTGGTACCTACGTGAAGGCCAGCACCGAAAGCCACGCCGATGTCGGCGACAAGGCCAACGACGCGCTGCGGGTCAACGGCAACGAACTGCGCTGCAAGGTGGTGGGCGAGGGCGGCAACCTGGGCATGACCCAGCTTGGCCGGGTCGAGTTCGGCCTGAACGGCGGCGCCACCAACACCGACTTCATCGACAACGCCGGCGGCGTGGACTGCTCCGACCACGAGGTCAACATCAAGATCCTGCTCAACGAAGTGGTGCAGGGTGGCGACATGACCGAGAAGCAGCGCAACCAGCTGCTCGGCAGCATGACCGACGAAGTGGCCGGCCTGGTGCTGGGCAACAACTACAAGCAGACCCAGGCGCTGTCGCTGGCGGCTCGCCGTGCCCGTGAGCGGATTGCCGAGTACAAGCGCCTGATGGCCGACCTGGAAGCCCGTGGCAAGCTGGACCGCGCCATCGAGTTCCTGCCGTCCGAAGAGCAACTGGCCGAACGCCTGGCTGCTGGCCATGGGCTGACCCGCGCCGAGCTGTCGGTGCTGATTTCGTACAGCAAGATCGACCTCAAGGAACAGCTGCTGAAATCGCTGGTGCCGGACGACGACTACCTGACCCGCGACATGGAAACCGCCTTCCCGCCGTCGCTGGTGAGCAAGTTTGCCGACTCCATGCGCCGCCACCGCCTGAAGCGCGAAATTGTCAACACCCAGATTGCCAACGACCTGGTCAACAACATGGGCATCACTTTCGTCCAGCGCCTGAAGGAGTCGACTGGCATGAGCCCGGCCAACGTGGCCGGGGCCTATGTGATCGTGCGCGACATCTTCCACCTGCCGCACTGGTTCCGCCAGATCGAGGCACTGGACTACCAGGTGCCGGCAGAAATCCAGCTCACCCTGATGGACGAACTGATGCGCCTGGGCCGCCGTGCCACGCGCTGGTTCCTGCGCAGCCGCCGCAACGAGCAGGACGCCGGGCGTGATACCGCACACTTCGGGCCGAAGATTGCGCAACTCGGGCTCAAGCTCGATGAGCTGCTCGAAGGCCCGACCCGCGAACGCTGGATGGTGCGCTACCAGGGCTTTGTCGACGCCGGTGTGCCAGAACTGCTGGCGCGCATGGTGGCGGGTACCAGCCACCTGTACACCCTGCTGCCGATCATCGAAGCGGCCGACGTCACCGGTCACGACCCCGCCCAGGTGGCCAAGGCGTTCTTCGCCGTGGGCAGCTCGCTGGACCTGACCTGGTACCTGCAGGAAATCAGCAACTTGCCGGTGGAGAACAACTGGCAGGCGCTGGCCCGCGAAGCCTTCCGCGACGACATCGACCTGCAGCAGCGGGCGATCACCATTTCGGTGCTGCAGATGGCCGATGCGCCGGATGACATGGACGCCCGCGTGGCACTGTGGGCCGAGCAGCATCGGGTGATGGTAGAGCGCTGGCGTGCCATGCTGGACGACCTGCGCAATGCGACCGGCACCGACTATGCGATGTACGCGGTGGCTAACCGCGAGCTGGTCGACCTGGCCATGAGCGGGCAGGCGACGGTGGTGCCGTCCTGAGCCTTATGGTGAGGTAAAACAAAGCCCCGGCAGTGATGCCGGGGCTTTTTACTTGGTCATTCCACGGTCCGTGTAGGAGCGGCCTTGTGCCGCGAAAGGGGTGCGAAGCGCCCCCACAATTTACGCCTCAGGCTGATATCGCCGGGGCCGCTATGCTGCCCTTTCGCGGCACAAGGCCGCTCCTACCGGGACCGTGTCAGTCGGCTGGTCTACAGACTGCTTACTTGAACCGCCGCTCCACTCCTTTTTCCACCAGGATCTTCGCCGAAATCTCTTCCACCGAAAAATGCGTGGAATTGATGTTGGGTATGTTCTCCCGCCGGAACAGGCTCTCTACCTCACGCACTTCGAACTCGCACTGGGCAAAGCTGGAATAGCGGCTGTTGGGCTTGCGTTCATGGCGGATGGCGGTGAGGCGGTCTGGGTCGATGGTCAGGCCGAACAGCTTGCTGTGGTGCTTTTTCAGCACAGCCGGCAGTTGCAGGCGCTCCATGTCGTCTTCGGTCAGCGGATAGTTGGCGGCGCGGATGCCAAACTGCATGGCCATGTACAGGCAGGTGGGGGTCTTGCCGCAGCGTGACACACCTACCAGAATCAGGTCGGCCTTGTCGTAGTAGTGGGTGCGCGCACCGTCGTCGTTGTCCAGGGCGAAATTCACCGCCTCGATGCGTTCCATGTAGTTGGAATTGCCGCCGATCGAGTGCGATTTGCCCACGGAATACGACGAATGGGCGGTCAATTCCTGCTCTAGCGGGGATAAAAACGAAGAAAAGATGTCGATCATGAAGCCGTTCGACGTCGCCAGGATCTCCCGGATGTCCTGGTTGACGATGGTGTCGAAGATGATCGGGCGCACCCCGTCACGCTCGGCCGCAGCGTTGATTTGCTGGACCATGGTCCGCGCTTTGTCTGGCGAATCGATGTACGGACGGGTGAATTTGTTGAACGGAATGCTCTCGAATTGCGCGAGCAAACTCTGGCCCAGGGTTTCGGCAGTGATACCGGTGCCGTCGGAGATGAAGAACGCGGTTCGTTTCATTTGCGATCTGGGCCTTAAGCTGATGACGATTCTTGGATATGATAAGTTCGGTTTGCCGAATGCGGCTGTCGGCATTCTCACTTATTTTCCAGGTACAGGCCACAAACGCCCGGCCAAGTCACCGAAGACAGGCGGGCGCCTTTTTGAGCTTTTCCAACACAGTTAGTGGAGAGATCACCTTGGTAGAGTACGTAGTTTCCCTCGATAAGCTCGGCGTCCATGATGTAGAGCATGTGGGGGGCAAGAACGCATCCCTGGGCGAGATGATCAGCAACCTTGCCGGTGCTGGTGTATCGGTGCCGGGCGGCTTTGCCACTACGGCGCAGGCGTACCGCGATTTTCTCGAACAGAGTGGTCTGAACGACAAGATTCACGCCGCGCTCGACGCGCTGGATGTGGATGACATCAATGCCTTGACCAAAACCGGCGCCCAGATCCGCCAGTGGGTCATGGAAGCCGAGTTCCCTGCGCGTCTGGATTCGGAAATCCGAACCGCCTTCGCCGAAATGGCCGCTGGCAACGACAACATGGCCGTTGCCGTGCGTTCCTCGGCCACCGCCGAAGACTTGCCGGACGCCTCGTTCGCCGGCCAGCAGGAAACCTTCCTCAACATCCGTGGCGTCGACAACGTGATCCGCGCGGCCAAGGAGGTGTTCGCCTCGCTGTTCAACGACCGCGCCATCGCCTACCGCGTGCACCAGGGCTTCGACCACAAGCTGGTGGCCTTGTCGGCCGGCGTGCAGCGCATGGTCCGCTCCGAAACCGGCACTGCAGGCGTGATGTTCACCCTCGACACCGAGTCGGGCTTCCGCGACGTGGTGTTCATCACCGGCGCCTACGGCCTGGGCGAAACCGTGGTGCAGGGTGCGGTCAACCCTGACGAATTCTACGTGCACAAGCAAACCTTGCAGGCCGGCCGCCCGGCCATCCTGCGTCGCAACCTGGGCAGCAAGGCCATCAAGATGGTCTATGGCGAAGAAGCCAAGGCCGGCCGTTCGGTCAAGACTGTCGAAGTCGACCGTGCCGAGCGTGCGCGCTTCTGCCTGAGCGACGACGAAGTCAATGAACTGGCCAAGCAGGCCATGATCATCGAGCAGCACTACCAGCGTCCGATGGACATCGAGTGGGCCAAAGACGGTGACGACGGCAAGCTGTACATCGTGCAGGCACGCCCGGAAACGGTGAAGAGCCGTTCCAGCGCCAACGTCATGGAACGTTACCTGCTGAAAGAAAAAGGCACCGTACTGGTCGAAGGCCGCGCCATCGGCCAGCGCATCGGCGCCGGCAAGGTGCGCGTGATCAACGACGTATCGGAAATGGACAAGGTCCAGCCGGGCGACGTGCTGGTCTCCGACATGACCGACCCGGACTGGGAACCGGTGATGAAGCGCGCCAGTGCCATCGTTACCAACCGCGGCGGCCGTACCTGCCACGCGGCGATCATCGCCCGTGAGCTGGGTATTCCGGCCGTGGTCGGTTGCGGCAACGCCACCCAGCTGCTGAAAGACGGCCAGGGTGTGACCGTGTCCTGCGCCGAAGGCGACACCGGTTTCATCTTCGAGGGCGAGCTGGGCTTCGACATCAAGCAGAACTCGGTTGATGCCATGCCGGAGCTGCCATTCAAGATCATGATGAACGTCGGCAACCCCGACCGTGCGTTCGACTTTGCCCAGCTGCCCAACGCCGGTGTCGGCCTGGCGCGCCTGGAATTCATCATCAACCGCATGATCGGTGTGCACCCCAAGGCGCTGCTCAACTACGCAGGCCTGCCGCCGGAGCTCAAGGACAGCGTCGACAAGCGTATTGCCGGCTACAGCGACCCGGTCGGCTTCTATGTCGAGAAGCTGGTCGAAGGCATCAGCACCCTGGCTGCGGCCTTTTACCCGAAAAAGGTCATCGTGCGCCTGTCGGACTTCAAGTCCAACGAGTACGCCAACCTGATCGGCGGCAAACTGTACGAGCCCGAAGAAGAAAACCCGATGCTGGGCTTCCGCGGTGCGTCGCGTTACATCAGCGAATCGTTCCGTGACTGCTTCGAGCTCGAGTGCCGTGCACTGAAACGTGTACGCAACGAGATGGGCCTGACCAATGTCGAGATCATGGTGCCGTTCGTGCGTACCCTGGGCGAAGCCAGCCAGGTCGTCGACCTGCTCGCCGAAAACGGCTTGTCCCGTGGCGACAACGGCCTGCGCGTGATCATGATGTGCGAACTGCCGTCCAACGCCATTCTGGCTGAGGAGTTCCTTGAGTACTTCGACGGCTTCTCGATCGGCTCTAACGACCTGACCCAGCTGACTCTGGGCCTGGACCGTGACTCGGGCATCATCGCCCACCTGTTCGACGAGCGTAACCCTGCGGTGAAGAAGCTGCTGGCCAACGCCATTGCCGCGTGCAACAAGGCCGGCAAGTACATCGGCATCTGCGGTCAGGGCCCATCGGACCACCCGGACCTGGCCAAGTGGCTGATGGAGCAGGGCATCGAGAGCGTGTCGCTGAACCCGGACTCGGTACTCGAGACCTGGTTCTTCCTGGCCGAGGGCCAGGGCGCAGCCTGACGAGGTAAAACGCGGGGGGACGTCTGGCGTACCCCCGCCTGGTTTTTTCCAGGGCGTGTTCCAGTAATGGTTCCCGCCCTTTTTTGTGCACCAAGCAACCTTATGCAAAGCAGCAGCACTCTATTTCCCGTGGCCCTGCTCAGTGCCGAGCGGCGCGGCGACCTTAGCGAAGACGTGTACCGGATCAAGGCCGGCAATGGCCCTGACCCTAGCGTCGAGCTTGCCCTTACCCGTCTGGGGCTGGCCGATCAGGGCCAGCCTCTGGGTGTGCCGGTCATTCTTCTGCACGGCAGTTTTTCCAATCGGCGTTTCTGGTACTCGCCCAAAGGGGTTGGCCTGGGTGCGTATCTCGCCCGTGCCGGTTTCGATGTGTGGATCCCGGAAATGCGCGGCCACGGCCTGTCGCCACGTAACCACGCCTGGCAGCACAACAACGTAGCCGCCTATGCCCGTGATGACCTGCCGCTGATTGCCGCGTTCGTGCGCGAGCAGTCGGGCCAGGCGCCACACTGGATTGGCCATTCCCTGGGCGGCACTACCCTGGCGGCAGCCTTGGGTGGTGGCTTTCTTGCTGCCGGGGAGGTGGCCAGCGTTGCGCTGTTCGGTACCCAGATCAGCCGCGTCTACTGGCCGCTGAAAGTGCCACCGCTGGCCTGGGGCGCGAAGCTGGTGCTCAAGCGCTGGGGGCAGATTTCCGGGCCACGTTTCAAGCGTGGACCAGAGGACGAGCCCATCGGCCTGGCGCTGGAGAGCATGCGCTGGCACGGCCTGTTCGGGCGCTTTGGCGACAAGCAGAGCGACTGGTGGGCGGGGCTGGCAGAGGTGGATGTGCCGCTGCTGGCGGTGGCCGGCGCGGGGGACTTCCAGGACCCGGTGTGGGCCTGCCGAAAGCTGTTCGAGCAGTTGGGGGGGGAGCGCAAGCAGTTCCTGCGGCTGGGGCGTGAAGAAGGCTTCGACGCCTTCGGGCACGTCGACATGCTGGTGAGCAAGGCCGCGCAGGTGCAGGTGTGGCCGCTGGTGGAGCGCTGGTTGCGCAACCCGCTGTTGCCGGTGCATGCGTCCACTGTGGCGGTAGAGCCTTTGCCAGCCAGCTGATCCTGCATTAGCTGTGCCGGCCTCTTCGCGGGCACGCCCGCTCCCACAGGGATTTCACAGCACTGAAGTCTTGTGATATCCCTGTGGGAGCGGGCGTGCCCGCGAAGAGGCCCGCACAGGCTGAAGATGACCGTTTGGTCCTTGGTGACTGCGACAGCCTCCAAGGTGTAGCCTTGGCCGATACCCGCTTTCGTTGTGACTGACAGGAGCCTCCCATGCAGCATTACGTAACGCCCGACCTCTGTGACGCCTACCCGGAACTGGTACAAGTGCTGGAACCGATGTTCAGCAACTTCGGCGGCCGCGACTCGTTCGGTGGCCAGATCGTCACCATCAAGTGCTTCGAAGACAACTCGCTGGTCAAGGAGCAGGTCGAACTCGACGGCAAGGGCAAGGTGCTGGTAGTGGACGGCGGTGGCTCGCTGCGCCGCGCGCTGCTGGGCGACATGCTCGCTGAAAAGGCCGCCAGAAATGGTTGGGAAGGCCTGGTGATCTACGGCTGCGTGCGTGATGTAGACGTATTGATCCAGACCGACGTCGGCGTACAGGCCCTGGCCAGCCACCCGATGAAAACCGACAAGCGCGGCATCGGCGACCTCAACGTTGCGGTGACCTTCGCCGGTGTGACCTTCCGCCCGGGCGAGTACGTATATGCCGACAACAATGGCGTGCTGGTCTCGCCAAGCCCGCTGAAAATGCCGGAGTGATGCGCCGCACGCGCTGATGGAGCTTTGATGTTCGAGGAAGACAACGCGCAGTGGGGGCTGGTGCATGCCCTGGTGCTCGATGGTAAAGGCGGCGCGCGCTCGATTGCCCGTACTGAACTGGACGACCTGCAGCTGCAACCGGAGCAGAGCCTGTGGCTGCACTGGGACCGCAGCCATCCACAAACCCGCACCTGGCTGCTGCATGACAGCGGCCTGAGCGAGTTCGCCTGCGAGCTGCTGCTGGAAGAAAACACCCGGCCGCGCCTGCTGCCCATGGCTGACGAACAGCTGTTGCTGTTTTTGCGTGGGGTCAACCTCAACCCGGGCGCAGAGCCCGAAGACATGGTCTCGGTGCGCATCTTCGCCCAGGCGCAGCGGGTCATCTCGCTGCGCTTGCGGCCATTGCGCGCCAGTGACGAGATGCTTCAGTTGCTGGAGCAGGGCAGGGGGCCGAAGTCGGCGTCCGAGCTGTTGCTGCTGATGGGCGAACTGCTGACTGAAAAGGTCCAGGGCCTGGTCAGCGACCTGTCCGAACTGGTCGACCTGGAAGAAGAAAAGGTCGAATCCGACGAACGGTACACTCCGGAGAACGGCAGCCTGCAACAGATCCGCCGGCGTGCAGCGGGCCTGAGGCGTTTCCTGGCCCCGCAGCGGGAGATCTACGCCCAGCTGTCACGCAGCAAATGGAGCTGGTTTGCCGATGCCGATGCCGATTACTGGAACGAGCTGAACAACAGCCTGATCCGCTACCTCGAAGAGCTGGAACTGACCCGCGAGCGTGCCGCACTGGTGCTGGAAAGCGAAGACCGCCGGCGAAGCGAGCGGATGAACCGCACCATGTACCGCTTTGGCATCATCACCTGCATCTTCTTGCCCATGAGTTTCGTTACCGGGCTGCTGGGCATCAATGTCGGCGGTATCCCGGGGGCAGAAAACCCCTATGGCTTCCTGTTCGCCTGCATCGTCGTGCTTGGGCTGGCGGTGGGGCAGTGGTGGATGTTCCGGCGGTTGCGATGGGTCTAGGTGTTCATTTTGAAACATTCGTCCCAATCGGATGTGTGACCCATTGCCCGGCCATCTCGTCTCTTGCTGACACTGCGCGAGGTGCCCATGCACGATCCGTTTGAAGAATCCCTGCGTGACCTGCTCAAGGCGTCACCCTCCGGCAATGACCGCGATGACCGGGATGACGCTGCCTGCCTGGGTCGCGTGCTGAAAACCGCCAACCGCCAGGTTGGCGCGGGCGATCTGTTCAGCCTGCTTGGCCGCTGGAGCCAGGCGCTGCTGATTGCCGTCAATAATGGCTCGGCGCATGTCGCGCCGGTGCGTCGACACTCTTCCCGCAACGCTGCCACCGGCAGCAAAGCAGATAAGGCCGATTGAATATGGAACTCGATCTCTGGACCCAGAGCCTGGTCGCCGCGATGACTGCACTTTGGACCAAGGTAGCGAACTTCATCCCCAACCTGTTCGGCGCGCTGGTCGTGGTGCTGCTCGGTTTCGTGGTGGCCAAGCTGCTCGACACGCTATTGTCCAAACTGCTGGCCAAGCTTGGCCTTGACCGCCTGATGGCCGGCACCGGCCTCACCAAGATGCTCGGCCGGGTCGGTATCCAGGTGCCGATCTCGACCTTGATCGGCAAGATTGTCTACTGGTTCGTGCTGCTCATCTTCCTCGTCTCGGCCGCTGAGTCGCTAGGCCTGGAGCGGGTTTCCGCGACCCTCGACATGCTCGCCCTGTACCTGCCAAAAGTGTTCGGCGCCGCCTTGGTGTTGCTGGCCGGCGTGCTGCTGGCGCAGGTGGCCAACGGGCTGGTGCGCGGCGCCGCCGAAGGCATCGGCCTGGAATATTCGGCAGGCCTTGGGCGTATTACCCAGGGCCTGGTGATCATCATCAGCATCTCGGTTGCCATCAGCCAGCTGGAGGTGAAAACCGACCTGCTGAACCACGTGATCGTCATCGGGCTGATTACCGTTGGTCTGGCGGTAGCCCTGGCAATGGGCCTTGGCAGCCGCGAAATTGCCGGGCAGATTCTGGCCGGTATTTACGTGCGTGAGCTCTACCAGGTCGGCCAGCAGGTGCGAATTGGAGAGGTCGAAGGGCATATCGAGGAAATCGGCACGGTCAAGACAACGCTGCTGACCGATGATGGCGAACTGGTGTCGCTGGCCAATCGCGAGCTGCTTGAGCAGCGCGTCAATAGCCGCTAACCGCACAAAAGCTGTTAATGTATGCCGCCGCGAAATTCGACCCACGGGGTCGCGCGGCGACATTGACCTGACTGTCGGCCAGATCCGTTTTGAATAAAGTTCATTCGCCGCCCATGCGTTATGACCCCCGCGAGCTCACCGATGAAGAGTTGGTGGCGCGTTCGCATGAGGAGCTGTACCACGTTACCCGCGCCTATGAGGAGCTCATGCGGCGCTACCAGCGGACCCTGTTCAACGTCTGTGCGCGTTATCTGGGGAACGACCGTGACGCGGACGATGTCTGTCAGGAAGTGATGCTCAAGGTGCTGTACGGGCTGAAGAACTTCGAGGGTAAATCCAAGTTCAAGACCTGGCTCTACAGCATCACCTACAACGAGTGCATCACCCAGTACCGCAAGGAGCGCCGTAAACGCCGGCTGATGGATGCCTTGAGTCTGGACCCTATCGAAGAGGCGTCCGAAGACAAGGCCCCGAAGCCGGAAGAAAAAGGCGGGCTGGACAAGTGGCTGGTGCATGTGAACCCGATTGACCGGGAAATTCTGGTGCTGCGTTTTGTCGCAGAGCTGGAATTTCAGGAAATTGCAGACATCATGCACATGGGCCTGAGCGCAACGAAAATGCGCTACAAGCGTGCGCTAGACAAGCTTCGTGAGAAATTTGCCGGCCTTGATGAAACTTAGTGGCGTGCAAATATCTCTAACGAATCGGCGAGTTCTGCTAGACTTGCCGTCGAGTTGTCCCCCTTGTTTGTGGTGGGACTGCTTAACTATCACCAGATGGGGATTTAACGGATGAAATTGAAAAACACCTTGGGCTTGGCCATTGGTTCGCTCGTAGCCGCCACCTCGATTGGCGCTATGGCACAAGGCACAGGCGCTGTGGAAGTCGAAGGCTTCTACAAGAAAGAATTCTTCGACAGCCAGCGTGACTTCAAGAACGACGGCAATCTGTTCGGCGGCTCGATCGGTTACTTCCTGACCGACGACGTTGAACTGCGCCTGGGTTACGACGAAGTTCACAACGCTCGTGGCGAAGACGGCAAGAACATCAAGGGCTCGAACACCGCCTTGGACGCCGTTTACCACTTCAACAACCCGTATGACGCCATCCGTCCGTACGTTTCCGCTGGTTTCTCGCACCAGTCGCTGGGCCAGACCGGCCGTGGCGGTCGTGACCACTCCACCTTCGCCAACGTTGGCGCTGGCGCCAAGTGGTACATCACCGACATGTTCTACGCCCGTGCCGGCGTAGAAGCTCAGTACAACATCGACCAGGGCGACACCGAGTGGGCCCCAAGCGTTGGTGTTGGTCTGAACTTCGGCGGTAGCCCGAAGCAAGCCGAAGCCGCTCCAGCTCCAGTTGCTGAAGTTTGCTCCGACTCCGACAACGACGGCGTTTGCGACAACGTCGACAAGTGCCCAGACACCCCGGCCAACGTTACCGTTGACGCCGACGGCTGCCCGGCTGTTGCCGAAGTCGTTCGTGTTGAGCTGGACGTCAAGTTCGACTTCGACAAGTCGGTCGTCAAGCCTAACAGCTACGGCGACATCAAGAACCTGGCTGACTTCATGAAGCAGTACCCACAAACCACCACCGTGGTTGAAGGTCACACTGACTCCGTGGGTCCAGACGCTTACAACCAGAAGCTGTCCGAGCGTCGTGCCAACGCTGTCAAGCAAGTCCTGACCCAGCAGTACGGCGTAGAATCTACCCGTGTTGACTCGGTAGGCTACGGCGAAACCCGTCCGGTTGCTGACAACGCCACCGAAGAAGGCCGTGCTGTCAACCGTCGCGTTGAAGCTCAGGTAGAAGCTCAGTCCAAGTAATTGGCCTGATGTTTCATGAAAAACCCGGCCTCGGCCGGGTTTTTCTTTGCCTGGGTTTTAACCGGCCTCACAGCCTGCACAGCACTTGCAGGAGCAGCCTTGTGCTGCGAAGAGGCCGGTAAGGGCAAAGGTATCCTGTCGCTGTAATGGCCTCTTTGCAGGACGAAGCTGCTCCTGCAGTGACGGGTTTAGCCCGCGATTGAAACAAGCTCCAGAGCCTGCTGTTCCCCAACCACTTCCCCAATCACCAGAATCGCCGGGCTACGCAAGCCAAACCTTCGCGCATCTTCAACCATGCCCAGCACATCGCTCCTGCACTCACGCTGCTGCGGCATCGAGGCATTTTCGATCATCGCCACCGGCATGCCCGGTGCCATGCCCCCCGCCAGCAAGCCCTGGCGTACCTGCTCCAGCCGCGCCACCCCCATGTAAACCACCAGCGTCGTCCCGCCCTGTGCCAGAGCCGTCCAGTTCAGCTCGCTGTCGTCCTGGGTGTGCGCCGTCACCAGCGTCACCCCGCGGCTGACGCCGCGTGAAGTCAGCGAAATGCCGCATTGCGTGGCGCCTGCCAGGCCCGCCGTGATGCCGTTGACCAGCTCCACCTCGATGCCATGTCCCTGCAGCCATAGCGCCTCCTCACCTCCGCGACCAAAAATACACGGGTCGCCACCCTTGAGCCGTACCACGCAACGCCCTTGTCGAGCATGGCGCAACATCAGGCGCTGGATGAACGCCTGTGGTGTGGAGCGGCAGCCGCCGCGCTTGCCCACTGCGATCACCCGGGCCTGGGGGCAATGTTCCAGTACTGCCGGGTTGACCAGGTCGTCGATCATCACCACGGCGGCTTGCTGCAGGGCACGTACCGCCTTGAGGGTGAGCAGTTCAGGGTCGCCAGGGCCGGCACCCACCAACCAGACTTTTGCATTCATCGGGGTACTCCTCATCGGCAGGGTGCGCTCAGCCTTTTAGCAGGCTGAGCAGCAAAATCAGGTTGAACAGCAGGGACAGCAGGGCCAGCGTGCGCCACACCTTCAGCGGCTCGCGCTCCAGCAATGGCCTTGGCCGGTTGGGCAGCTCCTGGCGGTCGCCGCGTTCAAGCAGCAGCAGCCAGTGTTCGGCCGTTTCGAAGCGTTGCGCCGGGTCGGTGGCTACCGCCTGTTGCAGGTTGTGCTGCAGCCATTCCGGTAGGTCGGGGCGGTAGCGTGCGGCGTTGACTGGCTGGCCGAAACGCGGGCGCTGGAAGGCTTCAACCTCGCCATACGGGTAGTGCCCGGTCAGCAGGTGGTACAGCGTCACGCCCACGGCATACAGGTCTTGGCGTGGGCTGGGCGGTTGGCCGTCGAACGCTTCCGGGGCGAGGTACGAGGGTGTGCCGGGCACGTCGTGCAGCGGGTCTTCGGACAGGCCTGGGCAGTAGGCCAGGCCGAAGTCCAGCAGGCGCAGCTGGCCATCGCTGCCCAGGTGCAGGTTGTCTGGCTTGATATCGCGGTGCAGCAGGTTGCGCCGGTGCAGCACGCCGACCGCCTGCAGCAGTTGCCGGGCCATTTCCAGCCACTGTGGCAAGGGCAGCGGGCCGTGTTCGGCCAGCAGCGTTGCAAGGGTCTGGCCGGGGTATTCGCGCATCACGTAGTACAGGTGTTGCCGCTGGCTGGCTGCATGCAGCTCGGGGAAATGTCGGCCAGCGACCCGGCGCAGGAACCATTCTTCCAGCAACAGCCCTTGCGCCGCCTTCGGCTCCTGCTCGCGTGCGCCAGGCAGGGTCTTGAGCAGCCAGGTTTGACCTTGGCCGTCGCGCACCCGGTACAGCAGCGACTGGCGGCTGTGCGACAGCAGCTGTTCGGTAAGCCAGCCATCGATCACCTGGCCTTCGCGCAGGGGGCCGGGTAACGGCCATTGCTGCAGCTGTGCCAGGGTGTCACCGAGGTTGGCCGTGCCCAGTTGCTCGACCTTCACCAGCAAGGCGCTGGCGTTGTCCTGGCTGCCATTGAGGTGCGCGCTGGCAACCAGCGTGTCGACGGCCAGTTGCAGGTCGGGCTGTTCACGCAGCACCGCCTGGATGTGCTGGTCGCCCAGGCTGGCCCAGACTCCGTCGCTGAGTAGCAAGAAGCACTCATCCGGCTGCAGCTCGCCCTCCAGGTAATCCACCAGCAGATGTTGGTCCAGGCCCAGCGCGCGTTTCAGCACATGCTGCATGCCCGGCTGGTCCCACACATGGTCTTCGCTCAGGCACTGCAGGTGCCCGGCGTGCCAGCGGTAAACACGACAGTCGCCGACATGGGCCAGGGTGAATCGTCGGCCCCGCAGTACCAGTGCGCTGAGGGTGGTCAACAATGGCTGGCCGCTGCCTTGAGCGCGCAGCCAGCGGTTCTGTGCCAGCAGCAGGCGGTCGAGTGCCTGGGCCACGCTCCAGGTGGCGGGGGTGGCGTAGTAGTCCAGGGCCAGCGCCTGCAAACTGGCGCGTGCTGCCAGGCCACCATCGGCGCATTGGCTGACGCCGTCGGCAAGCGCGAACAGGTAGCCCTTGCTGGCGGCCAGCTCTGGCGCCGGGGTCACCAGGCGCAGGGCGTCCTGGTTTTCCGCGCGCGGCCCGGTGGCGCTGGCCTGGGCAAAGCTCAGTTGCAGGCTCATCGGCGTGCCTCAGACCCGCGCTGCAGTGATTGCAGCCGAGCCCCAGGTGGTGCGCCAGCGCTGTTTCACGCCATGCAGGCCGAACCACGCCAGCAGGCCCAGGCTGGCGAACAGCCACAGCCCCAGCTGGTAATCGCCGGTGTGCTGCTTGATGGTGCCGAGCCCTGCCGCCAGCAGGAAGCCCCCAATACCGCCGGCCATGCCGATCAGCCCGGTCATTACGCCGATTTCCTGGCGGAAGCGTTGTGGCACCAGTTGGAATACCGCGCCATTACCAGCGCCCAAGCCCAGCATGGCGCTGATGAACAGTGCCAGTGCGGCGGCGGCAGACGGCAGGTTGAAACCGACTGCGGCAATGCAGATGGCGGCCACGCTGTACATGCCCAGCAGGGTGCGGATGCCGCCGAAGCGGTCGGCCAGGGCGCCGCCGAGTGGGCGCATCAGGCTGCCGGCGAACACGCAGGCAGCGGTGTAGTAGCCGGCAGTGACCGGGTTCAGCCCGTACTGGTCGCTGAAGTAGCCGGGCAGGGCGCTGGCCAGGCCAATGAAGCCGCCGAAGGTGACACTGTAGAAGAACATGAACCACCAGCTGTCACGGTCGCCGAGGGCCTTGAGGTAGTCCGCCATTGCTTTGGGCTTGGGGCGCTCTGGGGCGTTGCGTGCCAGCAGGGCGAACACCACCAGCGCCAGCGTCAACGGAATCAGTGCAAAGCCGAACACATTGTTCCAGCCAAAGCCGGCGGCCAGCGCCGGGGCCAGCAGGGCGGCGAACACCGTGCCGGAATTGCCGGCGCCAGCAATGCCCATGGCCTTGCCCTGGTGTTGTGGCGGGTACCACTGCGATGCCAGCGGCAGCGACACGGCGAACGAAGCGCCGGCAAAGCCGAGGAACAAGCCCAGCAGCAGCACCTGTTCATAGCTGTGTACGCCGAAGTGCCAGGCCGCCGCCAGCGCGACGATGACCACCACCTGGCCGATCAGCCCTGCGGTCTTGGGTGACAGGCGGTCGACCAGCACGCCCATGGCAAAGCGCAGGATCGCCCCGGAGAGGATCGGCATGGCTACCATCAGGCCCCGTTGTTGTGCACTGAGTTGCAAGTCACCGGCAATCTGCACCGCCATCGGGCCCAGCAGGTACCAGACCATGAAGCTCAGGTCGAAGTACAGGAACGCAGCGAACAACGTGGGCACATGCCCGGATTTCCAGAAGCTGGTACTCATCGAACACCTCACTCGGCAATGCAACGGAACGAAAAAGACGCCGCTACCCACTCCAGGAAGGTGGAGGGGAGAGCGACGTCTTTGTCGGGATTTAAGTGGGGCAACCGCCGTTGGCTACCGGTGTAAATACATCAGCAAGAGCCGGGCCAATTCGGAATATCGAGCAGAGCGGACTTTGTGGGAGCGGCCTGCGCTGCTAGCCGAGCATCTCGTGCATGGCAATGATCTGCTCTGCCACCTGGATCAGCTTCTGCTGTCGGCTCATGGCCTGGCGGCGCATCAGGGTGTAGGCCTGTTCTTCGTTGCAGTCTTTCATTTTCATCAGTAAACCTTTGGCCTGCTCGATGCGTTTGCGTTCGGCCAGTTGCTGGTCGCGTGCCACCAACTGCGCCTTAAGTGCCTGGTCGCTTTCGAAACGGGCCATGGCCACATCCAGAATCGGCTGCAGCCGGGCAGCATGGATGCCTTCGACAATGTAGGCACTGACCCCCGCCTGGATCGCTTGGCGCATCACCCCAGGGTCATGCTCGTCAGTGAAAAGCACGATGGGGCGCGGCTGGTCACGGCTGACCAACACCACCTGTTCCATCACATCACGGTCAGGTGAGTCGGTGTCGATCAGCACTACATCCGGGCGCACCGTTTCGACGCAGGCGGGCAGGTCGATGGTCAAGCCTGGGGCTTCGGTGACCTCGAAGCCCGCCTCGATCAACGCCGCCTTGAGGCGGCCGAGTTTGTGCTGGGTGTCGTCAATCAGCAGGATGCGCAACATATTGGTCCCTCACGCGCCGACACGGGCACCGGGCAATTCGCCCAGTGCATGCAGGCTGAAACTGCGGGCGTAGCCGTAGGGGTCGCTGCCGTCCCAGCAGCTGCCGTCAATCAGCAGGCTGCTGCGCATCGGCAGCGAAGGGCACGCTACGCCAAGGCTTTGCGCCGCCTCGCTGTACAGTGCCAGTTGTTGTACCTGGCGGGCCACGTCGAGGTAGTCGGGGTCTTCGCGCAGCAGGCCCCAGCGGCGGAACTGGGTCATGAACCACATGCCGTCAGACAGATACGGCAGGTTGGCCCGGCCATGGTCGAACAGGCGCAGGGCATGCCGGTCTTGCCAGTGGTTGCCCAGGCCATCCTGGTAGTGGCCGAGCAGGCGTGGCTCGATGCTCTCCAGCGGCGTGTCCAGGTAGGCGCTGCCGCTGAGCAGTTGCGCGGTGCTGCGGCGGTTTTCCGGGCTTTGCTCGATGAACCGGCTGGCGGCGAGGATTGCCTTGATCAAGGCGCGGGCGCTGTTGGGGTACTGCTCGGCAAAGGCGCGGGCACAGGCCAGGACTTTTTCCGGGTGGTCCGGCCAGATCGACTGGCTGGTGGCGAGGGTGAAGCCTTGGCCCTTGGCAACCGCATCGGCGGCCCAGGGCTCGCCCACGCAAAAGCCGTCGATGCGCCCGGCCTGGATATGTGCGGCCATTTGTGCCGGGGGCACCACCACGCTGTCGACGTCGCGCAGTGGGTGGATGCCCTGGCTGGCCAGCCAGTAATACAGCCACATAGCGTGGGTGCCGGTGGGGAATGTCTGGGCGAATGTAAGGCGCGCGCCATGCTGGTGCACCAATCGCGCCAGTGCTTCAGGGTTGGTCACGCCTTTGCGCTGCAGGGCCGGGGACAGGTTGATCGCCTGGGCGTTCTGGTTCAGCCCCATGAGCACCGCCATATCACTGGCCGGTACGCCGCCAATGCCAAGATGCACGGCGTAGACCAGGCCATACAGGCAGTGCGCGGCGTCCAGTTCGCCGCTGACCAGCTTGTCGCGCAGCCCCGCCCAAGAGCCCTGGCGCTTGAGGTTGAGGGTAAGGCCGTGTTGCTGGGCGAAGCCCTGGGTGGCCGCGACCACCACCGAGGCGCAGTCGGTCAGGGCCATGTAGCCGATGTTCAGGCTGGGCTTCTCGGGCGCATCGCTGCCGTTGACCCAGGCCAGGGGCGTTGCTCGGGGTGCAGTGTTCACAAGGTTCCTCGCCTGTACTGATTAGGCTGTGGGCCAAACCGGTGCAACCGATGTGCCAGGCCTGCAGTGGCCCCATGATTTACTGTCCTGTCAGCGCCACGGTGGCTATAATCGCCCCCTCACTCACCCCCGAGTCTTGCCCGCCCATGTATACCCTGGCCCGCCAGCTGCTGTTCAAGCTTTCTCCGGAAACTTCCCACGACCTGTCCCTGGACCTGATCGGTGCCGGTGGCCGCCTTGGCCTCAACGGCATGCTGTGCAAGCAGCCGGCGGCCTTGCCGGTTTCGGTCATGGGCTTGAACTTCGCCAACCCGGTGGGCCTGGCTGCCGGCCTGGACAAGAACGGCGCGGCCATCGACGGTTTTGCCCAGCTGGGCTTCGGCTTTGTCGAGATCGGTACCGTCACCCCGCGCCCGCAGCCGGGCAACCCCAAGCCACGGCTGTTCCGCCTGCCGGAGGCCACGGCCATCATCAACCGCATGGGCTTCAATAACCTGGGTGTCGATAACCTGCTCGACCGGGTACGAGCCTCGCGCTACAGCGGTGTGCTGGGCATCAACATCGGCAAGAACTTCGACACCCCGGTCGAGCGTGCCGTCGATGACTACCTGATCTGCCTGGACAAGGTGTACACCGCCGCCAGCTACATCACCGTCAACGTCAGTTCGCCGAACACCCCGGGCCTGCGCAGCCTGCAGTTTGGTGATTCGCTGAAGCAGCTGCTCGATGCCCTGGCCGTGCGCCGTGAGCAACTGGCCGCTACCCATGGCAAGCGCGTGCCGCTGGCCATCAAGATTGCCCCGGACATGAGCGACGAAGAAACCGCACTGGTCGCAGCCGCGCTGATGGAATCGGGTATGGATGCGGTAATTGCCACCAACACCACGCTGGGTCGTGAAGGTGTCGAGGGGCTGCCGTACGGTGGCGAGGCGGGCGGCCTGTCGGGCGCGCCGGTGCTGGAAAAGAGCACCCACATCGTCAAGGTGCTGGCAGGCGAGCTGGGCGGCAAGCTGCCGATCATTGCTGCCGGTGGCATTACCGAAGGCCGCCACGCTGCCGAGAAAATCGCCGCCGGGGCGAGCCTGGTGCAGATCTACTCGGGCTTCATTTATAAAGGCCCGGCACTGATCCGCGAGGCGGTGGACGCTATCGCGGCAATGCCACGGGTTTGATCGACAGGCAAAAAAAGGGCCCCTTCAAGGGGCCCCTGGGCCTTCGCCCGCCGCCCGGATGGGGCGTGCATGGTAAATCGAATTCAGTGTCCTCGATCAGCCAACGGCGTGATTTTCGTTGAGTCTATGGATGCCAGCGGTGCCAGTCATTCCGTCCCAGTTATCACCGCGACCTTCGCGCCAGCCGTTGATCCAGGCTTGGCGAACAGAAGGAAGATTGAAGGGGCAAAGTTCGCGGGATTTGCCGGTGACCCCGTATTGGTAGCCACGTGAATATGCTCTTTCCAACGGATCACGCTTAAGTCTTCTCATAGGGTGTTGCCCTCACTTGTTGACTGTAATGTCCCGTCGGCCTCTCTGAGGCCGGGCAGAGTCTTTCTGCCGGTTTGCGCTCGCTGCCGGCGTGGCGAGCTGAAAGTGCCGCCTCGTTGCGAAGCGGCCTGAGACCAGTTCTAACGAATGCGAGTCACGGTGTGAATGATCGATTTGTCATAAGCACGTAACCTTTCATAGGGTCAGGGGATA
Source organism: Pseudomonas sp. BN505 (assembly GCF_029873175.1). Taxonomy (NCBI): domain Bacteria; kingdom Pseudomonadati; phylum Pseudomonadota; class Gammaproteobacteria; order Pseudomonadales; family Pseudomonadaceae; genus Pseudomonas; species Pseudomonas sp. BN505. The sequence goes on from NZ_SSOI01000027.1 coordinate 86,110, forward strand.
AGTAAATAAATGCGACTTAACCTTATTTGAGGTTTAGCCCGCTATGATCAGGGTTTGCTGATCCTTGACGTCATTTCGCCAGCGTTGCTCGCGGGTGACAGAAATAATTTGAAATGCGACGAAGGGTCACACAGGCCCCTCCATCGCCAGAATTTTTTGTACTGCCTGATGATCTAAGCTGTCTTTGCCACTTGGCCGAGCGCAGATCGGTCAGGCGGCCCGGCCCTTCGCGGCACGCTTATGTGCCAGAAACGGCCACCCGCACGCCTGCTGGAAAGGCATGCGGGCAAACATCGCGTGGCGATGCGTCGCCTCGTCAGTCAAATAGCCCAAGGCTCTGGAATACTCATGTCGGACCGTTTCGAACTCTACCTCACCTGCCCCAAAGGCCTCGAAAGCCTGCTTGCCGAAGAGGCCAAGGGCCTTGGCCTTGACGAGGTGCGTGAGCACACCTCGGCCATTCGCGGCGCCGCCGACATGGAAACCGCCTACCGCCTGTGCGTATGGTCGCGCCTGGCCAACCGGGTGCTGCTGGTGCTCAAGCGCTTCTCCATGAAGAACGCCGACGACCTGTATGACGGCGTCAACGCGGTTGACTGGGCCGACCACCTGGCAGCCGACGGCACCCTCGCGGTGGAGTTCAGCGGCCATGGCTCGGGCATCGACAACACCCACTTCGGTGCGCTGAAGGTCAAGGATGCGATCGTCGACAAGCTGCGCAACCGCGAAGGCCTGCGCCCGTCGGTGGAAAAGATCGACCCTGACGTGCGTGTGCACCTGCGCCTGGACCGTGGCGAGGCCATTCTTTCCCTCGACCTGTCCGGCCACAGCCTGCACCAGCGCGGCTATCGCCTGCAGCAAGGTGCTGCGCCGCTGAAGGAAAACCTGGCGGCAGCAGTGCTGATCCGCTCGGGCTGGCCGCGCATTGCCGCCGAAGGCGGCGCACTCGCCGACCCGATGTGTGGTGTGGGTACCTTCCTGGTCGAAGCGGCGATGATCGCTGCCGATATCGCGCCCAACCTCAAGCGTGAACGTTGGGGTTTCAGTGCATGGCTCGGCCACGTGCCGGCGCTGTGGCGCAAGGTACACGATGAGGCGCAGGCCCGGGCGCAGGCCGGCCTGGCCAAGCCACCGCTGTGGATCCGCGGTTACGAAGCCGACCCGCGGCTGATCCAGCCGGGCCGCAACAACGTCGAGCGCGCCGGTCTGGGCGACTGGGTGAAAATCTATCAGGGCGAGGTCAGTACCTTCGAGCCACGCCCGGACCAGAACCAGAAAGGCCTGGTCATCAGCAACCCGCCCTATGGCGAGCGCCTGGGTGACGAAGCCAGCCTGCTGTACCTCTACCAGAACCTGGGCGAGCGCCTGCGCCAGGCCTGCATGGGCTGGGAGGCGGCGGTGTTCACCGGCGCGCCGCAGCTGGGCAAGCGCATGGGTATTCGCAGCCACAAGCAGTACGCGTTCTGGAACGGCGCCTTGCCGTGCAAGTTGCTGCTGTTCAAGGTGCAGCCCGACCAGTTCGTGACCGGTGAGCGCCGCGAAGCGCAGGCTGACAACGCCGAAATCCGTGAGCAAGCGCCGGTAGCCAGTGAGCCGGCGCGCCTGTCGGAAGGGGCGCAGATGTTTGCCAACCGCCTGCAGAAGAACCTCAAGCAACTGGGCAAGTGGGCCCGCCGCGAGCAGGTTGACTGTTACCGCCTGTACGATGCCGACATGCCCGAGTACGCCCTGGCGGTCGACCTGTACCACGACTGGGTGCATGTGCAGGAGTACGCCGCGCCACGTTCGATCGACCCGGAGAAGGCTCAATCGCGCCTGCTCGATGCCCTGGCAGCCATCCCCCAGGCACTGGGTATTTCGCCGCAGCGTGTAGTGCTCAAGCGCCGCGAGCGGCAGAGCGGCACCCGCCAGTACGAGCGCCAGGCCACCGAGGGCCGCTTCCAGGAGGTGAACGAAGGTGGCGTCAAGCTGCTGGTCAACCTCACCGACTACCTCGACACCGGGCTGTTCCTTGACCACCGCCCGATGCGCATGCGTATACAGCGCGAGGCTGCCGGCAAGCGCTTCCTCAACCTGTTCTGCTACACCGCCACGGCTTCGGTGCATGCGGCCAAGGGCGGCGCACGCAGCACCACCAGCGTCGATTTGTCGAAAACCTACCTCGACTGGGCGCGGCGCAACCTGGCGCTCAATGGCTTTTCCGAGCGCAACCGCCTGGAGCAGGGTGATGTGATGGCATGGCTGGAAGCTAACCGCGACAGCTACGACCTGATCTTCATCGACCCGCCAACCTTCTCCAACTCCAAACGCATGGAAGGCGTGTTCGATGTGCAGCGTGACCACGTACAGCTGCTGGACCTGGCCATGGCTCGCCTGGCCCCGGATGGCGTGTTGTATTTCTCCAACAACTTCCGCAAGTTCCAGCTCGACGAGCACCTGATGGCGCGCTATGCCGTGGAAGAAATCACCGCCCAGACGCTGGACCCGGACTTTGCCCGAAACAACCGGATCCACCGCGCCTGGCGCCTGCAACTGCGTTGAGCCGACGAGGTACATTGCGCGGCTAATGGCCAATAGCTATAAATGTGAGGAGGGCGAGATAATCCGCAGGACGCTGACGTGACGAGATGGGTGTATGTCAAAGTGTGGCGTGCGTGCGCGGTTATTTGGCCTGTGCACAGAAGCGGTGTCCGCCTGGGCGGTGGCGCTGGTGGCTTTGGTGGCGGGCGGCCTGTTGACGGCCGCCCTGGCGCTTGCCGCGCAGACGTTCTACAAGCAGCAGTTGCGCCAGCGTTTCGAGTTGCTGGCCAGCGAGCGCTTCAGCCGCATTGCCGAGCGTTTTGATGAACAGCAGCAGCGCCTGGATGGGCTGCGGCGGTTCTTCAGCTTTTCCAACGAAGTCACCCCGCTCGAATTTGACGGTTACGCCCGGCCATTGCTGCAGCGCACCCTGGCCTACGCTTGGGCGCCGCGTGTCGAAGCCGCGCAACGCACCGAGTTCGAGCGCCATGCCAGTGAGCATTCAGGCACGGCCTATGTGATCCGTGACCAGGACGCACAAGGCCAATGGCGCCCTGCGCCGCTGCGCGACCATTACTTCCCTGTGCTGTATACCCAATCTGGTGAAATGCCAGGGTTGCCTCATGGGCTGGACCTTGCCGGCCAGGCTGCATCCCAGGCTGCCCTGGCACGGGCACTCGGGCCTGGCAGCATGGCGGTGTCCGAACCCCTGGCCATGTACGAGATCCCATCGTACGCGCGTGGCTTGCTGCTGGTGGCGCCGGTGTTTTCCGACGCTAATCCGCATGGCGCAGCGGTAGGATATGTGACGGCCTTGCTGAGCATGCGCGAGCTGGTCAGTGATGGGCGGCCAGTGGCGGCGGATGACAACCTGGTGGTGCGCATCGTTGATCCGTCCGGGTTGCAGGGGCCGGAAGTGATGTTCGATTCGCTGAACCAGGTCGCCCCCTTGTCGCTGGCCAGCAATCAGCAGTTGCACCTGGCCGATCACCACTTCCAGTTGAGCATCCTGCCGAGCCTGGCGTTCGTGCAGGCCAATCGTTCGTCGGCAGTGCTGGCGGTGGTCCTGCTGGGTGGGTTGTTGAGCCTGCTGCTCAGTGCCTTGCTCTACAGCCTGTTCAGCCAGCGCCAACGCGCTTTGGCCCTGGTCGAGCAGCGCACCGCCGAACTGCGGGTCAGCGAGCAGTCGCTGCGCGGCACTCACAACCAGCTGCGCAGCGTGCTGGATGCGGCGACCCAGGTGGCAATCATCGCTACCAACCTCAAGGGTGTGGTCAGTACCTTCAATGCCGGCGCAGAGCGTATGTTCGGCTACCCGGCCAGCGAGGCGATCAGCCAGTTGCGCCTTGAAAACCTGGTGCTGCCCGAGGAACTGAGCCAGCGCGGCCATGCCCTGAGCCTGCGCTATGGTCGCCCGATTGCCGGTGGCCAGGCCATGTTCGCCGAAACGGTGCAAGCGCATGGCGCTGAACCTGGAGAATGGACCTTGTTGCGCGCCGATGGCAGCCAGTTGGTGGCCAACATGCTGGTTACCGCCATGCTGGATGAACAGGGTTTGTGGGTTGGCTACCTGGCCATCTGCATTGATGTCACCGAGCGGCGTCGGGTACACGAGGCGCTGGCGGCGCGCGACCGGCTGCTGGAAAAGCTCAGTGCCGAGGTGCCGGGGGGCATTTACCAGTATCGCCTGGATGCCAACGGCCATTCGTGCTTTCCCTATGCCAGCCAAGGCCTGTACGACATCTACGAAGTGGACCTGCAGCAATTGCGCGAGGATGCCACGCTGGTGTTCGAGCGCATCCACCCCGATGACCTGGACCGCGTGCGCCGCTCGGTGCGTTACTCGGCCGAGCACCTGGCGCCGTGGCGCGAGGAATACCGGGTGTGCCTGCCGCGTGCCGGCCTGCGCTGGGTCCGTGGCGAAGCGACGCCAGAGGTGGGGGGGCAAGGCTGCACCCTGTGGCATGGCTACCTGACGGATATCTCCGACCTCAAGGGTGTGGAGGAGGAATTGCGCGCGTTGTCGGTCACCGACTCGCTGACCGGCATCCATAACCGCCGCTACTTCCAGGACCGGCTCAAGGTCGAACTGGAGCGCGCCCAGCGCGACGGCCTGGCGTTGGCCGTGATCATGCTCGACATCGATCATTTCAAATGCATCAACGACCGCTTCGGCCATGCCATGGGCGACCGGGTGTTGCGCAGCTTGTGCCAGCGTATTGGCCAGCGCTTGCGGCGTACTGATGTGTTCTGCCGGCTGGGTGGGGAAGAATTCATGGTGTTGTGCCCGGGCAGCGATGCCGAGCAGGCGCGGCTGCTGGCGCTTGAGTTGTGGCAAGGGGTGCGCACGGTGCCGGTGGACGGCGTGGGCCAGGTGACCGCAAGTTTTGGAGTGGCGGGCTGGCGGCCGGGGGAGGGCGCCGATGCTTTGCTGTTGCGGGCTGATGCGGGTGTCTATACAGCCAAGCAGGCCGGGCGGGACCGGGTGGAAGGGGAATCCGCCTGATAGCTGCCAGTTGTGGGTACTGGCCCTTTCGCGGCTAAAGCCGCTCCCACAGGATCTTCACAGCACTTGAGGCCTGTGCAGTACCTGTGGGAGCGGCTTTAGCCGCGAAAGGGCCGGTAATGGCTGGCCAATCAGTTGGCCGCGGTGCTGCCGGCCAGCTTCGGCTGGCGATACAGGTCGAGCAGCACCTGGTCGAGCACCTGCGAGGCACCCCACGGTTTCGGGTCGTTGAGGATCGCTGCCACCGCCCAGGTATGGCCGTTGCTGTCGCGGCTGAAGCCGGCAATCGCCCGCACGGTGTTCAGCGTGCCGGTCTTGATGTGCCCCTCACCGGTCATGGCGGTGCGCTTCAGGCGCTTGCGCATGGTGCCGTCCATGCCTACCAGCGGCATCGAACTCATGAACTCGGCAGCGTAGGGGCTCTTCCAGGCAGCCTGCAGCATCTGGGCCATTTCCCGGGTGCTGACCCGCTCCGCACGCGACAAGCCAGAGCCGTTCTCCATCACCAGGTGCGGTGCGGTAATGCCCTTTTTCGCCAGCCATTGGCGCACTACGCGCTGGGCGGCGCGGGCATCGTCGCCATCGGCATCGGTGCGGAACTGCGCGCCAAGGCTCAGGAACAGCTGCTGGGCCATGGTGTTGTTACTGTATTTGTTGATGTCGCGGATCACTTCCACCAGGTCTGGCGAGAAGGCGCGGGCCAGCAGGCGAGCACTCTTGGGCACGTTCTCGATGCGGTCGCCACCCTGGATGCTGCCGCCCAGCTCGTTCCAGATCGCGCGCACGGCACCGGCGGCGTAGGTTGCGTGGTCGAGCAGCGACAGGTAGGTCTGCGAGTTGCAGCCGTCACCCAGCTGGCCACTGACGGTTACGCTGATGCCATCGGCCTGGGGTACCGGGTTGTAGCGCACATCGCCAGTGCACTGCTTCGAAGCCACCGCCTTGACCTGGTTGTCGATACGGATGCTGGCAATCGGTGGCTCGACCGCGACGGTGACTTTGCCCCCATCGTTGCGGGCCACGAAGCGCAGGGCCTTGAGGTTGACCAGCAGCGAATCGGGTTTGACCAGGAACGGCTTGTTTTCATCGCCGCCGTCATCATTGAACTGCGGCAGGTTGGGTTGCACGAAGTGGCTGCGGTCCAGCACCAGATCACCGGTGATGGTGCGCACGCCATTGGCGCGCAGGTCACGCATCAGCAGCCACAGCTTTTCCATGTTCAGCTTCGGGTCGCCGCCCCCTTTGAGGTACAGGTTGCCATTGAGCACGCCGTTGCTCAGGGTGCCATCGGTATAGAACTCGGTTTTCCACTGGAAGGTGGGGCCAAGCAGTTCGAGGGCAGCGTAGGTAGTGACCAGTTTCATGGTCGAGGCCGGGTTTACCGAAACATCGGCATTGAACACGGTCGGCGTGCCGGGGCCGTCCAGCGGCAGCATTACCAGCGACAGGGCTGTGTCCTGCAGCTTGTTGGCCTTGAGCGCCTGCTGCACTTTGGCGGGCAGGGTGGTATTGACGGCGGCGGCCTGGCTGGGCAATGCGAGTGGCAACAGCAGGCTTGCAAGAATGAAGGGACGAAGCGTTTTGATCATAATGGATAAATACCCTGCGGCGAGGGAAAAGGGCATTGGGGCTGTAAGAGATGATGGCCCCACGACGAAAGAGTACGCATTATGCCCCAAGCGTAGCGACGATGCGCCACGTTCGACGGAAAAGCACCGCCAATAAAAAAGGCCACCCGCAAGGGCAGCCTTTTCAGCGATCAAGCCAGGCAGGTATCACTCAGCCTTGTTGATCGGCTTTTCCGGGTACCAGGCGTCCAGCAGCGGGCTGACTTCGATCTTGGTCAGTTCGCTACGGCCCTTCAGCCAGGTTTCAACGGCAGCGCGCTGTTCTTCGCTGGCCGAGCCGCGTTTGACCGAGCACACCAGGCCGTAATCGTCACCGCCTACATAGTCCAGGCCGTTGGCGTCCATCGCTTCTTCCAGGAACGCATCGAGGAAAGCATCGATTGCCTGGTCATCCAGATCTTCCTTGAATTCCAGGTTCAGCTCGAAGCCCAATTCCTGAAACTCGTCGACACACAGTTTTTTGCGCAGACGACGGGAGCGGTTTGTGGCCATGAAACAATCCTCTTAGGTAATAACGCCGCGCAGTCTACCAGTTAACACGTCTGGCTGCCTGCCTGAGTGCATGCGCCGGTGGCCAGCTCCTTGGCCAGAGCCCGTTCTACACGGCACATGTGCCGTGCCAGTGCCTGGCGCCGCAGGCGCAACTGGTGCGTGGGCAGGCCGCGGGCCTCCAGCGCCTCGCAGGCCTGCATCAGGTCGGGGGCTTCCAGCATGCGGGCCGCACTCAGCACCTTGTGGGCCTGCTCGGCAATGGCGTCGCTGTCATGCTCCGGATGCAGCGCCATCAAGCTGGCCAGGTCGGCCTGCAGGCTTTGCTGCAAGGCCTGCAGGAAGCGCTGGCGGTCGGCGGGGTCATGCCCGACCACTGCAGCCAGGCCGTCCAGATGGTAAAGCTTGCGCCGGGGCTTTTGCTGGCGGCGTGGACGAATGCTCGCCAGGTGCTGGCTGAGGGTGCCCAGGCTGATCGGCTTGAGCAGGCAGTCGTCCATACCGGCGCTCAGGCACCGGCGGCGCACCTCTGGCTGCGCGTTGGCGGTATAGCCGAGAATGGTGCAGCGCAGCCGCTTGCCATGACGTTCTTCGGCACGGACGGCGGTCGCCAGTTGGTATCCGTTCATATGCGGCATGTTGCAGTCGAGCACCAACACATCGAAGTCGCCTGCGCGCCAGGCCGCCAGGCCTTCGCGGCCATCGCGGGCGCTGGCGTGCGGCAGGCCCAGGTAGCCGAGCTGCTGCGCCATCAGTTGCAGATTGGCCGGGTGGTCGTCGATCACCAGTACGTTCAGCCGCGGGTCAGGCACATCGAGGTGCTCGAGGAGCGGCGCTGGGGGTGGGGCGGCGTCAATCCGCTGCAGCGGCATCTTCAGGCGCACCTGGGTGCCAACATCTTCCAGGCTCTTGATGGTCAGGCTGCCGCCCATCATTTCGCACAGGCTGCGGCAGATGGCCAGGCCCAGGCCGGTACCGGCACGGGCGCCCTGGCTGTGCGGGTTGGCCTGGATGAACGGATTGAACAGGCGTTGCAGGTCGTCGGCATGGATGCCGATGCCACTGTCGCGCACTTCCAGTTCCAGCACTGCGGGCGTGGTGTTGCCGTCATTCTGCAGACTGACTCCAATACGGACCTGGCCATGCTCGGTGAACTTGATGGCATTGCTCACCAGGTTGGACAACACCTGTTTGAAACGCAGGGGATCGAGCAGTGCGTGGCAGCGTGCGGCGGGTGCAATCCTTACCTCCAGAGCAAGGCCTTTCTGGCGCGCCTGCCCCTCGAAAATACGCCCTACCGATTCGACCAGTGCTGCAAGGTCGACGGCCTCCGGGGCCAGGGACAAGTGGCCAGACTCGATGCGCGCGATGTCGAGAATATCGCCGATCAGGCCCAGCAGGTCCTTGGCTGAATGGTGGGCCAGCTGCAGTGCGCTGCGGTCTACCCGGCCCTGGTCGGCGCGCTTGACTGCCAGTTCGAGCATGCCGATGACGGCATTCATCGGGGTGCGGATTTCATGGCTGATGGTGGCCAGGAAGGTGCTCTTGGCGCGGTTGGCATCGTCGGCCTGCTGCTTGGCCTGACGCAGTTCCATGACCAACTGGCGGCGCTCGCTGATGTCGATCCAGCCGCCGATGATGCCCTGCACCTCTCCCAGCGAGTCGCGGTACGGCAGTATCCAGTGATAGATGGTCATTTCGCGGCCCTTGATCCGCAGTGGCCGGTCCATTATCAACGGCGAGCCTGCCGCCATGACCTTCAGGTAGTCGGCCTGGATCTGCCGGGTTTGCTCTTCGTCGGCAAACAGGCTGCCGTCCAGCTGTTTGCCGATGACTTCGTCGGAGCGGGCCTGCACGGCTTCCAGATAGCTAAAATTGCAGCTTTGCAGGCAGGCCTCGCGATCACGTACGTACATGGGGTGGGGGGTACCGTTGAGCAGGGCGCGCATGAACGCCAGTTGGTCATTCAGTGCTCGTTCGGCGCGTTGGCGCTGGCGGATCTGCAGGCGTAGGCGGGCGTTCCAGAGCAAGGCCAGCAATAGCAGCGCGACCATGCCCAGCACCACCTGCAGAGCAAGCTGGCTGTAGCCTTTGCCGTTGCCATCGTCGTGCTGCCCGAAGCCGCGCCAGCGGTTGTTGATTACCCCCAGCTCTTCTGGCGAAATGCTCAGCAACGCCTTGTCGATGATCGACATCATTGCCTGTGACGGAGTGCTGGTGGCCATGGCGAAGTTGGCGGGCTCGCTGCCCACCGTGGTGCGGATGACCAGCCCAGGGTTGTTGGCCAAGGCATGGTTTGCGTCGAGCAACGTGGTGATCACTGCGTCCACCGCCCCGCTGTTGAGCAATGCCATGGAATAGAACCCGCTTTCGGTCTCGACCCAGCCGATTGTCGGATAGTGCCGCGATAGCTTCGCGTTCATGGCGCTGTAGCGGGTAATGGCCACGCGATGCCCCTGCAACTGCTCCAGGGTGTTCAGGGCCATATCGTCCTTGCGGCCGACCAGCACGAAGGCGCTCTCCAGGTAGGGCCGACTGACTTGCAGGTCTTCGTCGGTCACCGCGCCGGTGGCCAGTGCGGCAATCACATCTGCGCGGCCATCCTTGAGGCGGGCGATCATGTCGGCGATGCCGCTGCTACGCTGCACTTCAAAACGCAAGCCGGTGCGCAGGCTGATGAACTCCAGCAGGTCGGCGGTGATGCCGCGAAAATGCCCAGAGCCATCGAAATACGATAGGGGCGCAGCCGTATCATCGATCGTCACGCGCATCACCGGGTGATCTTGCAGCCATTGTTCCTCGGCGTCGGTCAGTTGCAGCTTGCGCTCGGTCAGCAGCAGGTCGCTGCCGGCGCTCCAGCGCTTGAAGATGCTGGCGCGCAGGGCGGGGGGCTGGCTGTCCAGTGTGGCGTTCACCACCTCTAGCAGCAGCGTGTCCTGCTGGCGCAAGGCAAAGCTGAAGCCGACGGCCTCGTGCTTGCCGAAATTGGCCATGCGCAGACGCGGCAGGTGGCCGCGGTTAAGCAGATAGTGGGTGGAGATGGTATCGCCGATGTACACGTCGGCCTGCCCGAACGCCACGGCGTTCAAGGCCTGGCTGGAGGAGCCAAAGGCCAGCACCTCGGCCATGGGGTAGGTGCTGCGTACCTCCTGCTTGGGCAGGTAATGGTAAAGCATGCCCAGGCGCAGGCCGGCCAGGTCCATGTCGAGCGCCCGGCTTTCGTCTTCGCGTGTTACCAGCACCGGCTGGTCAACGGCATACGGTTGCGACAGCGCCAGGCCGTCGCTGGCCGCTTCGTAGCCATTGGCGCTGCCAAGCAGGTCGATATCACCATGCCTGAGCGCCTCCACCGCCGCCTGCCGACTGGGGAAGCGCAGCACTCGCACGGGTAATTGCAGGGCTGTGCCGATCAGGCTCGCGTACTCGGCGGTGAGGCCCTGGTAGTCGCGGCCGCCACTGGTGATGTCGAACGGCGGGTAGTCTGGCGCCGACGTGCCCAGTACCAGTTCCTGACGGCCTTCGAGCCATTGCCGTTGTTCGGCCGTGAGCATGGGGTGGGTCGGCTTGGCCGATGACCGAGCCAGTAACGTATAGGACGAGGCCCCTTGATAGGTGGCCTGCGCTACGCCGCTAAACAGGAGCAGGGCGAGTAGCAGGCGAGCAATAGGGTGCGGCATGACCACCCTCAGACCAGCGCGTTGCGTTTGGCTATTTCGATCAGGTCAACCAGTGTACTGACCTGCAGTTTGTGCATGAGGCGCTTCTTGTAGGTGCTGACAGTCTTGCTGCTGAGGAACATGCCCTTGGCTATTTCCTTGTTGCTGCGGCCTTGGGCGAAGAGTTGCAGTACCATCAGTTCGCGGTCATTTACCTGGCGGAAAAGTTGCAGCTCGGTATCGGTTGTCTGGTTGTTTTTTATTGCCTGGCTGGGGAAATAGTTGTAGCCGGCCAGCACCGCCTTGATAGCACTGAGCAGTTCGCTCAGGTCTTCCTGCTTGCACACATAGCCTGCGGCGCCGGAGTGCATGCAACGCACGGCAAACAATGCCGGAGACTGGGCGGTCAATACCAGAACCTTCAATGGCAGGGCCATGGCCTGGAAGCGGGAAAGTACCTCCAGCCCGTCTAGCTTGGGGATGCTGATGTCGAGGATGACCAGGTCGGGCGCGGCTTCACGAATCATCTGCATGGCGTCCACGCCATTGTCCGACTCGCCGACGATCTTGTAATTCTGGTTTTCCAGCAACATACGGACGGCCAGGCGGATGACAGGATGATCGTCGACAATAAATATGGAATGCATGTTCAACTTCCCTGCGGGCGATTGAGGGGGACAACCGGCACCTTATCGCAGTTGGAAGTCATCGGGCATGCGAGGGGGGGCGATTCGCTCCTTATGGGAAATGGCTTACAAGATAAAACAAAACGGGCTACGAATTTTTTGTGTTTGACCCAATGTCAAAGCGTCTTTGGTAACTTTTCATGGGCTTTTATTCGTACTGTTTAACTTGCTGTCAGTATATGTAGGAAGTTTCCTGCAATACGCGGTGCAGCACCGGCTGAGGGGCCGTGGCTGCACCGGCGTGATTCAGGTGGGGCTGGAGCGCCCGGTCATTTCGCGGGCCATTTCGCTGGCATAGCTGTCGGTCATCCCGGCGATGAAGTCGATCATGCGCAGGAACGCGCTGTGCAGCGAGGCATGCGGATCCGGGGCATTGTTGCCGATCAGGTCCAGCACCCGGCGGCTCTTGAACGAGGGGGTGCGCCCGCCGTGCTGTTCGAGCGCTGCGCCACAAAAGGTGTTGAGCAGAATCTCCAGGGTGGTGTAGGCGCCGATTTCGTGCAGGGTCTTGCGTTTGTCCTGGAAGATCTTGTTGCGCGCCATGTCCTTGGCCTGCAGCACGCAGCGTTTGGCCGGGCCGTGCATATGCTCCACCAGGTCGCCCGCCAGGTGCCCGGCCAGCAATGCCTGCTGCTGCTCGACGAACGCATGGGCGGCGGCGTTGGTCAGGTGCTCGATAGCCTTGCCACGCAGAATCGCCAGCTTGCGCCGGCGGGAGTCGCGTGGGCCGAGCTGGCGGTAAGTTTCTGGCAGGTCTTCGCCGACCAGGTCAAGCAGCAGCGTTTCGACTTCGGCGTATTCCAGCAACTCCATTTCCAGGCCGTCTTCAAGGTCGATCAGCGCATAGCAGATGTCATCGGCGGCCTCCATCAGGTACACCAGCGGGTGGCGCGCCCAGCGTTGCTCTTCCAGTTGCGGCATGCCGAGCTTGCGGGTGATCTGCTCAAGCAGGGGCAGCTCGCTCTGGTAGCTGCCGAACTTGTGCTTCTTGTAGCCCAGGGCGTCGGCGTGGCGCGCGCTCCAGGGGTACTTCAGGTAAGTGCCGAGGGTGGCGTAGGTCAGCCGCGTACCGCCGTCGAACTGGTGGTACTCCAGCTGGGTGAGTACGCGAAAGCCTTGGGCATTGCCCTCGAAATTCAGGAAATCAGCCCGCTCGTCGTCGCTCATGTCATCCAACCACCCGCGCCCGGCTGCCTGCTGGAACCAGTGGCGAATGGCGTCTTCGCCGGAGTGGCCGAATGGCGGGTTACCGATGTCGTGGGCCAGGCAGGCTGACTGCACGATCATCCCCAGATCGCTGGGGGCGCACCAGTCGGGCAGGTTGTCGCGCAGGGTTTCGCCGACGCGCATGCCGAGCGAGCGACCTACGCAGCTGACTTCCAGCGAGTGGGTGAGACGCGTGTGGATATGGTCGTTGCTGGTAACCGGGTGCACCTGGGTCTTGCGCCCGAGGCGGCGAAAGGCGCCGGAGAAGATGATGCGGTCATGGTCTTTGTGGAAAGGGCTGCGCCCGAGTTCATCGGCGCTGTAGAGAGCTTTGCCCAGGCGTTCACGGGTGAGCAGGGTGTGCCAGTCCAAGGCGCATTCTCCTGTGGATCGAAGGAAGCAGCATATCCTGTAGGAGCAGCCTTGTGCTGCGAAGAGGCCCGTTTAGTCGATACACGTGTGTTACCGGGCCGGCCTCTTCGGAGCACAAGGCAGCTCCTGCAAAGGATTGTGCAGGGCTCAGGGGCGGCGGTTGCCTTGCAGGTACAGGCGCACCAGCGGCAGGAGGCTGCTGCCCAGGCGCACCAGCCGCGCCAGGTTACCGCTGCGCACGCCCTTGCCGGTGAGGAAACCCAGCGCCACCACGGCGCCAATCCCCCACAAAGGCGCATGCTTTATCCCCAGCCCTTCATGCAGCGAGCTGCCCATGCCGCGCACGCGGCGCAGCGGTTCCATCAGTTGGCCGGACTCATGGCGAATTTCCTGGCGGTGCATCTCCATGCGCAGGCGCAGCAGTGCCTTGCGCAGTTCGCGCGGGTTACGGGTGTTTGGCAGTTGTGGCAGGCTCATGGCAACAGGCGCTCCCGGTCCTTGGCGAGTTCGTCGAGGGTGGCCCCGAAGGGCGACGATTCGTCGAACACCGCAGCCTTCAGGCGCAAGCCGCAGTACAGCGCGGCAAGGCCATAGAACACGCACAGGCCGATGATGCCGGCCAGGCGATAACTGTCCCACAGCAGCACCAGCAACAACCCGGAAAGGGCCGTCAGCAGCAACAGGGCAAACACCAGGGCCAGGCCTGCGAACAGCAGCAGGCTCAAGGTGCGGCCCTTTTGCTCCTGCAACTCGATGCCGAACAGTTCGATATGGCTGTGCAGCAGCCCCAGCGCTGCGGCGCCCAGGCGCTTGCCCGAGGCGCTGGCGCCGTTGGCGTCATTCTCCATGGGAACCCCTTAGCGCCGGTTGGCCAGCAGGCCGATCAACAGGCCGACACCGGCCGCGATGCCGATTGCCTGCCACGGGTTTTCCTGCACGTACTGCTCGGCGCTGCCCAGCGCGGCTTGGCCGCGTTCGCGGACAGAGTCCTGGGTCAGTTGCAGGGTTTCGCGAGCCTGGGTCAGGCGGTCGTGAATCTGTTCGCGCAATTCGTCGGCCTGGTCGCCGGCCAGGTTGGCAGTGTCGGCCAGCAGCCGTTCGGTGTCGCGTACCAAAGCCTGGAAGTCAGCCATCAGAATTTCTTGTGCAGTCTTTGCCGATTTGCTGGCCATGGGCCTCTCCCTGTCGATGAGTGATGGTAATTCGAGTAATAGCACGCGCGGAAGGTTCAAGTGCCGGTGCTGGTATGGGCCTTGCTAAGGCATTGCCACGTTGCGGGGCGTCGCTGGCAGCTATTGCGCCGATTCAGGGCGCTAGCGCAGCGGGTACCGATAAACCTTAACCCAATCCTCGACAAACCCAAGAAAAAACCACGCAGGCTCCGACCCGGTCACCGAAACAGGGCAGGGGGCTGGCACCGATTCGGTGCAGGGATGCAGGTTCTTGAACTGTCCTGGTGCCTTTTTCAGCAGGTCTGCCTATTTCATGGAAAACATGCACAGCGCGATGGACTCCCTGGTCCACGGTTCCAATACCCTGTTCATTCTCATGGGCGCCATTCTGGTGCTGGCCATGCATGCCGGCTTCGCGTTCCTCGAAGTGGGCACGGTGCGCCACAAGAACCAGGTCAACGCCTTGTCGAAGATCCTCAGCGACTTTGCCATTTCGGCACTGGTGTATTTCTTCATCGGTTACTGGATAGCCTATGGCGTCAATTTCTTCCAGCCGGCAGCGGCGCTGGCGGTCGACCATGGCTATGCGCTGGTCAAGTGCTTCTTTCTGCTGACCTTCGCTGCGGCGATCCCGGCGATCATCTCCGGGGGCATCGCCGAGCGGGCGCGCTTTGTGCCGCAACTGTGTGCCACGGCGTTGATCGTGGCGTTTGTCTACCCCTTCTTCGAGGGCGTGGTATGGAATGGCAACCTGGGGCTGCAAACCTGGTTGCAGGCCCGTTTCGGCGCGCCTTTCCACGATTTTGCAGGGTCGGTGGTGGTGCATGCCATGGGCGGCTGGCTGGCCCTTGCGGCGGTGCTGCTACTGGGCGCGCGCCGTGGGCGCTACCGCGAGGGCCGGTTGGTGGCGTTTGCGCCGTCGAGCATTCCCTTCCTGGCGTTGGGCTCGTGGATTCTGATCATCGGCTGGTTCGGCTTCAACGTGATGAGTGCCCAGACGTTGCAGGGGGTGAGCGGGCTAGTAGCGATCAACTCGCTCATGGCCATGGTCGGTGGCACCCTGTCGGCCTTGCTGGCCGGGCGCAACGACCCAGGTTTTCTGCACAACGGGCCGTTGGCCGGCCTGGTGGCGATTTGCGCCGGCTCCGACCTGATGCACCCGATTGGCGCACTGGCCACCGGCCTGGTGGCCGGCGCGTTGTTCGTCTGGACCTTCACTGCTGCGCAAAACCGCTGGAAGATCGACGACGTGCTGGGCGTGTGGCCACTTCATGGCCTGTGCGGCGTGTGGGGTGGCATTGCCTGCGGCGTCTTTGGCCAGGCGGCATTGGGTGGCATGGGCGGTGTCAGCCTGATCAGCCAGTTGCTGGGCAGCCTGATGGGCGTTGTGGTGGCATTGGTCGGCGGCTTTGCCGTTTATGGCGCAATCCGCGCGCTGCATGGGCTGCGCTTGAGCCATGAGCAGGAGTTCCAGGGTGCGGACTTGTCGCTGCACCGTATCGGCGCCACCAGCCAGGATTGAGCCAGGTCAGGTGCATGACGGGCGCGACAGACCTAGAATAGGTTTCTCTGCATGTCAAACCGGGACCTGCCCATGCTGCCTGAATGCCAACTGTTCGGCACCCTCGGCTGCCACCTGTGTGAAGTGGCCGAAGCTGTGCTGATGCCTTTCGTCGATCATGGCCTGCTGGTGGAGCTGGTCGACATTGCCGAGAGCGAGCACTTGTTCGAGCGTTACGGCCTGATCATTCCAGTGTTGCGACGCTGCGACAATGCCGCCGAGCTGCACTGGCCGTTCGATGCCGAACAGGTGGTGGCGTTCCTTGGGCAATGAAGGCCGCAGAGGAGTCGCAACCCTGCTCCATGATCTGTGACGCGAGCTGATGATCAGGTGCCGGCGCACTCTGGCGCCGGTACCTCCCTCATCATCGGATTAGTTCGCCATGTTGATCACCCCACATTTCACGTTCGATGAAATGACCGTATCCCAGCTCGCCGCCAGGGACGGATTCGATAACACCCCGCCCCCTGAAGCCAGGGCCAACCTGCAATTGCTGTGCGGTGCGCTGGAGCAGGTGCGCGCACTGTTCGGCGCGCCGATCATCGTCAGCAGCGGTTTTCGCAGCGAGAAGGTCAACCGGTTGATCGGCGGTGCCACGAACAGCCAGCATGTACAAGGCCTGGCGGCGGACTTCACTGTAATTGAAGTCAGCCCTCGGGAAACCGTGCGCAGGATCAGCGAAAGCGCCGTGCCGTTCGATCAACTCATCCTGGAGTTCGACAGGTGGGTGCATCTGTCGGTGGCCCCGGGCACGCCGCGTCGGCAGGTCTTGACCATGCGCAAAGGCAGTGGCTACCTGACGGGGCTGCAATGAAGCGCATTGACGGCGGCAAGGGGATGTTCGTATGCTGTATATAAATACAGTATCGAGGTAAAGCCATGCTCAACGTCGAGCAACTCAAGTACAGCGTCAACCGCATGCCCGTGGATCGGGTGGCTGACGCCGTTCTGGAACTGCGCCTCGAAGGCCTGGTGACCGACGACCGCACGCCGTTCGGTAAAGTGCACTTCAATACCTGCTTCGCCGAAATCGAGGCCTTGTTCCAGCGTGCCGGTTACCACCGCGGGCTGGATGTGGTGGGTTACCAAGGGTTGCTCTATGCCCTTTACGACCCAGGTCGTTGGGAACCGGTGCAGGTGCTGCGCTGGCTGAAGGAACGCAGCGAGGCGATAGTCCAGGCTGGTTGAGGGCGCGGGCTTGGGCGATAATGCGCGGCCGTGAACGTTCCGAGCCCTGCCATGACCGCGCCCTTCGACCCCGCCCGCCAGCAAGCCAGCACGGTGTGCCTGCCCCCCGGTAACTGGGCGACGGTGCTTGATTGCCTGTGCGACCATTTCAAGGCCATCGACCGCGCCCAGTGGCTCGACCGTTTTGCCCGTGGCAGGGTGCTGGATGCCGAGGGCCGGGCGGTTGCCGCCGAGTTACCCTACAAGCGTGGCATGCGTTTGCACTACTTCCGCGAAGTGCCGAACGAGCGGCCGATCCCGGTGCAGGAGGTGGTACTGCACGCGGATGAACACCTGGTGGTGGCAGACAAACCGCATTTCCTGCCGGTGACGCCAACCGGTGAATACGTCGAGCAGACCTTGCTGCGCCGCCTGATCCGTCGCCTGGATAACCCGCACCTGGTGCCGCTGCACCGCATTGACCGGCACACCGCCGGGCTTGTGCTGTTTTCTGCCAACCCGCACAGCCGCAGCGCCTACCAGCGGCTGTTCCCTGAACGGCGCATCGACAAGCGTTACCAGGCCATTGCGGCGGCTTTGCCGCAGCATGCATTTCCACTGGTGCACAAAAGCCGCCTGGTGCATGGCGAGCCGTTTTTCCGTATGCATGAAGTGGAAGGGGAGGCCAACAGCGAAACCCTGGCCGAGGTGCTGGAGAAGAACGGTGAGCTGTGGCGCTATGGGCTGTCGCCAGTGACCGGCAAGACCCACCAGTTGCGCGTGCACATGGCAGCCTTGGGGGCGGGAATCTGCAATGACCCGTTCTATCCGCAGCTGCTTGATGCAGCGGATGACTACCAGCGGCCGCTGAAACTGCTGGCGCAGAGCTTGCGTTTCGAGGACCCGTTGAGCGGCGAAGAGCGCTATTTCGAGAGCCGCCTGCGGCTGGACTGGTAATCCAGCAAGCAGGCATACGCGGTCCTCGTGGGAGCGCAGGCTTCAAGGTCACTCGGTTCCTGTGGGAGCGGCTTTAGCCGCGAACACCGGCAGGGCCGGTGCCATCCACAGCGGTGGAGTGCTTAAGTCGCGAGCATTAGCGGTTGAACCGCTCCACCAGTGAATACTGGCTACCCGCCGTGCTGGTCAGCTCCTCGCTCAGCAGTGCCGAATGCTGCGCCTGTTCGGCGGTCTGGTCGGCCAGTTCGGCAATGGTGCTGATGTTGCGGCTGATTTCGTCGGCCACTGCAGTCTGCTCTTCAGTAGCGGCGGCAATCTGGGTGGCCATGTCGGTGATGTTGGCCACCGCTTCGCTGATCCCCACGAGGGCCTCGTCAGCCTGCATCACACGGTCGACGCCTTCCTGCGCCTGGCGGTGGCCGGTTTCCATGGTCAGCACGGCGTTGCTGGCGGTTTGTTGCAGCTTGGCAATCAGGCCGTGGATCTGCCCGGTGGATTCGGCAGTGCGCTGGGCCAACTGGCGCACTTCGTCGGCCACCACAGCAAAGCCACGGCCCATTTCACCGGCACGCGCCGCTTCGATGGCCGCATTCAGTGCCAGCAGGTTGGTCTGGTCGGCAATGCCCTTGATCACATCGACCACGCCACCAATCTCGTCGCTATCCTTGGCCAGTTGGGTGACCGTCTGACCGGTTTCGCCCACCGCTGCCGACAGGCGCTCAATGGCCTCGCGGGTCTCCCCGGCAATCTGCCTGCCCTGGCTGGTCAGGCGATTGGCTTCTTGGGTGGCATCGGCGGTGCGCTGAACGTGGTTGGCCACTTCCTGTGTGGTGGCGGCCATCTGGTTGACGGCGGCGGCAACCTGCTCGGTCTCCACCCGCTGGCGCTCCAGCCCCGAAGAACTCTTGTGCGCCAGGGCGTCGGACTGACGCGCCTGGTCGCTGAGGTGTTCGGCACTGTCCTGCAGGCGGGTCAGGCAGGTTTTCATGCGGGCATCCTGGCTGAGCATGGCCATTTCCAGGCGCGCCTGTACGCCACGGCTGTCGGTAAACATCTGCGCGATCAGCGGATCGGAGGTGGTCTGCTCGGCCAGGCGCAACAGGCGCTTGAGGCCGCGCTGCTGCCAGCTCAAGCCCAGCAGGCCCAGGGGTACGGATAGCCCGGCAGCCAGGGCAAAGCCCCAGGAATGGCCCAGCCAGTTGCCGATCAGGAAGCCCACCTGGCTGATCAGGATGAAAGGCAACCAGTCCTGCAGCACCGGCAGCCACTTGTCCCTGCGAGGTACAGCTGGCTTGCCCTGGTTGATGCGCTGGTACAGTGCTTCGGCGCGGCGAATCTGCTCAGCGGTTGGCTTGACCCGCACCGACTCGAAACCGACAACCTGGTTGTTGTCGTAAATAGGTGTGACGTAGGCGTTGACCCAGTAGTGGTCGCCGGACTTGCAGCGGTTCTTGACGATGCCCATCCACGGCTGGCCCTGCTTCAGGGTTTGCCACATATGGGCAAACACGGCAGGCGGCACGTCGGGGTGGCGTACCAGGTTATGCGGCGCGCCGGTCAACTCTTCGCGGGTGAAACCACTGATTTCGATGAAGGCATCGTTACAGTACGTGATCACGCCCTTGGCGTTGGTGGTGGAGATCAACCGCTGCTGGGCAGGGAAAGTCCGTTCTCTCTGGGTAATCGGCTGGTTGTTACGCATGGGGTGATAGTCCGCAGGGCTTTGGACAGGTATCGGCAAGGCACTGGTTTTATTGAATGATTATTTAACGTTGCTGCGTTTGGTCCGGCGCTGGAGCTGTGGCGCCTGTGAAATCGAGCGCCGCCCGCGCGGCGCATCGCGGGCGGCGCTCGGTCTCGAGAGCGCCGCAAATTCGCAGCCGTACCTCCCAGCCTCAGCCGGCGATCATCTGTCGCAACACGAAGTGCAGAATTCCGCCGACTTTGAAGTACTCCACCTCGTTCAAGGTATCGATCCGGCACAGCACCTCGATCTGTTCCTGCTGCCCATCTTCGCGGGTGATGCGCAACGGCAGGCTCATGCCAGGGCGGATCTGCGCACCGCTCAAGCCCAGCACGTCGATCCGCTCCTTGCCGGTCAGCACCAGCTGCTTGCGGTCGTGGCCGGCCTTGAACTGCAGCGGCAGCACGCCCATGCCCACCAGGTTGGAGCGGTGAATGCGCTCGAAGCTTTCCGCCAGCACCGCCTTGACCCCCAGCAGGTTGGTGCCCTTGGCCGCCCAGTCACGGCTCGAGCCGGTGCCATATTCCTGGCCGGCGATCACCACCAGCGGGGTGCCTTCCTGCTGGTAGCGCATAGCCGCATCGTAGATCGACATCTTCTCGCCGCTTGGCACGTGAAGGGTATTGCCACCTTCTTCACCCCCCAGCATTTCGTTGCGGATACGGATGTTGGCGAAGGTGCCGCGCATCATCACTTCATGGTTGCCACGCCGCGAGCCGTAGGAGTTGAAATCGCGTGGCTCCACGCCCTTCTCGCGCAGATAGCGCCCGGCAGGGCTGTCGGCCTTGATGTTGCCGGCAGGGGAGATATGGTCGGTGGTCACCGAGTCGCCCAGCAGAGCCAGTACCCGCGCACTGTGGATGTCGGCAATGCGTGGCGGCGGTCCGCCGATGTCGTCGAAGAACGGCGGATGCTGGATATAGGTAGAGTCGGCCTGCCACACGTAGGTGGCAGCCTGTGGTACCTCGATGGCCTGCCACTGCGCATCGCCGGTAAACACTTCGGCGTATTCCTTGTGGAACATCGCGGTATTGACCTTGGCCACGGCCGCCGCAATTTCCTGCTGGCTTGGCCAGATATCCTTCAGGTACACCGGTTGGCCGTCCTTGCCTGTACCCAGCGGGTCGCGGGTCAGGTCCATGCGCACGCTACCGGCCAGCGCGTAAGCCACTACCAGCGGTGGCGAAGCCAGCCAGTTGGTCTTGACCAGCGGGTGCACGCGGCCTTCGAAGTTGCGGTTGCCCGACAGCACCGAGGCGACGGTGAGGTCGGCGCTGCCGATGGCTTTCTCGATCGCTTCGTCCAGCGGGCCGGAGTTGCCGATGCAGGTGGTGCAGCCATAGCCGACCAGGTCGAAGCCCAGTTGATCGAGGTAAGGGGTGAGCCCCGCTGCCTCGAAGTAGTCGGTGACTACCTTGGAGCCCGGCGCCAGCGAGCTCTTGACCCAGGGTTTGCGTTGCAAGCCTTTTTCCAGGGCCTTTTTCGCCACCAGCCCGGCCGCCATCATCACACTGGGGTTGGAAGTGTTGGTGCAGGAGGTGATGGCGGCAATCACCACGGCGCCATCGCGCAGGGTGTGAGTCTGGCCTCCATGGCTGTAGTCGATCTCGCCAGCCTGGTCGGCGTTGCCCACCGCTACACCGCCGCCGCCCTCGCTTTCCAGGCGGCCGACTTCCTTGGCCAGCGGCTTGGGCTGCAGTTCGATGAAATGGTCAAAGGCCTGGCTGACCTGGCCCAGCGCCACGCGGTCCTGCGGCCGCTTGGGCCCGGCCAGGCTTGCCTCGACCTCGTGCATGTCCAGTTCCAGGCTGTCGCTGAACAACGGCTCCTGCCCCGGCAGGCGCCACAGGCCCTGGGCCTTGCAGTACTGCTCGACCAGTTGCACAGTCGCGTCCGGTCGGCCCGACAGGCGCAGGTAGTCCAGGGTCACCTCGTCAACCGGGAAGAAGCCGCAGGTGGCGCCATACTCCGGTGCCATGTTGGCGATGGTCGCACGGTCTGCCAGCGGCAGCTCGGCCAGGCCGTCCCCATAGAACTCGACGAACTTGCCCACCACACCTTTCTTGCGCAGCATCTGCGTTACCGTCAGCACCAGGTCGGTGGCGGTGATGCCCTCGCGCAGCTTGCCGGTCAGTTTGAAGCCGATCACCTCGGGGATCAGCATCGACACGGGTTGGCCGAGCATGGCCGCCTCTGCCTCGATGCCACCGACACCCCAGCCGAGCACGCCCAGGCCATTGATCATGGTGGTGTGCGAGTCGGTACCGACCAGGGTGTCGGGGAAGGCGTAGGTGCGGCCATCGGCTTCACGGGTCCACACCGTGCGGCCCAGGTATTCCAGGTTGACCTGGTGGCAGATGCCGGTGCCCGGCGGCACTACGCGGAAGTTGTCGAAGGCGCTCTGGCCCCAGCGCAGGAAGGCATAGCGCTCGCCATTGCGCTGCATTTCGATATCCACGTTCTCGCCGAAGGCCTGAGGCGTGCCGTAATGGTCGACCATTACCGAGTGGTCGATCACCAGGTCCACCGGTGACAAGGGGTTGATCCGCTGCGGGTCGCCGCCGGCCTTGGCCATGGCTGCGCGCATGGCGGCCAGGTCGACCACGGCCGGCACGCCGGTGAAGTCCTGCATCAGCACGCGCGCCGGGCGGTATTGGATCTCGCGGTCGGAGCGCCGCTCGCTTAACCATTGGGCAATGGCGCGCAAGTCATCGCCGGTGACGGTTTGGCCGTCCTCCCAGCGCAGCAGGTTTTCCAGCAGCACCTTCAGCGACATGGGCAGGCGTTGCAGGTCGCCCAACTGGCGGGCGGCCTCGGTAAGGCTGAAATAGTGATAGGTCTGGTTGCCGACCTGGAGGGTGTTGAGGGTGTTCAGGCTGTCGAGCGAGGGCATTGCCAACTCCTTCTGCGCCGGTGCCCGGCAAATACTCAAGGTCTGCCGGTGTCACCGCTCTGTTTCGATCCGCACGGTACGGACCTGGCTGAGTGGTCAGGTTAGACCGGTTTGCGGCCCCTGACCCTTTTCTGGACCGGCGGGGCGTGTCGCAGGTTCCGAACTTCCTTTATTATCGCCGCCCTGCCGGCGCCTGTTGCGCGCCAGCCGTAGTGGAGTGAGAGATGAATACCCTGTTCATGCATTGCCGGCCCGGTTTCGAGGGCGAGGTGTGCGCCGAAATCAGCGAACATGCCGCCCGTCTGGGTATTGCTGGCTATGCCAAAGGCAAGCCGCACAGTGCCAGCGCCGAGTTTGTCTGTACCGAAGAAGGCGGCGCCGAGCTGCTGATGGGGGCGCTGCGTTTCAACGAGCTGATTTTCCCGCGCCAGTGGGCCCGGGGCGGTTATGTCGAACTGCCGGAAACTGACCGCATCAGTGTGCTGCTGGCGGAGCTGGCCGACTTGCCTGTGTTCGGCAGCCTGTGGCTGGAAGTGCTGGACAGTAACGAAGGCAAGGAATTGTCTACCTTTTGCCGCAAGTTCGAAGTGCCGCTGCGCAAGGCGCTGGAGAAGGCCGGCCGCCTGGTTGACGACGCCAGCCGCCCACGCCTGCTGCTCACCTTCATCAGCGGCCGGCGGGTGTTCGCCGGTGTTGCGCCGGCCAACAACAGTGCCCTGTGGCCCATGGGCATTCCGCGCCTGAAATTCCCCCGCGAGGCACCCAGCCGCTCGACCCTCAAGCTGGAAGAAGCGTGGCATCAGTTCATCCCGCGCGAGCAGTGGGAGCAGCGCCTGGGCGATGACATGACCGGCGTTGATCTGGGCGCTTCGCCGGGTGGCTGGACTTACCAGCTAGTGCGCCGGGGCATGCTGGTGACCGCCATCGACAACGGCCCGATGGCCGAAAGCCTGATGGACACCGGCCTGGTTCAGCACCTGATGGCTGATGGTTTTACCTGGCAGCCGAAGCAGCCGGTGGATTGGATGGTGTGCGACATCGTCGAGAAGCCGGCGCGCACCACCTCGCTGATCGAAACCTGGCTGGGCGAGGGACTGTGCCGCGAGGCAGTGGTCAACCTGAAGCTGCCGATGAAGCAGCGCTATGCCGAAGTACGCCGGCTGCTCGATCGCATGGAGGCGACGTTCAAGGCGCGCAAGATCAGGGTATCGATTGCCTGCAAGCAGCTGTACCACGACCGCGAGGAAGTGACTTGCCACCTGCGCCGGCTCGATCTGAAGCCGCGCTGAGCCCAGGGCGCTGTTCGCGCTCCGCCTGTAGCTCTTGCTTCGGTTTTTGCTTCTAAGCGCGCGGTAGCTCAGGCGACGCAGGTTGCGACTTCAGGAGGCCGAGCGCAGGGGCCGGATGATGGGAGCGGACGGCTTTGGTTACTTTGGCCAAGACCGAAGTAACCCGCCGGAAGGGCGCGAAGGTGACTCAGCGCCACCTGCGCGAACGAATGTCTACACTGTGTTGAGGCCCATCTCGCAAGAAGCTAAAAAGCGGATCTGGCTGTTTTGGTTCAGCGAACAGTCCATTTGTGATGGCGACGCTTACTCACCTTTTCGCCCTTACGGCGAGTCACTTTTTGTCAAACGCGACAAAAAAGTAACCAAAAAACGCTGCGCTCCGATCATCCGGCCCCTGCGCTTCGCTCCGGGGTTCCCTCACTCCGGCCTCGCTCCCGGGAGGACCGCGCTGCAGGCCCCATCCTGGGGCCCAGCGCTTGACGGGCATCCATGCCCGTCACCTCCCTCCGCAAGGCCTGCGTTCGGCCTCCTGAAGTCGCGAAGATCAAAAGCAAGATCAAGATCAAGATCAAGAGCTGGGCTGGCGGGCAGCTGCGCATTTATCAAGCGGTGCTTGGACCGCGTCGCGCTATGCGCGACAATGGCGATCATTTTCGGAGCCCCCCATGACCGATTTCACCCCTGACGCCATCCTCGATGCCACCGGCCTGAACTGCCCGGAGCCGGTGATGATGCTGCACCAGCACGTGCGCGACCTGGCCGCCGGCGGCCTGCTCAAGGTGATCGCCACCGACCCGTCGACCCGCCGCGACATCCCCAAGTTCTGCAACTTCCTCGGCCACGAACTGCTGCAGCAGCAAGAAGACGCCGGTACCTTCCTGTACTGGATTCGCAAGAAAGCCGACTGAAGCGCTCTGGAACACGCCCGACGTTGCGCCTACACTGCGTTCCCCAGACAGGAGAGCGCCATGCTGATAGTTGCCGACGAGAACATCCCGCTGCTCGATGCCTTTTTCCAGGGTTTCGGTGAAATCCGCCGTTACCCCGGCCGAAGTCTCGATGCCGCCAGCGTCAAGGACGCCGATATCCTGCTGGTGCGCTCGGTAACCAAAGTCGACCGCCAGTTGCTCGAAGGCAGCCGCGTACGCTTTGTCGGCACCTGCACCATCGGTACCGATCACCTGGACCTGGACTACTTTGCCGAAGCCGGCATTCGCTGGAGCAGTGCGCCGGGCTGCAATGCCCGCGGTGTGGTCGACTACGTGCTGGGCAGCCTGTTGACGCTGGCCGAGCTGGATGGCGCGGCACTGCCCGAGCGGGTGTATGGCGTGGTGGGCGCGGGTGAAGTGGGTGGTCGCCTGGTGCGGGTGCTGCACGGCCTGGGCTGGAAGGTGCTGGTGTGCGATCCGCTACGCCAGGCCGCCGAGGGCGGCAACTACGTCAGCCTGGAAACCATCGTGCAACAGTGCGATGTGATCAGCCTGCATACCCCGTTGCAGCTCGATGGCGAGCACCCGACCTGGCACCTGTTCGGCCAGGCGCAGCTGGCGCAGTTGCGTCCGGGTGCCTGGCTGATCAACGCCAGCCGTGGTCCGGTGGTGGACAACGCCGCCCTGCGCGAGCTGCTGCTGGACCGTGAAGACGTGCATGCAGTGCTGGACGTGTGGGAGGGCGAGCCACAGGTCGACCTGCAACTGGCCGACCTGTGCACATTGGCCTCACCGCACATTGCCGGCTACAGCCTCGACGGCCGCCAGCGTGGCACGGCGCAGATCTACCAGGCGCTGTGCCGGTTCCTGGGGGTGGACGAGCAGGTGCAACTGGCCGACTTGCTGCCCCGACCGCCGCTGGCGCAAATCGAACTGGATGCCAGCACCGACCCGGCCTGGGCCTTGGCGACCCTGTGCCGCGCCGTGTACGACCCACGCCGCGACGATGCCGACTTCCGCCGCAGCCTGAGTGACGACCCGCAGCAGCAGCGTGCGGCGTTCGACCAGTTGCGTAAGCAATACCCGCCGCGGCGCGAGATTGAAGGGTTGGCGGTGCGCTTGCGTGGGGAGTCGCCGCAGTTGGCGCAGCTGGTGAGTGCCTTGGGGGCGGAGTTGGTCTAAGCAAGTTTTGGAGTTATCTGCGGTTGTGGGAGCGGCCTTGTGTCGCGAAAGGGCCGCAGAGCGGCCCCAGGATTTCAGCAGCGCGGCACGGGTTGCCGGGGCTGCTTTGCAGCCCTTTCGCGACGCAAGGCCGCTCCCACAAGGGCCCAAGCAAACCTGCGGGCAATAAAAACCCGGCGTAGGCGCCGGGTTGCAAAAAATTCGCCGATCAACCTTTGTGTACGCGCTCGACCCTGCTTTCTTCCAGGGCCTTGCAGGCCTGCTGGATCATCTGCTCGGTAATTGGCACTTCGCGCCCCTTGCCGTCGATGATCGAACCGCATGCCTGGGGTGGCGGGGTGGTCTGAGGCTTCTGGTGGTCACTGCCATGCTGCAAGCTCATGTACTGTCTCCTCTTCAGGTTCAAGTTCAGGGTAGCCCTGCGCCGTGACTGGCCTGTGACAGCTTCTGAATCACGGCAGCAACAGTCCAACAGAAACCCTGTGAAAGCTCCATCATCTGTTTAGACCGATGCGTTATAGCAACCTGCATGCATTCCCCCTGCCGGATGAGTGGTAGTCTGCGGTTTCTCCGCCATCGTAGCCGCCGCCATGCCCGATTCGGTTTCACCTCGCCAACGCCGAGCCTTGCGCCTGGCTTGGCAGTTCGTTCGTCCGTACCGTCGACAGGTGCTGCTGGCCTTGTTGGCCCTGGTGGTTACTGCCGGCATCACGCTGTCCATGGGGCAGGGCATCCGCCTGCTGGTAGACCAGGGCTTCATGACCCGTTCGGCGCACCAGCTCAACCAGACCATCGGCCTGTTCCTGCTGCTGGTGCTGGCCCTGGCGGTGGGCACCTTCAGCCGTTTCTACCTGGTGTCGTGGATCGGCGAGCGTTGCGTGGCCGATATCCGCCGTGCCGTGTTCGACCACCTGATGGGGCTGCACCCCGGCTTTTTCGAAGACAACCGCAGTTCCGAGATCCAGTCGCGGCTGACCGCCGACACCACCTTGCTGCAATCGGTCATCGGCTCATCGCTGTCGATGTTCCTGCGCAACGCGCTGATGGTCATTGGTGGTGTGGTGCTGTTGTTCATCACCAACCCCAAGCTCACCAGCATCGTGGTGGTCGCCTTGCCGCTGGTGCTGGCACCGATCCTGCTGTTTGGTCGCAGGGTGCGCAGCTTGTCGCGCCAGAGCCTGGATCGGGTGGCCGATGTGGGCAGCTACGTGGCCGAGACCCTGGGGCAGATCAAGACGGTACAGGCCTACAACCACCAGGCGCATGACCGCGAACGGTTCGCCGACACGGTCGAAGCCGCCTTTGGCGTGGCCCGCAAGCGGATTGCCCAGCGTGCCTGGCTGATTACCCTGGTGATCGTGCTGGTGCTGGGGGCAGTGGGGGTGATGCTGTGGGTGGGCGGCATGGATGTGATCGCCGGGCGTATCTCCGCAGGCGAACTGGCGGCGTTCGTGTTCTACAGCCTGATCGTCGGTAGCGCGTTCGGCACCCTCAGTGAGGTGATCGGCGAGCTGCAACGTGCAGCGGGTGCGGCCGAGCGCATTGCCGAGCTTTTGGCGGCGCGCAGTGCGATCCTGCCACCCACCGTGGCGCAGGCGCTACCGCAGCAGCGGGCCAGTGGACGTATCGAGTTGCAGCAGTTGGTGTTCGCCTACCCGTCACGGCCCTCGGTGGCAGCGGTCGATGGCCTGAGCCTGGTTATCGAGCCCGGGCAGACCGTGGCCTTGGTGGGCCCCTCGGGGGCGGGCAAGTCGACCCTGTTCGATTTGTTGCTGCGCTTTTACGACCCACAGCAAGGGCGCATCCTGCTCGATGGCCTGCCGGTGACTGAGCTGGACCCCGACCAGTTGCGCCGCCAGTTCGCCCTGGTGGCGCAAAACCCCTCACTGTTTCGCGGAACAGTGGAGGCCAATATCCGTTATGGCCGACCCGATGCGACCCTGGCCGAAGTCGAAGCAGCGGCGCACGGTGCCCATGCCGACGAATTCATCCGGCAGCTACCGCAAGGCTACCAGACGCCCTTGGGCGAGGGTGGCATCGGCCTTTCTGGCGGGCAACGCCAGCGCCTGGCGATTGCCCGGGCGTTGCTGGTGGATGCACCGATCCTGCTGCTGGACGAGGCCACCAGCGCGCTCGACGCGCAGAGCGAACACTTGATCCAGCAGGCGTTGCCCAGCCTGATGGCCGGGCGTACCACGCTGGTGATCGCCCATCGGCTGGCCACGGTGCAGCATGCCGAGCGCATTGCGGTCATCGACAAGGGCCGGGTGGTGGCGGTGGGTACCCACCGCCAGCTGGTCGAGGAAAGCCCGCTGTATGCGCGGCTGGCGGCCTTGCAATTCACCAGCGGCTAATGCGTCGCGAGTTTGTAACAATTTTGTAGCAATTGCCTGAGAGTATCTGGCTCAACTGTTGCGTAAGTGCTCGACCTGGCTGCCATTGCTTGATGGCAGCTTTTTTTTGGCCTGCCAACAAGGACATGGAATGTCTTACCTGGTGTTGCGGATGCGCGCCATTCCTTTCCTTCCGGTTTCGAGATCCACGATGTTGCGTAAATCCCTCAGAGTGCAAATTCTCTCGCTGCTCGGCGGCAGCCTGGTGGCGATGCTGTTGATCGCCCTGGTGTGTTTCCAGTTTTTGTCGTCCAGCGTGCGCGGTTATGCCGAGTTGGTGGACGGGCCGCTGCGGGCTTCGCAATTGATTGATGAAGCTAACCTGCAGTTCAAGATCCAGGTGCAGGAATGGAAGAACGTGCTGCTGCGCGGGCGCCAGCCGGCTGAGATGGAGAAGTACTGGCAGCAGTTTCAGGCCCGCGAACAGCAGGTGCAACAATTGCTCGGGCAACTGATCGACAGCAGCGACGCCAGGCTCAAGGCGCCGTTGCAGCAACTGCGTGACAGCCACCGGCAGTTGGGCCAGGCCTATGCGCAGGGCCGTCAGGCCTTCCTCGCCGCTGGTGGCGACCCGGTAGCCGGCGACTTGGCGGTGAAGGGTGTAGACCGCGCCGCCAGCGAGCAGATGAGCGAACTGGTGGAGCAACTGCGTGCCGATGCCCGCCAGCGTGCGGCCAGCATCAACGCCAGTGCCGAACGCACGGTATGGCTGGGCTTGCTGGTGATGCTGGCCTCGGCGGTACTGGTGGGGCTGCTCAGCCTGTGGCTGGTCAACCGCAGCCTGATCGAGCCGATCCACCAGTTGATCGAGTACGTCGCGCAGCTTAGCCAGGGCCGTTTTGCCGCCCGCGTGGACAGCCGCCGTGAGGACGAACTGGGGCGCCTGGCGCGGGCGGCCAACACCTTGCGCGACTTTCTCGCCGACACCGTCGGCCGGCTGAAGGACAATGCCCAGGAGCTGGAAGGTGCCAGCGGCCAGTTGCGCAGCATTGCCGGCGACATGGCCCGCGGCACCCATGACCAGTTCCAGCGCACCGACCAGGTGGCCACGGCCATGCACGAGATGTCTGCCACCGCCCAGGAAGTGGCCCGCCATGCCGCTGAAGCTGCCCGCGCAGCGGATGACGCCGACCACAGTGCCCAGGCGGGTGAGCAGGTGATGCAGCAGACCATCGATATCATTGGCGTGGTCAACCGCGAAATCGCCGGCACGGCGGCGGTAATCCGCGACCTGGAACACGACAGCACGCGCATTGGCAAAGTGCTCGAAGTGATCCGCGGTATTGCCGAGCAAACCAACCTGCTGGCGCTGAACGCGGCCATCGAAGCGGCCCGTGCCGGCGAGGCCGGGCGTGGCTTTGCGGTGGTGGCCGATGAGGTGCGCAGCCTGGCCCAGCGCACGGCAGCCTCGATTGCCGAGATCCACCAGATCATCGAAGCGGTGCAGTCAGGTGCGGTTGAAGCGGTCAAGGCCATCGAAAGCGGCCAGCAACGAAGCGAAGAGGGGGCCGAGCAGGTGCAGCAGGCCGGGCAGATGCTGCAGCGCATCACCCAGGCGGTAGAGGCGATCCGCGACATGAACCGGCAGATCGCCACGGCGGCAGAAGAACAGACCAGCGTGGCCGAAGACATCTCGCGCAACCTGATCGAAATCACCCGCATTGCCACGGCCAACCAGGAGTCGGTGCAGCACACCGAGCAGGCGGGGCACCGCCTGCATGGGTTGTCCGGGCAACTGGGCGAAGTAACCTCGCGCCTGAGCGCCTGACACTTTTTCAGGGGCAACAAAAAGCCCGCGCAAGGCGGGCTTTTTGAAAAGGATCTGGTCGGAGAGACAGGATTCGAACCTGCGGCCTTCTCGTCCCGAACGAGACGCGCTACCTGGCTGCGCTACACTCCGATGAACAAAATCCTACTGTATCCCGTTTTCGCCCACAAGCCCTTGTTGTTATAAGGGCCTTTGCCAAAACAGGTGCTTGATCAGAGCTCTTTGACGGTGCGGATCTGGTCCTTGTTCAGGCGCGTGCGCTTACCGTCGAGTTGCTCGAATTCGTAGAAACCGGAGTCTTCGTCGAAGGATGGTTTATCCGTTGCCTGGATCTCCCGGCCATCGTTCAGGGTGATGACGGTAGGGGTCGAGCAGCCAGCGAGGGCGCCCAGGCCCAAGGCGAGCAGGAAGGCGGGTAGGGTCCGTTTGATCATCGTGTTTCTCCAAGTGCGATGGTGCTAGATGACATTTATGACGCAGGACATTAGTGCAAGTTCACTCCAAGTGCAGCATAGCGACAAATCTGTCTTCTTGATCCAGGGCAAGGCTGATGGCGCAACGCCGGGCAAAGGTACGCTGTGATATAACTGCGGCCATCTCATCCTGTTGTGACGGACCTCCATGAAAGCCAAGGCAGATACCCCCTTCGTGGCGCTGAACATCGCCGTGCTGACGGTCAGCGACACCCGCACCTTCGACACCGACACCTCTGGCCAGCTGTTCGTCGACCGCCTGAGCGCAGCGGGCCACCGCTTGGCCGAGCGCGTGCTGCTGAAAGACGACCTGTACAAGATCCGCGCCCAGGTCGCCACCTGGATCGCCGATGACAGCGTGCAAGTGGTGCTGATTACTGGTGGTACCGGTTTTACCGGCCGCGACAGCACGCCCGAAGCGGTGGCCTGCCTGCTGGACAAGCAGGTGGACGGTTTTGGTGAGCTGTTCCGGCAGATTTCCGTGGCCGACATCGGCACCTCCACCGTGCAGTCGCGCGCCCTGGCCGGGCTGGCCAACGGCACCTTGGTGTGCTGCCTGCCGGGCTCGACCAATGCGGTGCGCACCGGCTGGGACGGCATCCTGGCCGAGCAGCTCGATGCACGCCATCGCCCCTGCAACTTCGTTGCGCACCTGAAGCAGGCAGCGGCCTGTGACAGCCGTGGCTGAAGCTAGCCAGGCCCGGCCACTGATGCCGGTGGAGCAAGCCCTGGAGCAACTGCTGGCGCTGGCCGAAGCGGCGCCGATCCGTGACATCGAGAACCTGCCGTTGGCCGAGGCCGAGGGCCGCGTGCTGGCCACCGACCTGGTGGCCTCGCTCGACCTGCCGCCCTGGCCGAACAGTGCCATGGACGGCTATGCCTTGCGCAAGGCCGACTGGCAGGGCGAGCCACTGCCGGTCAGTCAGCGGATCTTCGCCGGCCATGCGCCGCAGCCCCTGCAGCCGGGCACCTGCGCGCGCATCTTCACCGGGGCGCCAGTGCCTGAAGGCGCCGATTGCGTCGAGATGCAGGAAAACACCGAAGTGGCCGAAGACGGTCGGGTGCGCTTTCTCGAACCCTTGCATGCCGATCAGAACATCCGCCCTCAAGGCCAGGAGACCCGCAAGGGCGAGCAGGTGATGAGCGCTGGCACCCGGCTGGGGCCGATCGAACTGGGCCTGGCGGCGACCCTGGGCCACGGCCGACTGGCCGTGGTGCGCAAAGTGCGGGTGGCGGTGCTGTCCACGGGTGACGAACTGGTCGAGCCCGGCCTGCCGCTGGGGCCGGGGCAAATCTACAACAGCAACCGCCGGCTGCTGGTCAGCTGGCTGCAGCGGCTGGGCTGCGACGTGGTCGATGCAGGCATCCTGCCGGATGATTTGGCGCTTACGCGCGCCTGTTTGGCCTCGCTGGGCGACGTTGATCTGATCTTGTCTACCGGTGGTGTCTCGGTGGGCGAGGCCGATTACCTGGGGGCGGCCCTACGCGAGGCGGGCGAGCTGGCCTTGTGGAAGCTGGCGATCAAGCCGGGCAAGCCACTCACCTTCGGCCACTTCCAGGGCGTACCAGTGATCGGCCTGCCGGGTAACCCGGCCTCTACCTTGGTTACCTTTGGCCTGCTGACCCGGCCCTATCTGTTACGTCGCCAGGGCGTGGGCGATGTCACGCCGCTGCGCTTCGACATGCCGGCAGGCTTTGACTGGCCCAAGGCCGGCACGCGGCGCGAGTACCTGCGTGCACGCATCGAGCAGGGCCAGGTGCGTATCTACAAGAACCAGAGCTCCGGCGTGCTGCGCAGCGCGGCTTGGGCCGAGGGTTTGGTGGAAGTGCGAGAGGGCAGCACGCCGAAACAGGGTGACAGCGTGCCGTTCATCCCCTTCAGCGAGCTACTTGGCTGAGCGGCCCAGCCAGGCACTGCCCAGCGGCGCGGCCTCGGCCGGCGCTGCCTGGGCCAGGCGCATGTGCACGTTCTCCAGTTGCTGGGCGGCCACGCTCCAGTCGTGGCGCTGGCGGGCGAACTGGCGGCCGGCAGCGCTCAACTGGCTCATGCGCCAGGGCTGGTTGAGCAGTTGGGTGATCAACAGGGCCAGCTGGTCGCCGTCATCGCTGCCCAGATAGTGCTCGCCGTTGTTTGCGGTCAGGCCCGATACGCCTTTGCCGGTGGTGATCACCGGTAGGCCGGCGGCCATTGCCTCCAGGATTTTTACCTTGGAGCCCCCGGCATAGCGCAGCGGCGCGAAGAACAGCGCCGAACGCTTTTGCAGTTCACGCAGGTCCGGGCGGTAGCCGAACCATTCGATGCGCGGGTCGTTCCAGTGCAGTTTCCAGCTGGCCGGCAGGGCATGCCCGGCTATTGCCAGGCGCACAGCCGGGTTGCTCATCCACACCTGCGGCATGATGTCTTCCAGCGCCCACTCGATGGCCTCAAGGTTGGCGCCATATTCGAAGTTGCCGACGAACAGCAGGCGCTGGCTGTGTAACGCGGGCTCCACGTGCTGGTAGAAGTCACAATCTACACCGTTGACCACCACATTCACCGGTCGCCCGCTGATCTGCGCGATCAGCTCGGCGTCGTGGGCGCTGACTGCCACCAGCTCGGTGGGCTGGCACAGCACCCGCTGTTCCCAGCGCCGGTAGCGCCAGCGGTCGAAGGCGTTGAGTGGGCGCAGCCACAGGGGCAGCCGGTCGTGGCAGGCACCGCCCATCACCGACTCGAGCGTGTGTTCGCTGAGCATGTAGGGCAATCCGCGGGCCTGCAGGGCCTTCTCGAACGGTTGAAAACTGTAGCTGTGCTCGATCTGGATCACGTCCCAGGGTTCGTCCAGCAATTGCTCGAAACGGTGCCGCAGGCACGGGGACAGGCCGTTGATGATGGCCCGCATGGGGTAGTCGATAATGGGCGAAGCCAATAGGTTCAGCGGGCTGTGCAGCGGCCGACGGGGCATTACGATCAGGCGTTCGAGCAGTGGCTCCAGGGCTTCGCGGGCTGTATCGCTGAGGGGGATTTTCGACTGCGCCAACAGGGTAATGCGGTGGCCCTGTTGTGCCAGTGCGCGCATCAGGTGGTATTGCCGGGTCTTGCTGCCGCTGGTGGTCGGCCAGGGTAGGTAGGGCAGTGTCCAGAGAATGCGCATGACCCGGAATCCTCGTGAAAGGTCGCGGATGAAAAGACGCGCCCATCGGCAGTGTGCTGAACACCACTGCCGGGGCGCGTCCATGGCTAGGGTTTCGGGCCCGGCAAACAGAAGTCAAAAGGCTGACTTCCCAGGTAGGTTTGGTTGCCTAGGTCAAAAACTTGTCAAAAGTTCATTTTCTGAGCATAGCGCGCATTGTCGGGTGTGGGAAAAAGACCACGTTGGCTTGGGTATTTTTTTGTGGGCATGCAACGATCGGTGAGCAGGCATGGTCGAGATCTGGGTCGGTCAACTTCACGGAGAAGCGCGATGCAAGGGCGCAAGGCAATGCTGATCCTGCACGGCAAGCAGGCGATGAACGAAGCGCTGCGCAGCGCCGTTTGCGACCTGCGCGATACCGGCTGGGTGCTGGATGTGCGTGTCACCTGGGAGGCGGGTGACGCGCAGCGCCTGGTCGGTGAGGCGCTGGCGGCGGGCTACAGCCATATCGTCGCAGGCGGTGGCGACGGCACTTTACGGGATGTGGCCGAGGCCATGGGCCTGGCAGATGCCGAGGCCAGCCTGGCGCTGTTGCCGCTGGGCACGGCCAACGATTTCGCCAAAGCCGCCGGCATACCCCTGGAGCCTGCCGAGGCACTGGCGCTGCTGAATACGCCGGCGCAGGCTATCGACCTGGGCCAGGCCGGCGACCAGTTGTTCCTCAACATGGCCACGGGTGGGTTTGGTAGCCAGGTCACCGCCAACACCTCCGAAGACCTGAAGAAGGTGCTGGGTGCCGCGGCCTACCTGTTCACCGGGTTGTCGCGCTTCAGCGAGCTGCAGGCAGCCACGGTGGAACTGCAAGGGCCTGACTTCCAGTGGCAAGGGAGCCTGCTGGCGCTGGGGATCGGCAATGGTCGCCAGGCGGGGGGCGGGCAAGTGCTGTGCCCTGAGGCGGTGGTGAATGACGGTCTGCTCGACATCGCCATCCTGCCAGCGCCGCAAGAGGTAGTCGGGGCAGTGCGCGACCTGTTGGCCGGTGACGGGCTTTTCGTCCGCGCCAGGTTGCCCTGGGTCGAGATCAAGAGCGCGCAGGGCCTGGACATCAACCTCGATGGCGAGCCGTTGCAGGCCGGCAACCTGCGGTTTCAGGCCAGGCCTGGCGCGTTGCAACTGCACCTGCCGGCCGGGTCGCCGCTGCTTAGTCATCCAGGCTGATGATTTTCTCGCGTACAGCGAACAGCACCAGGCCGGCCACATCATGAATCTGCAGGCGCTTCATGATTTGCGAGCGGTGGGTTTCCACGGTCTTGATCGACAGGCCCAGGCCCGCAGCGATTTCCCGGGTGGACTTGCCGCGCACGATCAGGCGCAGGATTTCCAGTTGTCGCGCAGTGAGGTTATGCCGCTCGCCAGCCGCTTGGTTGCCCTGCTTGGTGTGCCGTAGGGCTTGGTTGATGACGGTGTGGGCAATGGCTGGGCTGAGGTAGCGCTCGCCGTTGCGCACTGCGCCCAGGGCCTGCTCCAGCTCGGTGGCGCTGGTGTCCTTGAGCAGGTAGCCGTGGGCGCCGCTTTCCAGAGCCCGCATGATCAGGTCAGGGTCGGTATGCATCGAGAGGATCAGCACCTTGCATGTACTTGCGCTTGCCCGCAGTTGGGTGAGGGCGTCCAGGCCGCTGGTCGACCGCATGGAGATGTCCAGCAAGACGATGTCGGGCGCCAGCGCGCGCACCTGTTCGAGCAGTTGGCTGCCGTCGTCGGCTTCACCGATCACGTCATAGCCGGGGATGTCGCAGACCAGTGCGCGCACACCGGCGCGGATCAGCGAGTGGTCGTCAACCAGCAGCAGTCTACAGGTCATGGGTGGCCTTGCTCCCGGCGCGTTGCTGGGTACGCGCAGGCCACGGGAACACCGCCTCGATACGCGTGCCCAAGCCGAGCTGGCTGGTGATGTCGAGGCTACCCTGCAAGGCGGTGACCCGCTCCTGCATGCCAGCCAGGCCGCGCTGGCCTGCGTCGGCCGGGTGCCGTGCCGGGACGAAGCCACGGCCATCGTCGTGGATCGACAACGCCAGCCCCTCGGGGGTGCGCTGCAGCTGAATGATCAGGTTATCTGCCTGGGCGTGGCGCAGCATGTTGGTCACGGCCTCCTGGGTAATGCGAAACACCGCCATGGCCACAGCTTCGTCAATGCCGCCCAGGCGCTGGTTGCACGCCAGGCTCCAGTGCACACTGCTGCTGGCCAGGGTACGCACCAGGTGCGCGCGCAGGCTGGCTTCCAGGCCCAGGCTGGCCAATTGCCGAGGGTTGAGCAGGGCGGACACGTCGCGTACGTTGCCCAAGGTGTCATCCAGCGTGCTGCGCAGGGTATTGCAGTGGCCTTGCAGCTCGTCGGGCATGCGCCTTTGCAGCCACTGCAGCTGCAGCTTGGCGGCGGTGAGGAGCTGGCCGATGTCGTCGTGCAGTTCCCGGCCCAAGTGCTGGCGCTCGTCTTCCTGGACCTTGAGCATGCGCTCGGCCAGTTCTGCCGGGCGCAGGCTGATCGACTTGGCGCTCAGGCCCAGGTAGACGACGGTGCCCAGCGTAGCGACCAGTTGCAGCACCAGCAGGCTGGCCGGGGCTGCCTGGTTGGCCAGGTACAGCATCAGGTTGGCGACCAGCGAGGCCACGCATAACGCGGCCGTCACCCAACGCAGCAGGGCAACGCGGGAGCAGCAACGCAAAGAAGTCTTCAAGCGTGGAAGCATAGGTAGGGAAGCCACTGAAGTATTGCTGATGGAGGCCTTGCACAATGCTGCTCAGAGGCTTTGGCGCAGTACTTTCGATATTTTTTCGAGCACGTGATCGTTCAACCTTTATTCAGGTTGCAAGCGTTTGTGGGGGCGCATATTACCACTTCGCACTGTATCGGTCGCGGCTGGGTAATGCCTTGAAACGCCTGCGGGTCGAGCACTGGCGAGTGGCAAAGTGCCACCCATTGATCGCGCATTACGCACTTGTAGTGCAACTAGCGCGTTAGAGATTCACCTTGGCCCTCGAAAACTTGGCTAACTTCCCTAGTTCGATCTTTTTGGGGCATGAACGAACATGCTTAGTTGCACTTCGTGTCAGGTTAAGATGGTGGGTTCCACCTGCCTGTGCCGCGTGCCGCTGGAGCGTGCGGGTGGAGGCACGTGCTGCCGTGCTCGTCGCAGGAGGTACAGGCTTGCACAAACGGTTGCTTCACGACCTTGGCCAGGTCGCTCAGCAGCACCAGTTGCTCGCCGATGTCCAGGTTCAGCCGCCCGGTGCGGGTATCGAGCAGCTCCAGTTGCCAGGCCAGCAAGGTAAGGCAGGCCCCTAGCGCGGGCAGGGCTTCACGTTGCAGGCAGCCGCGGTGACAGGCGGGGGCAAGTAACTGTTGCAGAGCATTGGTGTAATGGGCGACTTCACGCAGGCCCAGGCGTGTAGCCTGCCTGGCAAGGCTCTCGAGGGTGTCGTCCAGGCAGCGGCAGGCATCTGGATCATTGTCGATCAGCTCCAGATGCTGCAGGCACTCCTGGGCCTGGGTCAGCAATACCTGGGCATCCAGCAGGTAACCCTGCAGGGCGTCATCGAACGATAAGGCAGTGTCCATGATCAGGTCCCCGCGCGTGGGGAAGGCGCAAGGGGTGGGCACGCCGAAACGATAGCTAGCAAAAGCCTGACTCCATTCATGCATTGAGAATGGCGTCACATTAATGGCTAAAGGATATCGCGAACATCAGGTTGCACCCGATTGCAGGTAGGGGTTTCCCTGATATCGAGCTCAGGCGGGGAACTTTTGTCGCCCTGCTGATTTGCCGTGTAATGCCCGCAGTAAAGCATGATGGTAAAGTGATATCAATTGCCTTCGCGGCATTTTCCCGCAAGGGTCAAGGTGTGCGTGAAGCCGCCGATACAGGGTGGATGCTTACACTTTTTTGACTCAAGCCTGGGGGTTTTCCAATGGCTGGCATTCTCGACACAGTAGACCAACGCACGCAACTGGTGGGTGAGAACCGCCTGGAAATTCTGATGTTTCGCCTGGCCGGCCGCCAGTTGTTCGCGATCAACGTGTTCAAGGTGCAGGAAGTGCTGCAACTGCCCAAGTTGACCCTGATGCCCCAGCGCCACGCCTTCGTCTGCGGGGTGGTCAACCTGCGCGGCCAGACCTTGCCAGTGATCGACCTGTCCCAGGCGATCGGCATGCGCCCGCTGCAGCCGGGGCCGGACAGCACCATCATCGTCACCGAGTACAACCGGTCGGTGCAGGCCTTCCTGGTGGGTGGTGTCGACCGTATCGTCAACATGAACTGGGAGTCGATCATGCCGCCGCCTGCCAGCGCCGGTCGCCAGCACTACCTGACCGCCATCACCAAGGTGGATGAAAAGCTGGTGGAGGTGATCGACGTGGAGAAGGTGCTGGCTGAGATTGTGCCGTACAACGCCCGGGTCTCCGGCGAGAAGCTTGCCGACCCGGTGCTGGCCCGTGCCCGCGGGCGCGAGGTGCTGCTGGTGGACGACTCCAGTGTGGCTCTGGCGCAATTGCGTGACACTCTGTCCCAGTTGGGGGTGAAGCTGCACGTGGCCAGTGACGGCCTGAAGGCGCTGCGCATGCTCAAGGGCTGGGCCGATGCGGGCGAGGACGTGTGCGAAAAGCTGCTGATGGTGTTCACTGACGCCGAGATGCCGGAAATGGACGGCTACCGGCTGACCACCGAGATTCGCAGCGATGCCCGTTTGCGCCAGCTCTACGTCGTGCTGCACACCTCGCTGTCGGGCAGCTTCAATGAATCCATGGTGAAGAAGGTGGGTTGCGACAACTTCCTGTCCAAGTTCCAGCCTGATCGCCTGGTCGATGTGGTCAAGCAACGCCTGCTGCTGGATGCTGCCACTGCGTGATCGCCGGGCCAGCCAGGTATAAGCTTGGCTTTTGGCATGACGCGAGGCGGCAGGGATGTTTCTCAGTGAGTTGTATCGATACCCGGTGAAGTCGGGCCAGGCGCAAAGCCTGCAGGCATCACGGGTGGGGCTGTTGGGGTTGCAGGGTGACCGGCGCTGGATGGTCGTGGAGGAAGAAAATGGACGCTTCCTGACCCAGCGTGCCTGGCCGCAACTTGGCCAGCTGCAGGCGTGCGATAACGACAACGGCCAGTTGTTGCTGCAGGCGCCTGGGCGGGTGCCGTTGCGGGTGCCTGTGCCCGCTGCCGATGATGCGCTGCGCGGCGTGACGATCTGGCGCGACACCCTGCGCGTGCCCGACGCTGGCGACGCAGCAGCGGCCTGGTTGAGCGCGTTGCTGGGCAAGGCCGTGCGGCTGGTGCATTGCCCGGAGCAGCGCGCGCGTTACCTGCCCAATGGTTACGGCCTCAACAGTGATCGGGCGGCGTTTCCCGATGGCTTCCCTTTGCTGCTGATTGGCCAGGGCTCGCTCGACGAGCTCAACCGGCGTATTGGCCGGCCCATGGAAATGCTGCGCTTTCGACCGAACCTAGTGGTGCAAGGGGCAGAACCGTTTGCCGAGGATGGCTGGAAGCGGATTCGCATTGGCAGCCTGGAATTTCGCGTGCTCAAGCCCAGTGTGCGGTGCATCTTCACAACAATTGATCCAGCAACCGGGGAGCGCAGTGCCGACCGCGAGCCGATGGTCACGCTCAAGACCTTTCGCGAGAAGGAGGGGGATGTGCTGTTCGGGCAGAACCTGGCGGTGGATGGCAGTGGGTGGCTTGAACCAGGAATGCAGGTGGAAGTTCTGGAGTGAATGTGCTGCGTGAACCGGCCCTATCGCCGGCAAGCCAGCTCCCACAGGTAGCGCACAAGCCTTCGAACCTGTGATGAACCTGTGGGAGCTGGCTTGCCGGCGATAGGGCCGGTTCAGGTTCAGCAGGCCCTACATGTCATCGAAGTACCGCTCATGCCAATCCACCAGCGGCTGCGGCGAATTCAGCTTCTGCCCGTAGATCACCGAATACGACAGCACGTTCTGCACATACTGGCG
This sequence comes from Pseudomonas sp. BN505, assembly GCF_029873175.1. Taxonomy (NCBI): domain Bacteria; kingdom Pseudomonadati; phylum Pseudomonadota; class Gammaproteobacteria; order Pseudomonadales; family Pseudomonadaceae; genus Pseudomonas; species Pseudomonas sp. BN505. Next base: position 125,812 of record NZ_SSOI01000027.1, read on the forward strand.
TGTTTCGTCGAACGGGATCGATTCAACCCACACATCGAAGCTCAGGTGCTTGGCGCCTTTCAGCCACTGCCGCACGCGGCCGGGCCCGGCGTTGTAGGCCGCCGAGGCCAGCACCCGGTTGCCGTTGAACTGGCTGTGCACCTGGCTCAGGTAGGCCGCGCCCAGCTGGATGTTCTTGTCCGGGTTCAGTACCTGCGCCGGTGATGCCAGCGGGATGCTGAACTTGCGCGCGGTCTCTTTGGCCGTGGCCGGCATCAGCTGCATCAGGCCGCTGGCACCCACCGGCGAGCGCGCATCCTCCATGAATGCACTTTCCTGGCGGGTGATGGCGAATACCCAGCTTGAATGCAGGCCGCGGACCTTGGCTTCGCGCACCAGGGTGTCGCGGTGGGCCATCGGGAAGCGGATGTCCAGGTCGTCCCAGTATTGCGCCTGGCTGATGGTGCGGATGGCCGGGAAGTACCAGCGCAGGTCGTAGCCCAGGCGTGCCTGGGCAACCATTTCGTCGCGGGTGAAGTGGCGGCTTACGTGGTACCACTCGCGGCGGCCCTCGACGATCTGGCCGCGGGCGTGGAATTCCAGTGCACGCTGGATGCCGGGCGTGTTGCGCACCTTCTTGACCAGTTGCGGGCTTAGCAGCAGCGGCTTGTTGTTCAGCTGGTATGGCGTCTGTGCCCGGTCGGCAGCGAGGAAGCCATAGAAGTCGCGCTCACGTGCCACGGTCTTGTACAGCAGCGGGATCTGCGGGTTGTTCGGCTGGGCCAGCTCCAGGCTGCGTGCCTGCCAGTATTTCCAACGGCTGCTGCTGGCCAGGTCCTGGGGCAGGCGCCTGGTCAGCTCGTAGGCGTCTTCCCAGCGGCCCAGGCGCAGCAGCAGGCGCAGGCGCCATTCGCTGACGGTGTTGTCGCGCAGTTCGGGGTCGTAGCGGGTCATCAGGTCGAGCGCGCGCGGGTCGTAGCGGCGTGCCAGGGTCAGGCCGATTTCGCGGGCGATGGCCACCTTCTCGTCGCGAGAGAAGTGCATGCGCTGGGCATAATCGTCGAGCAGTGCCATGGCCCGCTCCGGGTCCTGCCGGGCCAGGCGGCGCAGGCCGAGGCTGACGACATCGGACATGGCTTCGTTGACCGGGGTAAAGCGCGACGGCTGGTTGAGCAGCTCTGGCTTTTGCGCCACGTCGACCAGAAGGCGCCCCTGAGGGCCGAGGGTGGTCAGGGTCTTGACCAGGTTGTTGGCCAAAGCGTAGTTGCGCGTCTGGGCCGCCAGCTTGGTGCGTTCCCAGCGCTTGGCCTCGGTCAGCTGGCCTTCGGCCGCCCACATGCCAAACAGTGTGTCGCAGGCGGCAGGTTGTGACTTCCCGACGTTCCACAATTTGTCAGCTGTGGCATAGCCCTCGGCGCGCAGGCCATGGCTGAGCTGATACTGGCCGTTGAGGCAGTCCAGTTCGGTGAAATTGAGCTTGGGGTCGTAGTATTTGACGAAGGTGTCCCATTCGCCGCGTTCGGCCAGCCAGCGTAGCCAGCGCAGTTTCATCCAGTTGGCCTGGGGCAGGTCGCCATGCTTGGCGAGAAAGCCTTCGATCTCCTGGTTGCTGGCGCTTTTGAGGCGGGCGGTAAGCTCGTCGTAGGCCAGGTACGGTGTCAGCGGGTAGTCGCTCAGGGCTTGCGCATAGCGCAAGTACGGGCCTTTGTCGCCTTTGGCCAGCGCACGCTTGGCCTCGTCGTAGTACTGGCGCTGCTGGGTGAGGTCGGTGGCCTGCGCCGCGCAGGTGGCAGCGGTGAGCAGCAGGCATGATGCAATGTGTAACAGGCGGCTGCGCATGATACGTCCGGGCAGTAGAACCATGGGGAAGTGACGGCGGAGCCAGCACTGTTGGAAGCAATTGCCTTAGCTTAGCTGTTTGCCGGCGGCGGGTGAAAGCACTGTGCTTGTATCGGGATATTAACTTCGACCAGATGTCGCAAAGCGCTCGTAGGGTGGCCAAGCGGATGCCGTCGAGGGCCAAGTCAGGTAGAATGCGCGCCCGATTTATGGAGACCAACATGACCCTGCTCAAATTCAGCGATGTGTCCCTCGCATTCGGCGCCATGCCGCTGCTGGACAAAGTGTCCTGGCAGATCGCTCGTGGTGAGCGGGTGTGCATCATCGGCCGCAACGGTACTGGCAAATCCAGCATGCTGCGCCTGGTCAAGGGCGAGCAGAAGGGCGACGACGGTGAAGTCTGGCGTGCCCCGGGCCTGAAGATCGGCGAGCTGCCGCAGGAACTGCCGGTGGCCGACGATCGCACGGTGTTCGATGTGGTGGCCGCAGGGCTGGATGGCGTCGGTGAGTTGCTGGCACAGTTCCATCACCTGAGCATGAATATCCAGAACGACGAAGACCTGGAAAAGCTCATGCACGTCCAGCACGAGCTGGAAGCCCGTGATGGCTGGCGCCTGCAGCAAGTGGTGGAAAGCACCCTCAGCCGCCTGCAGTTGCCGGCCGACAAGACCCTGGCCGAGCTGTCCGGTGGCTGGCGCCGCCGTGTGCTGCTGGCCCAGGCGCTGGTGTCCGAGCCCGACCTGCTGCTGCTCGACGAGCCTACCAACCACCTGGACATCGGTGCCATTGCCTGGCTCGAAGAGGCATTGCGCAGCTTTAACGGCGCGGTTTTGTTCATCACCCACGACCGGTCCTTCCTGCAGAACCTGGCCACCCGCATCCTTGAACTGGACCGTGGCGGCCTGATCGACTGGAACGGTGACTACGCCAGCTTCCTGGTGCACAAGGAGGCCGCACTGGCCGCCGAAGAAACCGCCAACGCGCTGTTCGACAAGCGCCTGGCCCAGGAAGAAGTGTGGATCCGCCAAGGCATCAAGGCCCGCCGCACCCGTAACGAAGGCCGGGTGCGTGCGCTGAAGGCCTTGCGCGTGGAGCGTGGTGAGCGCCGCGAACGCCAGGGCAAGGCCAACATCCAGATCGAGTCGGCCGAAAAATCCGGCAAGCAGGTGATGGTGCTGGAAAACGTCAGCTTCCATCACGCCGGCGGGCCAATGCTGGTCAAGGACTTTTCCATGGTCCTGCAGCGCCAGGACCGTATCGGCCTGCTGGGCGCCAACGGCACCGGCAAGACCACCTTGCTCAAGCTGATGCTCGGCGGCCTGGAGCCCACGTCGGGCAAGGTCGAGAGCGGCACCAAGCTGGAAGTCGCCTACTTCGACCAGATGCGCCACCAGCTCGAGCTGGAAAAGACCGTGATCGACAACCTGGCTGAAGGCCGTGACTTCATCGAGATCGACGGCCAGAACCGCCACGTGCTGAGCTACCTGGGCGACTTCCTGTTCAGCCCGCAGCGTGCCCGCACGCCGGTCAAGGCATTGTCGGGTGGCGAGCGTGCGCGCCTGTTGCTGGCCAAGCTGTTCAGCAAGCCGGCCAACCTGCTGGTGCTCGACGAACCGACCAACGACCTGGACGTTGAAACCCTCGAACTGCTCGAAGAAGTGCTATCCAACTACAAGGGCACCGTGCTGATGGTCAGCCACGACCGGGCCTTCCTCGACAACGTCGTCACCAGTACCCTGGTGTTCGAAGGCGAGGGCAAGGTGCGTGAGTACGTCGGCGGCTACGAGGATTGGATTCGCCAGGGTGGCTCACCGAAGCTGCTGGGCGTGACCGAGAGCAAAGGCGGCAAGTCGGCGCTCAACAGCGCAGTGGTGGAGAAAGTCGAGGACAAGCCCGCGCCAGTTGCTGCGCCGGTGGCGGAAGAAGCTTCGAAGAAGAAGCTCAGCTACAAGCTGCAGCGTGAGCTGGAGATGCTGCCGGGGCAGATCGACCAGGTTGAGCAGCGCATGGCTGAGGCTCAGGAAGAAGTGAATGCGGCTGGCTTCTACCAGCGCCCGATTACTGAAACTTCCGCAGTGCTGGCCAAGATCGAGAAGCTCCAAAGTGAGCTGGATGCGCTGGTAGAGCGCTGGGCCGAGCTGGAAGGCTGATAGGCGTCAGCCTGGACTGGCCCTATCGCCGGCAAGCCAGCTCCCACTGGTACACCACAGGTTTCAAGCTTTGTGGTATCCCTGTGGGAGCTGGCTTGCCGGCGATAGGGCCGGGGCAGGTTAAGTCATTCCTTCTTCTGCAACCGCACCGCCAGTACATCGCACGGCGCACCGTGCAGCACGTCATTGGCCGTGGAACCCAGCAGCAACGCCAGGCCATGGCGGCCATGGCTGCCGACCACGATCAGGTCGCACTTCTGGTCCTTGGCCAGTTGGTGGATTTCCTGACGCGGCTGGCCGTAGGTCAGGTGTGAGTCGCCACGGTTGATCTCAGGGTATTTGTTGAACAGGCGGTCCATGCGCTCCTTGGCCTGGTCGAACTGTTGCTGTTGCAACTGCGACAGGTCCATGGGCACGTCACCGCCGAATGCCATGGCCATCGGCTCGACGATGTGAACCAGGGACACCTTGGCGCCTGAGGGCTCGGCGAGCTTCATGGCACGCTTGATCACCGGGTCGCATTCTTCGGTCAGGTCGACGGCGACCAACAAATGTTCATATTGCATGAGCGGTACTCCTGGCAATCGCGATAGAAGAAGTATGGTCGCTTTCGGGCGGGTCTTCCGTGAAAAATGGCTAACCAGCTCATTTGCAACGCTTTATGGGAACTACTGATATGACGGTATTGCTGGTGGTGTCAATCCTTGCGCTGATTCTCAGCCCGCTTTCCTGGCTGCGCGGCTCGCGCAAGCAGAGCGAGCAGATGAAGCTGCGCCTGGAGGCACGGCGAATGGGGCTGGGTATGCAGCTGGCGCCGCAGCAATGGCCGCACTGGCTCGAAAAGGAGCCGCCAAGCCCTTGCCCGCAGTACCATCGGGCACGGCGTCGGGGGAATGAAGACAGCTTCAGCTTCTGGCAGATCAGCCCGGGGGTGTGGTGGAACCAGTGGCGTGAGCCCTGCGAAGATCCACGCTTCATTGAGCCTCTGGCGCGCTTGCCGGCGAGCGTCTACAAGGTCGAAGCCGATGCGCGGATGATCGCCCTCTACTGGACTGAACGGGGTGATACGGCTGTGTTGCAGGATGTTGCCTACGTCCTCGAAACCCTGGCTTGAACCCCGGGGCTACCTCCTACAGGTACGGCGTAGGCGTTCAGGGCTTTAAACGACAAAGCGGCGGCTTGGCAGAACCCTGAAGGGGTGGGGTGCCAAGTCGCCGCTTTGCGTTCTGCTGCGCAGAAAAGGCCAGGCAGGCCGGGTATTCACTCAAGCAGGTGGCAGTGTAGCCGCCTTGGGTTGCCGCGCAAGTCGAAAGTCGCAGCGTTATTCAATCGGCCGTGGTCAATCGCTGACATGAATGGTCGGCGATCACTGTCATCATGTTTTGTACCCAGACGATACAAAGTGACCGGAAAGTCGCGTTTTCGCCGTGCTCGTGAGCATTTGACAACGCCGATCTTTTCGGAGAATGTGTGCACACCCAAATCAAACGGGCGTATGAATTGAGCGTTTGTATGTCATGACGCCAAGCCATACTTCCGACTAGCGCGCTGACGGGTGTGCCTGGGGCAGGGCAGCTAGGCCTGCTTCTGCTGCAGCGATCGGCGTGTACAGTTCAGCTTCCATATCGTGGAGATCAGTTGATGATTTACGAAGGTAAAGCCATCACGGTTAAGGCTCTTGAAAGTGGCATCGTCGAGCTCAAGTTCGACCTCAAGGGTGAGTCCGTCAACAAGTTCAACCGCCTGACCCTGAACGAGCTTCGCCAGGCTGTCGATGCCATCAAGGCCGACGCCTCGGTCAAGGGCGTTATCGTCAGCAGTGGCAAGGACGTGTTCATCGTCGGCGCCGACATCACCGAGTTCGTCGACAACTTCAAGCTGCCCGAGGCCGAACTGGTCGCCGGCAACCTGGAAGCCAACCGCATCTTCAGCGCCTTCGAAGACCTCGAAGTGCCGACCGTTGCGGCCATCAACGGCATCGCCCTGGGCGGCGGCCTGGAGATGTGCCTGGCCGCCGACTACCGGGTCATGTCCACCAGCGCCAAGATCGGCCTGCCAGAAGTCAAGCTGGGCATCTACCCCGGCTTTGGCGGCACCGTACGCCTGCCGCGCCTGATCGGTTCGGACAACGCTGTCGAGTGGATCGCTTCCGGCAAGGAAAACCGTGCCGAAGACGCCCTGAAAGTGGGTGCCGTCGACGCCGTGGTCGCCCCTGAGTTGCTGCAGGCCGGTGCCCTGGACCTGATCAAGCGCGCCATCAGTGGCGAGCTGGACTACAAGGCCAAGCGCCAGCCTAAGCTGGAAAAGCTCAAGCTCAATGCCATCGAGCAGATGATGGCCTTCGAGACCGCCAAGGGCTTCGTTGCCGGCCAGGCCGGCCCGAACTACCCGGCCCCGGTCGAAGCCATCAAGACCATCCAGAAAGCCGCCAACTTCGGCCGCGACAAGGCCTTGGAAGTCGAAGCCGCAGGCTTTGCCAAGCTGGCCAAGACGTCGGTTGCCGAAAGCCTGATCGGTCTGTTCCTGAATGACCAGGAACTCAAGCGCAAGGCCAAGGCGCATGACGAGATCGCCCATGACGTGAAGCAGGCCGCCGTGCTCGGCGCCGGCATCATGGGTGGCGGCATCGCTTACCAGTCGGCGGTCAAAGGCACCCCGATCCTGATGAAGGATATCCGCGAGGAAGCCATTCAGCTGGGCCTGAACGAAGCCTCCAAGCTGCTCGGCAACCGCGTCGACAAGGGTCGCCTGACCCCGGCCAAGATGGCCGAGGCGCTCAACGCCATTCGCCCGACCCTGTCCTATGGCGATTTCGCCAATGTCGACATCGTCGTCGAAGCCGTGGTCGAGAACCCGAAAGTGAAGCAGGCCGTGCTGGCCGAGGTGGAAGGCCAGGTGAAAGAGGATGCGATCCTTGCGTCCAACACCTCGACCATCTCCATCAACCTGCTGGCAAAAGCGCTCAAGCGCCCGGAAAACTTCGTCGGCATGCACTTCTTCAACCCGGTGCACATGATGCCGCTGGTGGAAGTGATCCGTGGCGAGAAGTCCAGTGAAGTGGCGGTCGCCACCACCGTGGCCTACGCCAAGAAAATGGGCAAGAACCCGATCGTGGTCAACGATTGCCCGGGCTTTTTGGTCAACCGCGTGCTGTTCCCGTATTTTGGCGGCTTTGCCAAGCTGGTCAGTGCCGGTGTCGACTTCGTGCGCATCGACAAGGTCATGGAAAAATTCGGCTGGCCGATGGGCCCAGCCTACCTGATGGACGTGGTCGGCATCGACACCGGCCACCACGGGCGTGACGTGATGGCCGAAGGCTTCCCGGACCGCATGAAGGACGAGCGCCGCTCGGCCGTCGACGCGCTGTACGAGGCGAACCGCCTGGGCCAGAAGAACGGCAAGGGCTTCTATGCCTACGAAACCGACAAGCGCGGCAAGCCGAAGAAAGTCTTCGACGCCGCCGTGCTGGACGTGCTCAAGCCAATCGTGTTCGAACAGCGCGAAGTCACCGACGAAGACATCATCAACTGGATGATGGTCCCGCTGTGCCTGGAGACCGTGCGCTGCCTGGAAGACGGCATTGTCGAAACCGCCGCCGAAGCCGACATGGGCCTGGTGTATGGCATTGGTTTCCCTCCCTTCCGCGGTGGTGCGCTGCGTTACATCGACTCGATCGGTGTGGCCGAATTCGTCGCCCTGGCCGATCAGTACGCCGATCTGGGGCCGCTGTACCACCCGACTGCGAAGCTGCGTGAAATGGCCAAGAACGGCCAGCGCTTCTTCAACTGAGCGGTCAACGAGCTAGAGCGAGAGATTTGATATGAGCCTGAATCCAAGAGACGTGGTGATTGTCGACTTCGGTCGCACGCCAATGGGCCGCTCCAAGGGTGGCATGCACCGCAATACCCGCGCCGAGGACATGTCGGCGCACCTGATCAGCAAGCTGCTGGAGCGTAACGACAAGGTCGACCCGAAGGAAGTCGAGGACGTGATCTGGGGCTGCGTCAACCAGACCCTGGAGCAGGGGTGGAACATCGCCCGCATGGCGTCGCTGATGACCCCGATCCCGCACACTTCTGCAGCGCAGACCGTCAGCCGCCTGTGCGGCTCGTCGATGAGCGCACTGCACACCGCTGCCCAGGCGATCATGACCGGTAACGGCGATGTGTTCGTGATTGGCGGGGTGGAGCACATGGGCCACGTCAGCATGATGCACGGCGTCGACCCCAACCCGCACCTGTCCTTGCATGCAGCCAAGGCTTCCGGGATGATGGGCCTGACTGCGGAAATGCTCGGCAAGATGCACGGCATCACCCGTGAGCAGCAGGACCTGTTCGGCGTGCGTTCGCACCAGTTGGCCCACAAGGCCACGGTCGAAGGCAAGTTCAAGGACGAGATCATCCCGATGCAGGGCTATGACGAGAACGGCTTCCTGAAGGTGTTCGATTTCGACGAAACCATTCGCCCGGAAACCACCCTCGAAGGCCTGGCGTCGCTCAAGCCCGCGTTTAACCCGAAAGGCGGTACCGTCACTGCCGGTACCTCGTCGCAGATCACCGACGGCGCTTCGTGCATGATCGTCATGTCCGGCCAGCGTGCGATGGACCTGGGTATCCAGCCATTGGCGGTGATCCGTTCGATGGCGGTGGCCGGTGTCGATCCGGCGATCATGGGTTATGGCCCGGTGCCGTCGACCCAAAAAGCCCTCAAGCGCGCCGGGCTGACCATGGCCGACATCGACTTCATCGAGCTCAACGAAGCCTTTGCTGCACAAGCCTTGCCAGTGCTGAAAGACTTGAAAGTGCTCGACAAGATGGATGAGAAGGTTAACCTGCACGGCGGCGCCATTGCTTTGGGCCACCCGTTCGGTTGCTCCGGGGCACGTATTTCGGGCACCCTGCTCAACGTCATGAAGCAGAATGGCGGTACCCTGGGGGTGGCGACCATGTGCGTCGGCCTCGGTCAAGGTATCACCACTGTCTTTGAACGCGTCTGATCGCGTTGCGGGACAGCAACCGGGGCCTTGTGCCCCGGTTTTGTTTTTACAGGATTAATTAAAGAGGGTGGGCAACATGCAGATACAACCAGGCGTATACCGGCATTACAAAGGGCCTGAGTACCGTGTCTTCAGTGTTGCGCGGCATTCCGAGAACGAAGAGTGGATGGTGTTCTACCAATGCCTGTATGGTGATTACAGCTTCTGGGTGCGCCCCCTTTTGATGTTCCAGGAGTCTGTCGAGGTTGACGGCGAGCAGGTGCCACGCTTTGCTTTGGTCAAGGCCGAAGAAGGCCTGCCTGGGTTGCTGGGCAAGTCGCACGAGTGATCACCCGAGCTTGACCTCACACTTTTGCCACTATATATAGCGGTGCCGCGTTTGGTACCTGACGCGTTTTTCATTTTCAGATTCAGGAATACTCCGATCCATGGGCAAATCGCTGGTCATTGTGGAATCCCCGGCCAAGGCCAAGACCATCAACAAGTATTTGGGCAACCAGTACGTGGTGAAGTCGAGTATCGGCCATATCCGAGACCTCCCCACCAGCGGTTCGGCCAGCGCAAGCAAAGAGCCAGCCGCCAAGCGTGGCAAGGCCGCGGGTGAGGCTCCGGCGCTGTCGCCGAAAGAAAAGGCCCGCCGCCAGCTGGTGGCACGCATGGGCGTCGACCCGGATCACGGTTGGAAGGCCAAGTACGAGATCCTGCCTGGCAAGGAAAAGGTGATCGAAGAGCTGCGCCGCCTGGCCAAGGACGCCGACACCATCTATCTCGCAACCGACTTGGACCGCGAGGGGGAAGCCATTGCCTGGCACCTGCGCGAAGCCATCGGCGGTGACGACACCCGCTACAAGCGCGTGGTGTTCAACGAAATTACCAAGAAGGCCATCCAGGAGGCTTTCTCGCAGCCAGGCGAGCTGGACATCGACCGGGTCAATGCCCAGCAGGCGCGGCGGTTCCTCGACCGTGTGGTCGGTTACATGGTTTCGCCGCTGCTGTGGGCCAAGATTGCCCGCGGCCTGTCCGCTGGCCGTGTGCAGTCGGTAGCGGTGAAACTGGTGGTGGAGCGCGAGCGTGAAATCCGCGCATTCATCCCGGAAGAGTATTGGGAGATCCACGCCGACCTCGGTACCGCCAAGAACGCCAAGGTGCGTTTCGAGGTGGCGCGCGAGAAGGGCGAGGCCTTCAAGCCGCTGAACGAAGCCCAGGCCATGGCTGCGCTGGAGAAGCTCAAGGCTTCCAGCTACAGCGTGGTCAAGCGTGAAGACCGCCCGACCAGCAGCAAGCCATCGGCGCCGTTCATTACCTCCACCCTGCAGCAGGCGGCCAGTAACCGCCTGGGCTTCGGGGTGAAGAAGACCATGATGATGGCCCAACGCTTGTATGAAGCCGGCTACATCACCTACATGCGTACAGACTCGACCAACCTGTCGGTCGACGCCCTGGACATGGCGCGCACCTATATCGAGCGCGAGTTCGGCAAACAGTACCTGCCGGATGCACCGCTGGTATACGGCAGCAAGGAAGGGGCCCAGGAGGCGCACGAAGCAATTCGTCCTTCCGATGTGAACACCCACCCGACCAAGCTCAGTGGCATGGAGCGCGACGCCGAGCGCCTGTACGAGCTGATCTGGCGCCAGTTCCTGGCCTGCCAGATGCCGCCGGCGCAGTACCTGTCCACCAGCGTCACCGTGGCTGCTGGCGACTTCGAACTGCGTGCCAAGGGCCGTATCCTCAAGTTCGACGGTTATACCCGTGTGTTGCCGCAGCAGAGCAAGCCGGGCGAAGACGACGTGCTGCCAGAGATGGTCCAGGGCGAAGCGCTGAAGCTGATTCAGATCGACCCGAGCCAGCACTTCACCAAGCCACCGGCGCGCTTCACTGAAGCCAGCCTGGTCAAGGAAATGGAAAAGCGCGGTATTGGTCGCCCGTCGACTTACGCGGCGATCATCTCCACCATCCAGGACCGTGGCTATGTGACGTTGCACAACCGCCGTTTCTATTCCGAGAAAATGGGCGACATCGTCACCGAGCGCTTGTCGGAAAGCTTCTCCAACCTGATGGACTATGGTTTTACCGCCGACATGGAGGAGAACCTCGACGACGTGGCCCAGGGCGAACGTGACTGGAAGAACGTGCTCGACGAGTTCTACGGCGACTTCAGCAAGAAGCTGCTGACTGCCGAGTCCAGCGAAGGCGGGATGCGCGCTAACCAGCCGACCATGACCAACATTCCGTGCAAGGAATGTGGCCGGCCGATGATGATTCGCACCGCGTCCACAGGTGTGTTCCTGGGTTGCTCGGGTTACACCTTGCCGCCAAAAGAGCGCTGCAAGGCCACCGTCAACCTGGTGCCGGGTGACGAGATTGCCGCTGACGACGAGGGTGAATCGGAATCCCGCGTGCTGCTGGGCAAGCACCGTTGCCCGATCTGCGCCACGGCGATGGACGCCTACTTGCTGGATGAGAAGCACAAGCTGCACATTTGCGGTAACAACCCGGATTGCGTTGGCTACGAGATCGAAGAGGGCAGCTACCGCATCAAGGGTTACGAAGGGCCGAGCCTGGAGTGCGACAAGTGTGGCAGCGAGATGCAGTTGAAGACCGGCCGTTTTGGCAAGTTCTTCGGCTGCACCAATCCAGCCTGCAAGAACACTCGCAAGTTGCTCAAGAGCGGCGAGGCAGCACCACCAAAGATGGACAAGGTGGACATGCCGGAACTCAAGTGCGAGAAGGTCGACGACACATACGTGCTTCGTGACGGCGCTTCGGGGTTGTTCCTGGCCGCCAGCCAGTTCCCGAAAAACCGCGAAACCCGTGCGCCGCTGGTGATGGAAATCGTGCCGCACAAGCACGAAATCGATCCGAAGTACCACTTCCTGTGCGATGCGCCGCAGAAAGACCCGGATGGCCGCCCGACGGTAATCCGATACAGCCGCAAGACCAAGGAGCAGTACGTGCAGTCCGAGGTCGATGGCAAGCCGACCGGCTGGAAGGCGTTCTACGACGGCAATGCCTGGAAGGTTGAAGACAAACGCTGATGTGACAGCGTTGTAATTAGGGCCGCTTTGCGCCCCTTCGCGGCACAAGGCCGCTCCTACAAGGAATCGCGTTCTCTTGTAGGGGCGGCCTCGTGCTGCGGAGGGGCGCGAAGCGGCCCCAATCATTTATGATGCATGTATTCGCCTTGTAGCCTGATGGGAGGGCACAGAAATGGCCCAGGAAACCTACACCCGCACCAACCAGAAACTGTTCTTCGCCGGTCTCGCCCTCGAGTCCATGGCCAAGGCTGAACAAAGCCAGGCGATGAACGCCCAAGGCCTGGTTCAGGCTGAGCGCGAGTCGGCGCTGTTTCACCTGTATGGCGCGCTGCTGGGCCTATGCCATGAAATCGGAGTCTTCTACCGACTGCCGGTCGTCGCAACGGTCGAGCAGGCGCTGGCCGACGATGCGCTCAATGGCATCGCCATACCGGAAGTGGCCGAGTTGCTGGAATTGGCCCGCCAGCGCGAAACCTGGCTGGCGCAGATGCTGAGTGCTTATGCCGATTTGTTCCGACCACCGGTCGCCAGGAAAGCGCCAAAGACCGACGTCACCCAGCCATTGATCCAGGCCGTCAATCTCGATGAGCCCGAGCATCCTGCGCTGTCGCGTGTCGAGCTGGAAAGCTGGCGCAACAACCTCAAGGGCCTGGTGAGACGTTTCCGCGATGCGTTGAGTGAGTGCTGATAGCCGTTACGGCTGGTACAATATTGGCCTTTCGCGGAGAACTGCCATTTATGTCTACGTCTTTTCTGGAAATTGTCGAGTTGCCTGATGGCCGCATCGAACTGCGTCGCGCCGAGGATGAGGGCTCCCTGGTAACCTTGGATTTCTCGGAAGACGCCAAGGCGTTCCTGCAGGGCCAGCATGTAGAAGTGGCCAAGGCCATGCTCAGCGTGGGTGTGCAGATGGCAGGTCGCCTGATGGATGGCGAGCTTGAGCGTGATGAAGGGCCGCGCGTGCTGCACTGAAGGTGCAGCAGGGCATCAGGTTTGTTCAAATGACAGGCAAAGCCTGAACATCAGCCGAGGCGGATGTTCAGGCTTTGTGCGTTTCCGACACTGGCAGCGCGCTGCAATTGCTGGCGTGCAGTGGCGTTGACGTTGCCCAGCCAGCTGACCACGGTGTGGCTGAGGCCCAGGCGCAGGGCTTCGCAGGCCAGTTGCAGCGGGGTTTGGTTACCGCGAGGTTGCAGCAGCAGGATGCGTTCACGGTTGAGCCCTGCATCGCGCAGCCAGGCCTGGGTCAGGCTCGACGGCGGGGCGATCAGGGTCAGCCAGCGGGCCTCGTCCTCTTCGCTCAGCTCGCGCAGTACCGGTGCCAGCAGGCTTTGGCAGTGCCCGGGGGCGCCGCGCAGCGACAATTCGCTGAACAGTTCGGGCTGGTTGCTCTTGCGCGCCAGTTCGCTGGCTTTCAGGCCCGGTAGTACGGGCTGGGCGAGGAATGCTTCGAACAGGGGCAACTGGGCTTGCTCGGGTGCGTGAATGAACTGCTGCATGACGCCTCCTGGATCAGCGGCGAATGACGCCGACGCTCAAGCCCTCAATCACCAGTTCCTGATCTTTCAGGTCAACTTCGATGGGGGCGAATTCGGGGTTTTCGGCAAGCAGCCAGACCTTGCTGCCTTCACGCTTGAAGCGCTTGACGGTCACTTCGTCACCGATGCGGGCCACGACGATCTGGCCGTTGCGGGCTTCGCGGCAGGTGTGAACTGCCAGGAGGTCGCCGTCGAAGATGCCGACGTCCTTCATGCTCATGCCGTGGACGCGCAGCAAATAGTCGGCCTGGGGGTGGAAGAAGGCAGGGTTGATATTGCAGGATTGCTCAATGTGCTGTTCGGCAAGAATTGGCGCACCGGCAGCAACCCTGCCGATGATCGGCAAGCCGCTTTCTTCTGCCTTGGTATCCAGGCCTGGGATGCGGATGCCGCGGGAGGCGCCCGGGGTCATCTCGATCGCGCCCTTGCGGGCGAGGGCCTTGAGGTGCTCTTCGGCAGCGTTGGGCGACTTGAAGCCCAGCTCCTGAGCGATCTCGGCGCGTGTCGGCGGGAAGCCGTTGTCTTCCAGGCAGCGCTTGATGAACGCGAGAATTTCGGCTTGGCGTGGCGTCAGTTTCAACATGGTGAGCGCTCTGTCTTTTTGTACAGTGACTGGGATTATATACAGTACTGGATGCGCTGCAAGCCAAATGGCGCAATAAACCTGAGCGGTGGCGCTTGCAGCCCGCAGCCAGGCTGCTTTTAAATGGCGACCGCCCGGTCACCGAGCCTTGACAGAAGCAGGCCTGAAACGTATGTTTCAAACACCTGTTTGTCTGGCGGAGCACGCGGAGTAGTCATGGCCCAATCGGAAACCGTTGAACGCATTCTCGATGCTGCCGAGCAGCTGTTCGCGGAAAGGGGGTTCGCCGAGACCTCGTTGCGGCTGATCACCAGCAAGGCCGGGGTCAACCTGGCGGCGGTCAACTATCACTTCGGCTCCAAGAAGGCACTTATCCAGGCCGTGTTCTCGCGCTTCCTCGGGCCGTTCTGCGCCAGCCTCGAGCGCGAACTGGAGCGGCGCCAGGCCAAGCCGGAGCACAAGCCCAGCCTCGAAGAACTGCTGGAAATGCTGGTGGAGCAGGCGTTGGCCGTGCAGCCTCGCAGCAATAACGACCTGTCGATCTTCATGCGCCTGCTGGGCCTGGCCTTCAGCCAGAGCCAAGGCCACCTGCGGCGTTACCTGGAAGACATGTACGGCAAAGTGTTCCGCCGCTACATGCTGCTGGTCAACGAGGCCGCGCCTCGTATTCCGCCGCTGGAACTGTTCTGGCGCGTGCACTTCATGCTGGGTGCCGCCGCCTTCAGCATGTCCGGTATCAAGGCCCTGCGGGCAATTGCCGAGACCGACTTTGGCATCAACACCTCGATCGAGCAGGTGATGCGCCTGATGGTACCGTTCCTGGCCGCAGGCATGCGTGCCGACAGCGGCGTCACCGACGAGGCCATGGCCACGGCGCAGCTGCGACCACGCAGCAAGACTACCGCGATCACCGCCAAGGCCTGAAGGCTGGGCGGGGCAGGGCGCTTCGGCTAAGCTAGCGCCCATGCCCGATCTCGACCTGCTGCACATTTCCCTCGCCGACCAATGCCTGTATGGCTTTGCCCGTGACCAGCTGCGCGTGCGCCTGCCGGTTTCCACGGCGCGCAACGGTGCCGGCGAGCGCAATGGCTCGGGCTGCACGCCGCGTGGCTTGCACCAGGTGCGGGCGAAGATCGGCGCGGGCTTGCCGCTTGATGCGGTGCTGGTCGGGCGGCGCTGGACGGGTGAGGTGTGGTCGCCGGCGTTGCACGCGCAATACCCCGGCCGCGACTGGATCCTGACTCGCATCCTCTGGCTAAGCGGCTGCGAACCTGGCGTCAATCGCCTGGGCGCGGTCGACACCTTCCGCCGCTTTATCTACCTGCACGGCACTCCGGATACGGAACCCATGGGCGTAGCGCTGTCCCATGGCTGCATACGCCTGCGCAACACTGACTTGCTTGGCCTGTTCGACCGTATCGGGGTGCATTGCCCGGTGCAGGTCGCAGAGGCCGCATGCCCTGATTGGGCTTCTCTCGTTCTGCAATGAAGGATTACCTATGACCGTCAGCCTGCAAGGCTCCCTGATGGTGGATATCGCCGGTAAATGGCTGACCGCCGAAGACCGTCACTTGCTGCGCCAACCCGAAGTGGCCGGCCTGATCATCTTTGCCCGCAACATCGACAGCCCACGTCAGGTGCGTGAGCTGTGCGCGTCGATCCGTGCCATCCGCCCCGACCTGATTCTGGCGGTGGACCAGGAAGGTGGACGCGTGCAGCGCCTGCGTCAGGGTTTCGTGCGCCTGCCGGCCATGCGTGCGCTGGCCGACAATGACAACGCCGAATACCTGGCGGAGCAGTGCGGTTGGCTGATGGCGACCGAGGTGCTGGCGGTTGGCCTGGACCTCAGCTTTGCCCCGGTGCTCGACCTGGACCACCAGCGTAGCGCCGTGGTCGGCAGCCGTGCCTTCGAGGGTGACCCGCTGCGTGCCACGCAACTGGCCGGGGCGTTCATTCGCGGTATGAATGCGGCGGGCATGGCTGCCTGTGGCAAACACTTCCCGGGGCATGGCTGGGCCGAGGCGGACTCGCATGTGGCCATTCCCACCGATGAGCGCAGCCTTGAACAATTGCGCCAGGTCGACCTGGTGCCATTCTCGCGCCTGAGCGGGCAATTGGCGGCAGTGATGCCGGCGCATGTCATCTACCCGCAGGTCGACAACCAGCCAGCCGGTTTCTCCCGGCGTTGGCTGCAGGACATCCTGCGCGGCGAGCTGGGCTTTGACGGGGTGATCTTCAGTGATGACCTGTCGATGGCCGGTGCGCATGTGGTGGGTGATGCAGCCAGCCGTATCGAGGCGGCGTTGAGCGCCGGCTGTGACATGGGCCTGGTGTGCAATGACCGGGCGGCAGCAGAGCTGGCCCTGAGTGCGGCGCAGCGCATGAAGGTCAAGCCATCGCCGCGGATTGCGCGGATGCGCGGGCAAGGGTTTGCGCGGACCGACTATCGCCAACAGCCGCGCTGGCTGGAGGCGTTGGGGGCGTTGAAGGAAGCTCAGCTGGTCGATTGACTGCGCCGGCCTCTTCGCGGGTGAACCCGCTCCCACAGGTACGCCATCGCCTCGGCAGAGGTGCGGTCCCTGTGGGAGCGGGTTTACTCGTGAAGAGGCCAGTACAGGCAGTACAACATGCTGAATTACCGCCCGCGTTTGCCTGGCAATGGCGCAAACAGTGCCTCGATTTCTTCATCGCCCATGCGCCATTGCCCAGCCTGCCCGCCATCCAGCAAGCTGGCTGCCAGCGCCGCTTTTTCCTGCTGCAGCAACTGGATCTTCTCTTCAACCGTACCCCGGGTAATCAGCTTGAACACGAACACCGGCTTGTCCTGGCCAATGCGGTAGGCGCGGTCGGTGGCCTGGTTTTCGCTGGCCGGGTTCCACCAGGGGTCGAAGTGGATCACCGTGTCCGCGGCCGTCAGGTTCAAGCCTACGCCACCGGCCTTGAGGCTGATCAGGAACACTTCGCTATCACCCTGCTGGAACTGCTGCACAGGCGTGCGACGGTCCCGGGTATCACCGGTCAGCAGGCTGTAGCGGATACTGCGTTTTTCCAGCTCCTGCTGGATCAGCGCCAGCATCGAGGTGAACTGCGAGAACAGCAGCACCCGGCGGCCTTCGCTTAACAGCTCGTCGAGCATTTCCAGCAGTGCGCCTAGCTTGCCCTTGTCGGCCTGGTTGCCTTTGCTTTCCACGCCCTTGACCAGCCGCAGGTCGCAGCACACCTGGCGCAGTTTGAGCAGCGCGTCGAGGATGACGATCTGGCTGCGTGCCGCGCCATTGCGGGCGATTTCGTCGCGGACTTTCTTGTCCATGGCCACCCGCACCGCCTCGTAGGTATCGCGCTGGGCGTCGCTGAGCTCGACCCAATGCACCATCTCGGTCTTGGCCGGCAACTCGGTGGCCACCTGCTCCTTGGTGCGGCGCAGCAGGAACGGGCGGATGCGCGTGACCAGATGGCCCAGCCGCTCAGCGTCGCCATGGCGTTCGATCGGGGTGCGGTAGTCCTGGTTGAAGCGTTTGACATCGCCCAGCCAGCCGGGCATCAGGAAGTGGAATATCGACCACAGCTCGCCCAGGTTGTTTTCCATCGGCGTGCCGGTCAGGCACAGGCGCTGGCCGGCCTGTAGTTCGCAGACGGCGAGGGCGGCCTTGCTGGTGCTGCTCTTGATGTTCTGTGCCTCGTCCAGTACCAGCACGTGCCAGGCCTGGGCGCGCAGGTGTTCGAGGTCGCGTGGCACCAGGGCATAGGTGGTCAGGACCAGGTCGTATTCATGCAGCTTGGCAAAATGCTTGCTGCGACCCGGCCCATGCAGTGCCAGCACGCGCAGGTCGGGGGCAAAGCGCTGGGCTTCGTCCAGCCAGTTGGGTATCAGGCTGGTGGGCATGACCGCCAGGGCTGGTGCCTCCAGGCGCCCGGCCTCTTGCTCCAGCAGCAGGTGTGCCAGGGCCTGCAGGGTCTTGCCCAGGCCCATGTCGTCACCGAGGATGCCCCCGGTGCCCATCTCTTGCAGTGCCTGCAGCCAGTTCAGGCCCTGCTGTTGATAGGGGCGCAGGCTGGCCTGCAGCCCGGCGGGTGGGGCCACTTGCAGGTCGCGGGCATCACGCAGGCGGCGGCCCAGATCGCGCACGTGCTGGCCCCCTTCCCAGTGCAGGGGCAGGCCGTCGATGTCGTTCAGGCGCGCGGCGTCGGCGCGCTCCATGCGCAGGGCTGGGCCCGCAGTGTCTTCGTGCAGGTACAGCTCGCCCAAGGTGCCCATCACGGCCTTGATGCGGCCGTAGGGCAGGGCGACGCGCAACGCCGGTGCATCCAGGCGGCCGCGGTTCAGGTCGATCAGCAGGTGTTCATCGTCACTGCGCCGGGCCAGTTCGTTGGGGCGCAGCAGCTCCGGGCTGCTGCGCAGCAGTTGCAGCACGATTGGCAGCAAGCTGTGACGCTGGCCGTCGACCACGATGCCCAGTTCCAGGTCGAACCATTCATGGCCGGGCGCTTCGTCGATGGTGGCGTACCAGTCGTCCACCTCCTGCAGGTTGAAGGCGAAGTCACGGTGGACGTCTATGTTCCAGCCGGCTTGGCGCAGGCGTGGCAGGCCCTCACGGGCGAAGCGCAGCCAGGCTTCGTCGTCGGGCAGTTGGAACATTTCGCCGGCACTGTCGGGCAGGGCCTTGCTCTGGCGAGTGGCGGGTTTGAAGCCCAGGTCACGTAACGCCTTGCGCAGGGCCAGCTCGGCTTGCGGCTGTCGGCGAATTCGCTGGCTGGTATTGCCGACCAGGCGGGTCAACGGCTTTTCGTCATTGCCGCTGGCGCGCAGGTCGTCGTAGTCGAATGCCAGTGCGGCACGGTGCTGCATTTGCCGCTGCATACGCCCGGTCTTGGGCATATAGGCGCTGAATTCGAGGCTGCCCAGCGTCAATCGCCCTCTTGGCGTGATGTCTTCGATGTGCTCGGTGCTCACGGCAGTGGGGGTGGGGACGTGACGGTTCAAGGCGTTCAATCGATGACTCAAGGGGATGACCAGATGCTCGGGCACGATGGGCGCGCGTGCAAGCTGGCTGGCAATGAAGGGGTCGAGGTCGTGGCGCAGCTTGCCGGTCAGATGGTGCTGCCGGTCAACATAGTGCATGGGCTCGATGGGCACCGCCTGCAACTGCTCGTGACCATTGTGGTACCAGGCGCCACGGTAGCTGCCATTGTCCAGCCTGACCCAGCGGAACTCGGCGTGTAGCTCCGGCCCCGGGGCGAGTGGCGCCAAGTCGTCTTCAAACAGCAGGCGGCCCGTGGCCAGGGCATAGCTGTAGAGCTCACCGCCCGGTTTGCCCTCCAGTTGCACCGTGGACGCCATCGTTTCGCGGCGGGAATCGATCAGGCGCAACAGCCGCGCATCGTCTTCTGTGACGTAGCGAGGCGTGTAGTAGAGCATTTCGGGCATCGATGTGATGCGGCCGATCTTCAGGGTGTCATCTGCCTGGCGGGTACCTTTGATTGGCTCTAGCCGCCAGAGCCCGTGGTCCACCTGGATTCGGTAATAGATTGCCGGGCCTTTGCGCGCTGGCCCTTGAGGCGTTGGTTGCGAGGGGGACTCAAGGGCTTCCACCCATAGGTTGAGGTCCGGGGGCAGCGACAGGGCGGATTGTTCATGGGGGGCTGTGGCGTCGGGGCTGTCCTGCAATTGCAGCAGCGCCGCAACGCAGTGTTTGCAGTTGAGCCCGACTGGGCAGCTGCATTTCCCAAATACCCGCAGGTCCCCATGGTTGACGACCAGGCGGATTATTTGCTGGTAGGTCTCGCCTGCCGAACCCTGGCAGATGGCCTCGATCGTTCCGTCATCCTGCGACAGGATGCGTGCCCGCGCTTGCGCAGCATAGCTGCGGCCTCGTGCCAGCGTGCCGGCCTCGATGAAGTCGACCCAGCCCGGATAGGCCCCTAGTAGCTGCTGCGCATCGCCATCGCTCACATCACTGCTCCATCATCTCCGGGTCCATCACCGGCATTTTCGGCGTGCCCGGTGGCGTGACTTTCAGCAGCACCGCCAGGTGCCCGCCGTCGAGGAAGGTCAGCTGGCCGCCCTTGACGTTGCTGTTGCTCTGCTTGAACTGCTCGCTTTGCAGGACGTTGCCGTTGCCGTCCAGCTGATTGACCCAGAAGTTGGCCTCGACCGCGATGAAGCGGCCTTCGGCGATGCTCAGGTTGCCTTCGATAGGGAAGTGGCCGAACTGTTCGGTGCCTTCGCCCAGGGCGATGCGGCCAGGCTCGCTGCCGACCTGCTGCTGCCAGGCCTTGTGCATCAATACGGTGTAGTCGGCAGTGGCTTCCAGGCGGGTGGCTTCGTCTTCCAGCGCCAGGCGGCGCTCGGCGTCCTTCGCCAGGCGCGGGGCGCCGGCGCTCCAGTCTTCAGGGGCAAACGGGCTGGTGAAGGCAGGCACGCTGTTCTGCCGCACCAAAATCATTTCTACCTGATACAGGCCTTCGGCGAAGGCGGCTGGCGCGAACAGCGCCAGCAGCAGGGTCAGGCAACGGATGGCACGCATGGATCTTCCTTAGGCAGGCTGTGGTGTCAGGCGCTCGAACAGCGCCTCCAGGGTATTGAAGCGTTCGTCGGGGCGTTCCATCGGGACAAGGAAGCGGAACTGGGTGGCGCCTTCGAACTTGTAGCGTTTGGGCTGGCCCTGGATCAGCTTGATCAGGGTCAGCGGGTCGACCGGGGTTTCGGCTTCGAACTCGAGCTTGCCGCCATTGGGGCCTGCATCGACTTTCTTGATGCCGAGCTTTTCTGCGTGCAGCTTGAGCGAGGTCAGGCGCATCAGGTTCTTGGTCGGCTCTGGCAGCAGGCCGAAGCGGTCGATCATTTCCACCTGCAGGTCCTTGAGGCCTTCTTCGTCGGCGGCCGAGGCAATGCGCTTGTACAGGATCAGCCGCGCATGCACGTCGGGCAGGTAGCTCTCGGGGATCAGCGCCGGCAGGCGCAGGTTGATCTCCGGGCCGCCGCCCAGCGGCTGCTCCAGATTTGGCTGGGTACCCTTGCGGATCGCCTTGACCGCGCGCTCGAGCATTTCCATGTACAGGGTGAAGCCCACCGCCTGGATCTGCCCGCTCTGGCCTTCGCCCAGCAGCTCGCCCGCACCGCGGATTTCCAGGTCGTTGGTGGCCAGCACGAAACCGGCACCCAGGTCCTGGGTGTTGGCGATGGCCTCCAGGCGTTTTTCGGCGTCGGCGCTGACTTTTTGCCGGGTAGGCGTCAGCAGGTAGGCGTAGGCCTGGTGGTGGCTACGGCCGACCCGGCCACGCAGCTGGTGCAGCTGCGCCAGGCCAAATTTGTCGGCGCGCTCGATGACGATGGTGTTGGCGCTGGGCACGTCGATGCCGGTTTCGATGATGGTCGACGCCACCAGCACGTTGAAGCGCTTGTGGTAGAAGTCGCTCATCACCTGTTCCAGCTCGCGCTCGCGCATTTGCCCGTGGCCGATGCCGATACGTGCCTCAGGCACCAGTTCGGCAAGGTCGGCGGCGCATTTTTCGATGGTTTTCACATCGTTGTGCAGGTAGTACACCTGGCCACCGCGCAGCAGCTCACGCAGCAGCGCCTCCTTCACGGTGCTGTTGTTGTGCTCCATGACGAAGGTGCGCACCGACAAGCGGCGCGCCGGCGGCGTGGCGATGATCGACAAGTCGCGCATGCCGGCCACTGCCATGTTCAGCGTGCGAGGGATCGGCGTGGCGGTCAGGGTGAGGATGTCGACCTCGCTGCGCAGGGCCTTCAGCTGCTCCTTCTGGCGCACGCCAAAGCGGTGCTCTTCGTCGATGATGGCCAGGCCCAGGTCCTTGAAACGCACATCGTCCTGCAGCAGCTTGTGGGTGCCGATGAGGATGTCGATCTTGCCTTCGGCCAGGTCGGCGGCGGCGGCGGCCACCTCTTTGGCCGACTTGAAGCGGCTCATCACTTCCACGGTCACCGGCCAGTCGGCAAAACGGTCGCGAAAGCTGTTGTAGTGTTGCTGGGCGAGCAGGGTAGTGGGCACCAGCACTGCTACCTGGCGACCACTGTGCACGGCGATGAACGCTGCGCGCATGGCCACTTCGGTCTTGCCGAAGCCGACGTCGCCGCACACCAGGCGGTCCATTGGCTTGGGCGCGAGCATGTCGGCCCGCACGGCCTCGATGGCGGTTTGCTGGTCCGGGGTTTCTTCGAACGGGAAGCCGGCGCTGAAGGTGGCGTAGTCGGCGGACGGGTCGGCAAACGCATAACCCTTGCGCGCGGCGCGGCGGGCATAGATGTCGAGCAGTTCGGCGGCCACGTCGCGCACCTGTTCGGCGGCCTTGCGCTTGGCTTTCTGCCAGGCCTCGGAGCCCAGCCGGTGCAATGGTGCCAGGGCATCGTCGCTGCCGGTGTAGCGGGCGATCAGGTGCAGGTTGGCCACCGGTACGTACAGCTTGGCGTTCTCGGCGTATTCCAGGGTGAGGAACTCGGCAGCCTGGCCGTCGATCTCCAGGGTGGCCAGGCCCAGGTAGCGGCCCACGCCATGGTCGATGTGCACCACTGGCGCGCCTTCGCGCAGCTCGGTGAGGTTCTTGATGACCGCGTCGTTAGCGGTTTCGCCGCGCTTGTCGCGGCGGCGGCGCTGCATCACTCGCTGGCCGAACAACGGGCTTTCCGCGACCAGGGCCAGGCCTGGGTCGTCCAGCACCAGGCCGTCATCCAGCGGGGCGATGGTGATCGCCAGGCGCTCGCTGCCAGTGATGAAGTCGGCCCAGCCGTCGACGGTGTGCGGGCGCAGTTTCAGCCGTTCCAGCAACTCCAGCAGCACTTCGCGGCGGCCGGCCGACTCGGCGGTGAACAGCACGCGGCCGGGGAACTGGTCGAGGAAGCTGGCCAGTTCGGCCAGCGGCTGATTGGCCTTGGCCTCGATGGCCAGGTTGGGCAGGGCGCGGGCCGGGAAGCGCTCGCGACCCACGCCCGGTTCGATGTCCTCGCTGCTGACCACCACCCGCGGCCATTGCTTGAGCCGGGCGAAGCAGTCTTCCACCGGCATGAACAGCTCGGCGGGCGGCAGCAGCGGGCGGCTGAGGTCGCCGCGGCGGTCTTCATAACGCCCGCGCACGTCGTTCCAGAAGTGTTCGGCGGCCTGTTCCACACCGGGCAGCGAAAACACCTGGGTATCGGCTGGCAGGTAGTCGAACAGGGTGGAGGTTTCTTCGAAGAACAGCGGCAGGTAGTACTCGATGCCGGCAGGGATGATACCGCTGGCCAGGTCCTGGAAGATTGCGCTACGGCGGAAGTCGACGTCGAAGCGTTCACGGAAGCGTGCCTTGAAGCGGGTCACTTCCTCTTTCTGCATCGGAAATTCGCGTGCCGGCAGCAGGCGCACCGAATCCACCTTGTCGATCGAGCGCTGGGTCTCGGGGTCGAAGGTGCGCAGTGTCTCGATCTCGTCGTCGAACAGGTCGATGCGGTAGGGCAGCTTGCTGCCCATCGGGAACAGGTCGATCAGCGCGCCGCGCACGGCGAACTCGCCATGTTCATAGACGGTGTCGACGCAACGATAGCCACTGGCCTCCAGGCGCGTGCGCATCTGCTCCACGTCGATGGTCTGGCCCACGTCCAGCACCAGGCTGCTGCCCAGCAGGAAGCGCGTGGGCGCCAGGCGGTGCAGGGCGGTGGTGACCGGCACCACCAGGATGCCGTGGCTCAGCTCCGGCAGGCGGTACAGGCTGGCGATGCGCTGGGAAATGATGTCCTGGTGTGGCGAGAACAGGTCGTAGGGCAGGGTTTCCCAGTCGGGGAACGGCAGCACTGGCAGGTCGGGGGCGAAGAAGCGCAGCTCCTGCTCCAGACGGTCGGCGGCCTGGCTGTCGGCGGTCAGCAGCAGGGTGAAGCGGCCAGCGTTGCTGGCAGCCTCGGCGATGGCAAGGCTGAGGGCGGCACCGGGCAGGTTACCCCAGGTTTGTTTGCCGGCCGTGGCCGACATGTGCGGTAGGCGCAGAACTGACACGGGAGATTGCACTCCAAGCGTTGCGGCAAAGACACCGATTGTACCGGTGAGCGTGCCGGCTGTCAGGCTCGAAAGGGCGTGAACGCTGGCTTGCATCGCTACGACAGGCGCTCATTGCCGGTTCCGCGTCGGGGCGTCATAATGTAGCCCCTTTTTTCTGTCCCTACATGTGGAAGGTTCCCGTGACTCAGAAGCCCGACCAGTGTCTTGGTGAGTGGATTGATCGTGAAGCTCTGGCTGAAGCGATGATCCCGCTTATCGGTCAGCTCTACCGCAACAACAACGTGGTGAGCTCGATTTATGGCCGTAGCCTGATCAACCGTTCGGTTATCTCGATCCTCAAGGCGCACCGCTTTGCGCGTCATCGTCAAACCGACGAAACCGAACTGTCCGTCCACGAGACATTCCCCCTGCTCAAGGCCATGAGCGAGCTGAAACTGGGCGCCGCTTCGGTCGACCTGGGCAAGCTGGCCAACAAGTTCAAGCAGGAAGGCAATGGCCGCACTGCCGAGCAGTTCGTCCGTGAAGAGCTGGCCGACGTGGTTGGCCAGCAGAACGCTTCGGCGCGCAAAGGCACCGACGTTGTCCTGTACGGCTTCGGCCGCATCGGCCGCCTGCTGGCGCGCATCCTGATCGAGAAGACCGGTGGCGGCGACGGCCTGCGCCTGCGTGCCATCGTCGTGCGCAAAGGCGCCGAGAACGACCTGGTCAAGCGTGCCAGCCTGCTGCGTCGTGACTCGGTGCACGGCCCGTTCGATGGCACCATCACCATCGACGAAGCCAACAACACCATCACCGCCAACGGCAACCTGATCCAGGTTATCTACGCCAAGAGCCCGAGCGAAGTCGACTACACCCAGTACGGCATCGACAACGCGCTGATCGTCGACAACACCGGCGTATGGCGTGATGCCGACGGCCTGGGCCAGCACCTGGCCTGCCCGGGCGCTGCCCGCGTGATCCTCACCGCACCTGGCAAGGGCGCGCTGAAGAACATCGTGCACGGCATCAACCACGGTGACATCACTGCTGATGACAAGATCATCTCGGCGGCCTCCTGCACCACCAACGCCATCGTGCCGGTGCTGAAGGCGGTCAACGACAAGTACGGCATCATCAACGGCCACGTCGAAACCGTTCACTCGTTCACCAACGACCAGAACCTGATCGACAACTTCCACAAGGGCAGCCGCCGTGGTCGTGCCGCGCCGCTGAACATGGTCATCACCGAAACCGGCGCTGCCACTGCTGCTGCCAAGGCGCTGCCAGTGCTGAAGGGCAAGCTGACCGGCAATGCCATTCGTGTGCCGACGCCAAACGTTTCGATGGCCATCCTGAACCTGAACCTGGAAAAGGCCACCAACCGCGACGAGATCAACGAGTACCTGCGCCAGACGGCCATGCACTCGGAGCTGCACAAGCAGATCGACTACGTCAGCTCGCAGGAAGTGGTTTCGACCGACTTCGTTGGCTCGCGCCACGCCGGTGTGGTTGATGCTGAAGCCACCATCGCCAACGACAACCGCGTTGTCCTGTACGTCTGGTACGACAACGAATTCGGTTACAGCTGCCAGGTGGTTCGCGTGATGGAAGACATGGCCGGTGTGAACCCGCCAGCGTTTCCACGCTGATTCGCTTGTAAGGCAATGAAAAAACGGGAACCTTCGGGTTCCCGTTTTTTTTGCCTGATGAACTGATCGGGCATCTACTGTGTCTGTACTGGCCTCATCGCCGGCAAGCCAGCTCCCACAGGTACTGCACAGTCGTCAGACTCGGCTCAGTACTTGTGGGAGCTGGCTTGCCGGCGATGAGGCCAGTGCAGGCAACCGAGAGCCCGAACCTTGCGCATAGCCTTACTGTTCATCCTCCTGCTGCTTACCGCCTGCGACCAGGGCTCCACCCTGGAGCGCCTGGGTGGCCCGACCATGGGTAGCAGCTACAGCATCCAATACGTCCGCGAGCCCGGTGGCCCGGCGCCGGCCCAGGTACAGGCGGCGGTCGAAACCATCCTTGGCGACATCGACCGGCACTATTCCACCTACCGCAGCGACTCAACCGTCAGCCGTTTCAACCAGCTGCCCGCCAACCAGTGCCTGGCCCTGCCGCCCGACATGCTCGAGCTGGTTGCCCTCGGCCAGCACCTGGCCGAGCAAAGTGATGGCGCCTTTGACCTCACCGTCGAGCCCTTGCTCGACCTCTGGGGCTTCGGCCCCCAGGCCCGCCACGAGCAGGTGCCCGACCCGCAAGCACTGGCCCAGGTTCGTCAGCGTGTGGGTCATCGGCACTTGCATATCGAAGGCCAGGCCCTGTGCAAGGACGCCCCGGTGCAGCTCGACTTCAATAGCATCGCCGCCGGCCATGCCGTGGACTTGATCGCTGCGCGCCTGCTTGCCATGGGTGTCGCCAGTTTTGTCGCCGAGGCCACTGGCGAGCTCAAGGCGGTTGGCCGCAAACCCGACGGCAGCCCCTGGCGGATCGCCCTGGAATTGCCCCGCGAAGACCGTCAGATCGCCCGGCAGATCATTGCGGTCAATGGCCTTTCGGTCTCAACCTCGGGTGACTATCGGCACTATTTCGAGGAGAATGGCCGGCGCTATTCGCACACCTTCGATGCCCGTCTCGGGCGCCCTGTGCAGCACGACCTGGCCGCAGCCACCGTGCTGGATGTCTCGGCGTTGCAGGCCGACGGCTACTCGACACTGCTGCTGATCCTTGGCCCTGAGCGTGGCTGGGATTATGCCGTGGCGCATGGCCTGGCCGCGGTATTGGTGACTCGGGCCGAGGGTGGCTTCGTCTCTCGAGCTACGCCCGCATTCGAACGGGCAGTGAAAGGCGATTGAAAGCGCAGGCAGGGATGATTGCCGCCAGGGAATGGGTGAACCATATGTAGTGCGGGCAAAATTGGCCTACGACGCGACCAAGGGTTAATGTGCGCGGCGTTCACGCTTGATTAGACTGCACCCGAATTTTCTCATGGCGCCCCGGCGGCATGATCGCGCCCCGCGAGCGACCGTGGCTTGCGGGCAGTTCTGAAGGAGTACGCATGGCTGTCTACAACTACGACGTAGTGGTGCTGGGTTCTGGCCCGGCCGGTGAAGGCGCGGCAATGAACGCCGCCAAAGCAGGGCGCAAGGTAGCGATGGTCGATGACCGTCGCCAAGTCGGTGGCAACTGCACGCACCTGGGTACCATCCCGTCCAAGGCACTGCGTCACTCGGTGCGGCAGATCATGCAGTTCAACACCAACCCGATGTTCCGGGCCATCGGTGAGCCGCGCTGGTTCTCGTTCCCGGACGTGCTGAAAAGCGCCGAGAAGGTGATTTCCAAGCAAGTGGCATCGCGCACCGGCTACTACGCCCGCAACCGTGTCGATGTGTTCTTCGGCACCGGCAGCTTCGCCGACGAGCAAACTGTTGAAGTGGTGTGTCCGAACGGTGTGGTGGAAAAGCTCAACGCCAAGCACATCATCATTGCCACCGGCTCGCGCCCGTACCGCCCGGCCGATATCGACTTCCACCACCCGCGCGTCTACGACAGCGACACCATCCTCAGCCTCAGCCACACCCCGCGCAAGCTGATCGTGTACGGCGCTGGCGTGATCGGTTGCGAATATGCGTCGATCTTCAGCGGCCTGGGCGTGCTGGTAGAGCTGGTGGACAACCGTGGCCAGTTGTTGAGCTTCCTGGATTCGGAAATTTCCCAGGCACTGAGCTACCACTTCAGCAACAACAACATCACCGTGCGCCACAACGAAGAGTATGAGCGCGTCGAAGGCCTGGACAACGGGGTGATCCTGCACCTGAAATCGGGCAAGAAGATCAAGGCCGACGCCTTGCTGTGGTGCAACGGCCGTACCGGCAACACCGACAAGCTGGGCCTGGAAAACATCGGCATCAAGGTCAACAGTCGTGGCCAGATCGAGGTTGACCAGGCTTACCGCACCACCGTGCCGAACATCTACGGCGCCGGTGACGTGATCGGCTGGCCGAGCCTGGCCAGTGCCGCCCATGACCAGGGCCGCTCTGCGGCTGGCAGCATCGTCGACAACGGCAGCTGGCGCTTCGTCAACGACGTACCGACCGGCATCTACACCATTCCGGAAATCAGCTCGATCGGCAAGAACGAGCAGGAACTGACCCAGGCCAAGGTGCCGTACGAAGTGGGCAAGGCCTTCTTCAAGGGCATGGCGCGTGCGCAGATCGCCGGCGAGCCGCAGGGCATGCTGAAGATCCTGTTCCACCGTGAAACCCTGGAAATCCTCGGCGTACACTGCTTCGGCTACCAGGCTTCGGAAATCGTCCACATTGGCCAGGCGATCATGAATCAGCCGGGTGAGCTGAACAACCTGAAGTACTTCGTCAACACCACGTTCAACTACCCGACCATGGCTGAAGCCTACCGGGTAGCTGCCTACGACGGCCTGAACCGGCTTTTTTGAGCGGCTCCGACCGGTGGCCTGAGCCGGTCGGAGAGACCGATTTCGACCCTACCCGAGGGTGGTCTTGGCCAAACCGGGAAAGTCTGTAATCAGGCTGTCCACGCCAAAGTCAGCGAGCCGGCGCATAAGCGCCGGTTCGTTGACCGTCCACACCGACACGTGCAAACCCTGGCCCTGTGCTTTCAGCAGGCGCTCGGGGGTGCACAGTGTCCAGTTCAATGCCAGCAGCTCGCAACCGTAGTTCTGTGCCACCTTCAGCGGGTCGAGCCAGGCGTACTCGGCGACCAGCCCGCGTTTCACGTCCGGCACCAGCTCCACGGCCGCGCCCAGCACTTCGCGTGAGCTGGAGGTGATGGTGACCTTGTCCAGCAGGCCGTATTGCTGGGCCAGTTCGCGAATCGCCAGCACGGTAGTGGCGGCGCGGGTGCGCGAAGCGCTTTTCACTTCCAGCTGCCAGTGCTCGAACGGGCATTTCTCGAACAGCTCTTCCAGTTTCGGGATAGGGCAGGGCTGCACGTGGCCCGGGCCGCCGTTGCGCGCATCGATCTTCACCAGGTCGGCGGCTGGGTGATCGACCACCTTGCCGCGTCGGCCGGTGGTGCGCTTGAGGGTTGGGTCGTGGATCACCATCAGCTCGTTGTCGGCCGACAGGTGCAGGTCCAGTTCGCAGCGGGTGACGCCGTGGGACAGGCACTGGCGGAAGCTGTGCAGGGTGTTCTCGGGCGCTTCGCCCTTGGCGCCGCGATGGCCGTAGATCAGGGTCACGTTCGTTCCTTCAAATCAGAAAAAAAAACAGGGTCATGAGGCGGGATCATTCTGTTCCAGCTGCTGGCGCCGCTGTTGTTGCTGGCGCTGCAGGATGTAGCGAGCCAGCAGTTGGCGCTGGGCGTCGGTCATGTCGATGAATTCGGTGCCGACCTCGAAGCCGCCCTCGGGGCAGGGGTCGCAATGGGTGACCTTGCCGCGTAGCAGCAAGCCGTGGGCGCGCGGCATCAGCACCATCTTCACTTTTACCCGGGTGCCCGGGGCAATGTGCGTCGCCTGCGCGAATTCGATACCGCCTTCGGAGAGGACCACCGGCAGAGGCTGGCCTACTTCGCCGAGCAGGGTCTGGGCAACGACTGCGCTGAGCAGGTCGAGGCGTTTGTTCTGCGCCCGCAGGAAGGCCGCGAGGGTGCGGTCCTTGTCGCTTAGCTGGCGCAGCAGGTGCTGCGACTCGAAGTCGGACAGGTGCAGCTCGCTGAGCAGGTTGAACAGCGGGGAATCATCTTGCAATACATCTGGCTCAAGGGCTTCGGCCGCGCTGAGGGGGCTGATTTGAAGTGCGATCCGATCTTCGATGCGGTAGTATTCGCGGCGATCTTCTTCGTCTAATGTCGTCATGGCGAACCCAAGGTAGCGGCGGTGGTCCGAGTGTAAAGCCGCCGTAGGCGCCTCGCCACAAGGACGTTCCCTTTCATCCGAACAAGCCCCGACATGTTCAGACCTCTTTTCGCATTCATAGGCACGCGTTATACCCGTGCCAAACGCCGTAATCACTTCGTCTCGTTCATTTCCCTGACCTCGATGATCGGCCTCGCCCTGGGCGTGGTGGTGATGATCGTGGTGCTGTCGGTGATGAACGGTTTCGACCACGAAATGCGCACCCGCGTGCTGGGCATGATCCCCCATGCCACGCTGGAGAGCGGCCAGCCCATTGCTGACTGGCCTGCCCTTGCCCAACAAGTAAAGCAGAATCCGCAGGTGGTGGCGGTTGCGCCGTTCACCCAGATGCAGGGCCTGCTGACCCATGATGGCAAGGTGCAGAAGGTGCTGCTCAACGGCATCGACCCGGCCCGCGAGCGTGAGGTGTCGATCATCGACAACTTCGTCCTGCAAGGCCGCCTCGACCAGCTGGCGCCGGGTGAGTGGGGCATCATGATCGGCGACAAGGCTGCGGCCAAGCTGGGTGTGGCCGTCGGCGACAAACTCACCTTCGTCGCCCCCGAGGTCAGCGTGACGCCGGCGGGCATGTTCCCGCGCATGAAGCGCTTCACCGTGGTTGGCACTTTCCACGTGGGCGCGGGCGAGATCGATGGTTACCTGGGGTTGACCAACATCAGCGACCTTTCCCGCCTGCACCGCTGGAAGCCCGACCAGGTGCAGGGTCTGCGCCTGAAGTTCGACGACCTGTTCCAGGCGCCGCGCGTGGCCTGGAGCATCGCACAGCAGCTGGGTGACCAGGAGTTCTACAGCCGTGACTGGACCCGCACCCACGGCAACCTGTACCAAGCCATCCGCATGGAAAAGGCCATGATCGGCCTGCTGTTGCTGCTGATCGTGGCGGTGGCGGCGTTCAACATCATTTCCACCCTGGTGATGGTGGTCAACGACAAGCGCGGCGACATTGCAATCTTGCGCACGCTGGGCGCCACCCCCGGGCAGATCATGCTCATCTTCATGGTCCAGGGCACTGTGATCGGGGTGATCGGTACCCTGATCGGCGCCGTGGTCGGGATCGTTGCCGCGCTGAACGTGAGTGCGGCGATCGCCGGCATCGAGAAGCTGATCGGGCACAAGTTCCTGAACGCCGACGTGTACTTCATCGATTACCTGCCGTCGCAGATCCAGTCCCAGGACGTGTACATGGTCTGCGGTGCGGCGCTGGTCCTGAGTTTCTTCGCCACCCTGTACCCGGCCTGGCGTGCGGCCCGCACCCAGCCTGCAGAGGCGCTACGTTATGAGTGAGTCGCGCATGAGTGATAAAGCCGTTCTGAGTTGCCGCAACCTGGGCAAGTCTTACGACGAAGGCCCGGAATCGGTGAAGGTGCTGTCCGGGCTCAACCTTGAGCTGCATGCCGGTGAGCGGGTGGCCATTGTCGGTAGCTCCGGCTCGGGCAAGAGTACCTTGCTCAACCTGCTGGGCGGCCTTGATCGGCCGTCCCAGGGCAGTGTCTGGCTGGCTGGCGAAGAGCTGTCGGCGCTGGGTGAACGTGCCCGTGGCCTGCTGCGCAACCGTGAACTGGGCTTTGTCTATCAGTTCCACCACCTGTTGCCGGAATTCACCGCCATCGAGAACGTGTGCATGCCGCTGCTGATCGGCCGCACGCCCATCCCGGAGGCCCGGGAGCGTGCCGAAGCGCTGCTCAATCGCGTGGGCCTGGGCCACCGCCTGACCCACAAGCCGGCCGAGCTGTCCGGCGGTGAGCGCCAGCGTGTGGCGATTGCCCGGGCACTGGTCAACCGCCCCGGCCTGGTGATGCTCGATGAGCCTACCGGCAACCTCGACCACCATACCGCCCAAGGCATCCAGGAGCTTATGCAGGAGCTGTCCAGTTCGTCGCGCACGGCGTTCCTGGTGGTGACCCACGACCTCAACCTGGCGCGTCAGATGGACCGTGTATTGAAGCTCGACGACGGCCACCTGGTGGCGATCTGATCGACTGCTCGGGGTGGCCTTGCCGCCCCGTTTTCCTGTTTTCATTGGGTGATTTCGTACATGTTCAGACCCTTGCCCATCTTCATCGGCGCGCGCTACACCCGAGCCAAGCGCCGCAACCACTTCATCTCGTTCATCTCGATGACCTCGATGATCGGCCTGTCGCTGGGCGTGCTGGCGATGATCGTGGTGCTGTCGGTGATGAACGGCTTCCAGCGCGAAATGAGCTCGCGCATTCTCGGCCTGGTACCGCATGCCGCCATCCTCGGCGTGCAGCCGCTGGGCGACTGGCACAAGGTGGCTGACGCAGCCTTGCAGAACCCGGCGGTGATGGCGGCTGCGCCGATTACCGAAATGGAGGGCATGCTGTCGTACAAGGGTGCGATGCAGCCGATCCAGGTGGGCGGTATCGACCCGGCCGAAGAGGGCAAGGTCTCGATCGTTGGCCAGCACATTGTTCAGGGCCGCCTGCAGGACCTGCAGCCGGGTGAGTTCGGTGTGGTAATCGGTGAATTGACCGCGCGGCGCTTCCGCCTCAACACCGGCGACAAACTGACCCTGATCGTGCCGGAAATCAGCAAGGAACCGGGTGGTATCACCCCGCGCATGCAGCGCCTGACGGTGGTTGGTATCTTCAAGGTCGGCGCCGAGCTGGACGGTTCGCAGGCCTATATCCACGTGGCCGACGCCGGCGAGATGCAACGCTGGGCACCGGGCCAGGTGCAGGGCGTGCGCCTGAAGCTGCATGACCTGTATGCGGCGCCGCAGGTGTCCAAGGCGATTGCAGCCGGGCTGGGTGATGCCTACCGCGCCGATGACTGGTCGCACACCCAGGGCAGCCTGTTCAGCGCCATGAAGATGGAAAAGACCATGATCGGGCTGCTGCTGATGATGATCATCGCCGTGGCGGCCTTCAATATCATTGCCACCTTGGTGATGGTGGTGAACGACAAGGGGCCGGACATTGCCATTCTGCGTACCTTGGGTGCCACACCCGCGCAGATCATGGGCACGTTCATGGTCCAGGGCAGCCTGATTGGTGTGGTCGGGACGTTGATCGGCGGCGTGCTGGGCGTGATTGCGGCGTTCAATGTCAGCCAGATCGTGGGTTGGCTGGAGCGGGTGAGCGGGCAGCACATCTTTACGTCGGACGTGTACTTCGTCAGCAGCTTGCCGTCGCAATTGCAGTGGGGCGATGTGGTGATGATCTGCACGGCCGGGTTGGTGATGAGCTTCCTGGCGACCATTTACCCGGCTTATCGGGCGTCGCAGGTGCAGCCGGCGATTGGCCTGGCGGTTTGAGGTAGGTTCGAGGGCCTTATCGCCGGCAAGCCAGCTCCCACAGGTATCGCGCAGGCTCCGGGCTTGATGCAGTCCTGTGGGAGCTGGCTTGCCGGCGATGGGCTGCGAAGCAGCCCCAATTTCACCGATCCTGGCTGAACTGAATGACGAACCGTGTCCACCCATTTTCACACTCCGCCCGAATGCCCCCGCCATGGGCCTGCACGATCGACCGGGTAATCGCCAAGCCCAACCCAGCATGCTCGCTACTGCCTTCGCGCCGTGCCGGGTCCACACGGTAAAAGCGGTCGAACAACCGCGGCAAAGCAGCTGGCTCGATGGCCGGCCCGGTGTTGGCCACGCTGATTCTCGGCCCAGGCGCCAGCGTTACCCTTATCTGCCCACCCGCCGGGGTAAAGCGCATGGCGTTATCCAGCAGGTTGGACAGCGCCCGGCGCAGCATATGCCGGTCACCGTGCAGCACAGCCTCCCCCTCGCGCAGCATCTGCACATTGTTGTCTTCGGCCAGCGGCGCGTAGTACTCCAGCAGCGCATCCACCTCGTCATGCAACGCCAAAGGCGCTTGCCCCGGTACCAGCAGGCCGTGGTCGGCCTTGGCCAGGAACAACATGTCGTTGATCATCTGCGCCATCCACTGCAGTTCTTCCAGGTTGCCATGCAGCGCTTCGCGGTACTCCTCAAGGCTGCGCGGGCGGGTGAGGGTAACCTGGGTATGAGTTAGCAGATTGGACAGCGGCGTGCGCAGCTCATGGGCAATGTCGGCAGAAAATGCCGACAGGCGCTGGAAGGCATCGTCCAGGCGCTGCAGCATGGCGTTCATGTTGGCGGCCAGTTCGGCCAGCTCCTCGGGCATTTGCGCCACCGGCAGGCGTGTGGTGAGCGAGCGTGCCGACACGCTGGCGGCCACCTGGCCCATCTGCCGTAACGGACGCAGGCCGCTGCGTACCGCCCAGGCGCCGAGCAGCGCGGTGGCCAGCGCTGAAAGGCCGACTGTCAGCCAGATCAGGCGTTGCATGCCCTGCAGGAAATGCTGGTGGTGGGTGATGTCGAGGTAAAGCGCCAGTTGTGGCGACTGCACGGCGCCCTGCGCCAGGTGCACAGCCAGGCTGCGGTAGTCGGTGCCTTGTGCATGCAGGGTGGCCAGCCCGGCGGGCAGCGGTTCCTGCGGTAGCCCGGTGCGGCTTTCGAACCAGGTGGTGCCGTCGCTGCCGCTGATGCGCAGCGCCAGGTCGGCCTGGTGGCTCAGCTCATCGCGCAGGGCGGGCAGGCGTGCCTGCAGCTCGGTTGGGGTGGTGATGCCAGCCAGTTGCGTACGGAACAGTGACAGGCGCGAGTCCAGCAGTTGCTGGTCGAGTTCGACGAAGTGCTGCTCGCTGGCCCGGTTGAACAACACGCCGGCGCCCAGCGAAACGGCGGCGGTGCAGGCGGCGAACAACAGGGCCAGACGGCTGCCGAGGGAAACCCTGCGCATCATTCCGTGCGCTCTTCGAGCACATAGCCCATGCCACGTACGGTGTGGATCAGCTTGTTCGGGTGCGGGTCGTCGATTTTCAGGCGCAGGCGGCGGATCGCCACTTCGATCACGTTGGTGTCGCTGTCGAAATTCATGTCCCACACCTGCGATGCGATCAGTGATTTTGGCAATACCTCGCCCTGGCGGCGCAGCAGCAGTTCGAGCAGGGCGAACTCCTTGGCGGTCAGGTCGATGCGCTGGCCGGCGCGCTCGGCGCGGCGGCGGATCAGGTCCAGGCGCAGGTCGGCCAGGTTCAGGGTGGTGTCCTGGCTGGGGCTGGTGCCACGGCGCAGCAGGCTGCGCACCCGGGCCAGCAGTTCGGAAAAGGCGAACGGCTTGACCAGATAGTCGTCGGCGCCCAGCTCCAGGCCATGCACGCGGTCCTCGACGGCATCGCGGGCGGTGAGGAACAGTACTGGCGTATCCAGGCCGGCCTGGCGCACGGCCTGGAGGATCTGCCAGCCGTCACGGCCAGGCAACATTACGTCGAGGATCAGCAGGTCGTGGTCGCCGGTCAGGGCCAGGAACTGGCCGGTTTCGCCATCGGTGGCCAGCTCGGTGGCGAAGCCGGCCTCGCTCAAGCCCTGGCTCAGGTACTGGCCGGTGCGGGCCTGGTCTTCGACGATCAGCAGTTTCATGCACTGTCCATAATCTGAAAGTTTGTACCTGCCCTGTGGAGGCAGGCGGTGTAGTGGCTGAAATGATACGTGACGAAGCGCAGGCACGCCCAAGCTGACAAAGTTGTAATCTCCCTGTCAGGTAGCTGCCAGTCGCCCGTGACTAAGGTGGCCTCATCCTGTTGTACATTTCCGGAGTCATCATGAAACGCCTGTTCATCGCCGCCGCCCTCGCCCTGGCCAGCCTGTCGACCTTTGCCGGCGAGGCGCAAACTTTCGCCTTTGGCGAGCCGGCCCCGGCGAACAAAGCCACCCGCACGGTCAACGTGGTGCTCAAGGACATCGCCTTCGAGCCCAAAAACCTGCAGGTAAAAGCCGGCGAGACGGTGCGCTTCGTACTGGTCAACGAGGGTAAGCTGCCGCATGAATTCAACCTGGGTGACAAGGCCATGCATGCCGAGCACCAGAAGGAAATGGTCGCCATGCAAGGCAAGATGTTCACCGAGGCCATGGACCACGAAGGCATGGACCACGGGCAGATGATGGATCACGGCGGCGACCATGGCCACGGTGGTGGCAACACGGTGCTGGTCATGCCAGGCCAGCGCGCCGAGCTGACCTGGGCCTTCCGCAAGTCGGCGCCCATCGAGTTTGCCTGCAACGTGCCGGGGCATTATCAGGCTGGCATGGTCGGGGCGTTGACCATCGAGTGACTTGCGCTCCAAGGCAGGGTGCAAAACCGGTAGACTAGGGGCAATTTCGAACCTCTAGGTCAGTTTCCATGCATCCTGCTGCCGAACACTCGCCGCTGGGCAAGTCCAGCGAATACATCGCCACCTACTCCCCGGAGCAGCTGTTCCCGATCCCGCGTACTGCCAAGTGGGCCGAGCTGGGCGTCACCGCGCAGACATTGCCCTGGCATGGCGTGGATTACTGGAACTGCTTCGAACTGAG
This sequence comes from Pseudomonas sp. BN505, assembly GCF_029873175.1. Lineage (NCBI taxonomy): Bacteria > Pseudomonadati > Pseudomonadota > Gammaproteobacteria > Pseudomonadales > Pseudomonadaceae > Pseudomonas > Pseudomonas sp. BN505. The sequence continues at coordinate 162,160 of NZ_SSOI01000027.1, forward strand.
CTGGCTGCTGCCGTCGGGTAAACCGGTGGTGGCGATCGGCGAGTTCGCCATCCCGGCCGACTCGCCGAACATCATCGAGTCCAAGTCGTTCAAGCTGTACCTCAACTCGCTGAACCAGACGGTGTTTGCCTCGCTGGGCGAATTGCAGGCCTGCCTGGAGAAAGACCTGTCTGCCGCGGCTGGCAAGCCGGTGGGGGTGAAGGTTCGTACCTTGGCTGAAGTCGAGGCCCAAGGCGTGGAAGCCTTGCCGGGGCTGTGCATCGATGCGCTGGACGTTGCCATCAGCAACTACGAGCAGCCGCAGCCAGAGCTGCTGCGCTGCAACCCGGAGCACGTGGTGGAAGAAACCTTGCACAGCCACCTGCTGAAGTCCAACTGCCCGGTAACCGGCCAGCCGGACTGGGGCAGCGTGGTGGTCGAGTACAAGGGCAGGGCGCTGGACCACGCCAGCCTGCTGACTTACCTCATCAGCTTCCGACAGCACGCCGACTTCCATGAGCAATGCGTCGAGCGTATTTACCTGGATTTGAAGAACCTGCTGCAGCCGGAGCATCTGACGGTGTATGCGCGGTATGTGCGCCGGGGTGGGCTGGATATCAACCCGTACCGTAGCACCGGGGCGATCAGCCCGGATAACAAGCGGCTGGTTCGGCAGTAAGGCTCAAGTAGGTTGGGGGCGCTCTGCGCCCCTTTCGCGACACAAGGCCGCTCCCACAGTTTCAGCGCATGATCAGGGTTTTGCGCTGAACCTGTGGGAGCAGCCTTGTGCTGCGAATGGGCTGCCGAGCAGCCCCAGCTGATTCAGATCCCCATGCTGTGCAGCGAGTTGACAATGCTGCGCAGAGTTGCCGTGGCGTCCGGGTGATCGGCCTCGAAGCGTTCGATTGCCAGATGCACGCTGTCGACCAGGTTGTTGTCTGGCGTGGCTTCCTCCAGTTTCAGTTGCGCCTCGATCTGACGCGCCTCTTCGTGCAACGTGGTCAGCTCTTCTTCTGTAAGCGGTACGTTGCGGTCCAGTTGCTCGCGCAAGCTGTTCAGGCGCTCTTGCAATTCGCGGGCAGGCATTGGTAGTTCTCCATCAAGGGCTTGGCAAACCATGGACCTCAGCGAAGCGGCAAAGGTTCTGGCCTGTCTTCAGCGTAATCCACCTGCCGCCGCTTTGCATGATCCGCGTCAAAGGTGCTGTATCAGGGTTTTTCACCTTTGCGCCGGCGCTGGGCGATGTCCTGCAGGCAGGTGTCCAGCGCCTCCAGGTGGTCGATTACCGAGTGCACGCCCAGGCCGAACAGTTCCAGCGTTGCCTTGCCACGGGCCACGTCCTGTTGCTGCGAGGTCATGGCTTGCCATTGCCGCGAGCTGCGGTCGCAGAACGGGCTGCAGGCGGCCAGGCCCACCGTCCACAAGCCCGCGTTAAGCCCGGACTGCAGCAGGCGCGGGTCGCCGCTGACCAGTACGCAGCCGTCCAGGCGTTGGCTGTCCAGGGTCATCAGTGCCTGCCAACAGGCGTTGGGCGCCGGCCAGCGTACGCCGTTTACCGAATGCCCCGGCAGCCAGTCGGGCAGTACGTGTGCCAGGCGCTTGCTTTGGGTGGCGCTGAGGTCATCCAGCCAGATGCATGGCACCTGGTGCTGGCGCAGGCTGGCGAGGGTAGCCAGGGCGCCGGGTGCGGGCGAGGGGGCGCTACCATTGGCGGCCTGCACCAGGCAGCCGCGCAAGCCGAACAGCACAGCAGTGAAGGCGGGTGCAGCGTCCATGGCAACTTCCCCCAAATAGTCCGCAGGCTATTCGGTGATTGTTACCGCCCTGTGACATCGGCGCCCCTGCAACAGTTGTTCACAAAATATTGAGCAAACATGTGTAAAGCTGTTTATCAGGCCGCAAGCCTCTATACTGCCGCCTTACCAGCAGCGCGACCCGTTGCGTTTGCGGCCGAGAAATTCGATGGAGAGACATCTATGCGTAGGATCGGTGCCAGTGTGATCGAACGAGTCACCCAGGCCTGTGTCTGCGCCAGCATGCTGCTGGCGCCCGTGGCAGCCACCCAGGCAGCCACCGAGGAAGATCCCTGGGAAGCGGTCAACCGGCCGATCTTCCGCTTCAACGATACCCTCGACACCTATGCCCTCAAGCCATTGGCCAAGGGCTACCAGGCGGTCACTCCGCAGTTCCTTGAAGATGGCATCCACAACATCTTCCGCAACCTGGGTGATGTGACCAACCTGGCCAACGACGTGTTGCAGCTCAAGCCTCATGCTGCGGGGGTGGATACGGCGCGGCTGATCGTCAACACCACCTTCGGCCTGGGCGGTTTCTTCGACGTGGGCACCAAGATGGGCCTGCAGCGCAATGACGAAGACTTTGGCCAGACCCTGGGCTACTGGGGTATGCCGAGCGGCCCGTACGTGGTCATCCCGCTGCTGGGGCCCAGCACGGTGCGTGACGGCGTTGCCAAGTACCCGGACAGCTACACCAAGCCTTACCGCTACATCGACCATGTGCCGACGCGCAATTCGATCTTTGCCCTGGACGTGATCGACACGCGTGCCGACCTGCTCTCTGCCGAGAAGCTGATACAGGGTGACAAGTACATCTTCATTCGTAACGCCTACCTGCAGAACCGCGAGTTCAAGGTCAAGGATGGCGAAGTCGAAGACGACTTCTGATCTGTGAACAGGGGCCGCTTCAGGCCCCTTTTCAATGCATGGCCAGCACGCGCAGCCCGAACTTCTGCTGCCCACCCGGCTGGTCGGCAATCCATACCACTTCGGTGCTGGCATGCAGCCCTTTCAGCGCCGGGTGGTCGGAGTCGATCCGCACCTCGATATGATCCCCCACCTGGAAGCGTTGCGGTGCCTGCACTTGCATGCCGCTGCTGGACAGGTCCAGGCACACGGCTGCGATCACCTGGCCCTCATGCAGCAGGCTGACCGCGGTATCGATGCGCATGCGGATGAAATCGCGTTTTTCGCTGTGGCTGGAGGGTGTGTGCGGCATGCTGCATCCTTCCCATCAGGGTACGCTGGTCGACTTTCTTATAACTCCCAGTGATTTGCCCTGTAAAGAGCGGCGAGGTCGACCCTCGCATGCTTGAAACGCCTGCCGGATGGGAGTACCGTCTGCGCCTTACAAGGTACCTCTGAACAGTTGCCGGGCAGGTGTTCTTGTCCTACAACTCAAGTAGAGTGTGACCACAGAGAATTCCCGTAGCTGGCCGTCTGCTTTGCCGACACCGCTGCACCCACCCAAATCGGCGCCGTTCGCCCACATGCAGAAAACCAGTGCAACGCTGCTGATTATCGATGACGACGACGTGGTCCGTGCGAGCCTCGCCGCCTATCTTGAAGACAGTGGCTTCAGCGTCCTCCAGGCCGGTAATGGCCAGCAGGGGCTTCAGGTCTTCGAAGAACACCAGCCCGACCTCGTGATCTGCGATCTGCGCATGCCGCAGATGGGCGGCCTCGAACTGATCCGTCAGGTCAGCGAGCGTGCGCCGCAGTTGCCGGTGATCGTGGTGTCTGGTGCCGGTGTCATGAGCGATGCGGTGGAGGCCTTGCGCCTGGGCGCCGCCGACTACCTGATCAAGCCGCTGGAAGATCTGGCCGTCCTTGAGCATTCGGTGCGCCGCGCCCTCGACCGCTCGCGCCTGGTGCTGGAAAACCAACGCTACCGCGATAAGCTCGAAACGGCCAACCGCGAACTGGAAGCCAGCCTGCACCTGCTGCAGGAGGACCAGACCGCCGGTCGCCAGGTGCAGATGAACATGCTGCCGGAAAGCCCCTGGGTAGCTGGCGAGTTCGCCTTCGAGCACCAGATCATCCCGTCGTTGTACCTGTCGGGTGATTTTGTCGATTACTTCCGCGTCGACGAGCGGCGTATTGCCTTCTACCTCGCCGATGTCTCCGGGCATGGCGCGTCGTCGGCCTTTGTCACCGTGCTGTTGAAATTCATGACCACGCGGCTCATGTTTGAGCTAAAGCGCAGCAGGATGCGCGAGTTCAAACCGTCCGAAGTGCTCAGCCACATCAACCGCGGCCTGATCAATAGCAAGCTGGGCAAGCACGTGACCATGGTTGGCGGGGTGATCGACGAAGGGGCTGGTCTGTTGACCTACGCCGTGGGTGGCCACTTGCCGCTGCCCGTGCTGCATACCCCCGGGCATACCCGTTACCTGGAAGGCCGTGGCCTGCCGGTGGGGCTCTTCGACGAGGCTACCTACCAGGACTTGGTGGTGGAGCTGCCACCTCAGTTCAGCCTCAGCCTGATGTCCGATGGCATTCTGGACCTTTTGCCGGGTGACACGCTCAAAGATAAAGAGGCTGCCTTGCCGGAGATCGTCAAGGCAGCAGGTGGCAGCCTGGATGGGCTGCGTCAACGATTCGGATTAGCTACGCTTGGGGATATGCCGGATGATATCGCCCTATTGGTGTTGAGCAGGAACCTTCAATGAGTACCGGTAGAATCCAGTTCGCCGAGCAGAGTGGTACCTTCGTACTGAAGTTCGTCGGTGAAGTGCGCCTGACCCTGTGTTCGGCGCTGGATGCGACGATCGAGAAGATATTCACGGCGTTGAACTTCTCGGCGATTGTCATCGACCTGACCGAAACCGAGAGTATCGACAGCACCACCTTGGGCCTGCTGGCCAAGCTGTCGATCCTGTCGCGGCAGAAGGTAGGCCTGTTGCCGACCGTGGTCACCACCAACCCGGACATTTCCCGGTTGTTGCAGTCGATGGGTTTCGATCAGGTGTTCAACATCGTCGATCGCCCGATTCCGTGCCCCGAGTGCCTGACCGACCTGCCGTCGCAGGACCAGAACGAAGAGGTGGTGCGCTCCAAGGTGCTGGAGGCGCACAAGATCCTCATGGGCCTGAACGACTCCAACCGCGAAGCCTTCCATGACCTGGTCAATGCGCTGGAGCGGACCTGATCGTTAACCTGTGCCGGCCCTTTCGCGGGTAAACCCGCTCCCACAGGGATCTGCACAGGTCTGACAGGCCCACGATTCCTGTGGGAGCGGGTTTACCCGCGAAGAGGCCAGCACAGGCTGAAGACCAGACTCAGCCAGTAAACTCGGTAGCCTCACCCCCACCCGCATCGAGCTGATACACCCGCATCGGCCGCCCCTGCTCATCAAAGAACACCTGCCCCAGCCCCGCACCGTTCCACAAGCGCTCCCCGGCCTTGCTGTGGCTGGGCGTACGCGGCACCACTTCCATCTCCCGGCGCTTGGTAAACCAGTTCAGCGGCGAGCGCGGTGCATACAGCCAGCGGTTGAGCCGGTCGAGTACATCCAGCAGGCGCCGGGGGAACTCGTTCTTGATCCCGCTGCTGGTCACCTGCCACAAATGCGGGCTGCGCTGGCGGTGGCGGATCAGCACTTCATAGACGAACGAGTAGTGCACATCCCCGGACAACACCACGTAGTGCCCCGGCGTGCGCGAGTGGCGGAAGATGTTGAGGATGACCTGCGCCGCACCTCGGTGGGCCATCCAGTTTTCGGCATCCACCAAAAGCGGGTAGCCCAGCCAGCTGAACACCTTCTGCACAGTCTCGATCAGCTTCACGCCAAAAATTGGCGCAGGCGAGACAATCACCGCTGACGGGTGGTCGAGCAGCGCCTGCTGCAACTCGCTCAGGGCCTCCCAGTCGAGCAGGCCGGACGGCTTGGCCAGGTTGCTTTCGCTGCGCCAGCGGCGGGTACGGGTGTCCAGTACCAGCAAGGGAGGGTTTGTCGGCAAGCTGAATTGCCAGCCCTGAAAGCGCAGCAGTTCGCCGATCAGTTCATCGCGGGCCCGGCTGCACAACGCCTGGCATTGCCTGACCAGTGGCTTGCAGCTGTCCGGATCGTTGCCCCAGGCCTGACACAGCAGGTAGCCAAGCAGTGCGTTGCCAATGATCCGCCGCGAGAAGGGGTGGCCGTAGGCGGTTTCTTCCCACTGTGCCGAGAGGTTCCAGTCGTCGGTGATGTCGTGGTCGTCGAAGATCATCAGGCAGGGCAGGTGGGCCATCACCCGCGCCACCTGGCCAAGGTTCCCGGCAAACCCCTGGATAAGCGGCAGCTCCTGTCGATAACGTGCCTGGCGCTGGTCGGTCAGCCCGCTGGGCATCGCCATGTCCACCAGCTGCCAAGGCACGGGTGACCACACCAGCAGGTACATGGCCATGACCTCGGCGAGGGTCACCAGGTGGTTGTCGGCGTTGCTGGACGAAAAAATCGGCTTGCGCTTGCCGCCAAAAAACCGCTCGCGCAAGGTGTCGTTGGTTTCCTGCGCTGGCAGCAGGTCGGCGCGGTGGTAGTAGCTGGCCGGGTGCTGGTACAGCGCCTGGCTGTCGGCAACCACGGCGCCATCCAGCTGCTCGTCGAACAGGCCCAGGCGCTCTATCAGGCTATGGATAGCACGCAGCATCGGGCCGGCGACATCGTCGGCGTACACCTGGTCGCCGGTCATCAGCAGCACGGCCGGGCGATCTTCAGGCTGCTCGCAGGCCTGCAGCAGGCGGTCAGCGCACAGCAAGCCATCGGCAGCGGGGTGGTGCGGCTTGCGGCAAGAACCGTGCAGCAAGTGGTCGAGACGGTCGCGCAGCACCAGGCTCGGGCGCTGGGTGCCGGGGTAGAGCAGGTGCGGCGCCCAGCCCGCGATGCCCTGGCCGTTGATGAGCAGGTCGTAGTCGAGCTGCTGGTTGCAGGGCAGGGGGTTGGCGAAGTGGATTTCCAGCAGGTGAATGAAAGCGTGCTGGCCGACCGGGACGACCTGGCAATCCACCTTGGCCTCGCTTGCCGGGAAGATGAATTCGGGTTGCAGCGGTTGGGTAGCGACCAGCCAGATGGCCAGGCGCTGGGGTTCCAGGCGGCGCAGTACCGGGCCGGTGAGTACGAGAGGCAAGGGGGTAGAGGAGGTCATCGACAGCTCGGGTGGCTTATCGGGCCTCTTCGCGGGTAAACCCGCTCCCACAAGTACAGCGCCAATTTCAGGCCTGTGGGTATGCGTGTGGGGAGCGGGTTTACCCGCGAAGAGGCCCTGGAATTCAATTCACAACTAAAGCTTGGCAAAACAAAACGGGCGGAAAATGCTGAACACTTCCCGCCCGTCAGGCAAATTCGATATGTGTCAGGCTTTTTCAGCCATCAACTTCTCCAGTTTCTCCTGGTCCCGCGCAAACTGGCGAATACCCTCGGCCAGCTTCTCGGTGCCCATGGCATCTTCGTTCATTGCCCAGCGGAACTGGCTTTCATTCAGCTGCTGCTTGGCCTCGCCGGCATTGCCTGGCTTGAGCACGCGCGGCAGTTCACCCTGGTCATCGCTCAACTGCTGCAACAGTTCAGGGCTGATGGTCAGGCGGTCACAGCCGGCCAGTTGTTCGATCTGGCCGATATTGCGGAAGCTGGCGCCCATGACCACCGTGTTGTAGCCATTGGCCTTGTAGTAGTCATAGATGCGCGTCACCGACTGCACGCCTGGGTCGTCGGCGCCCACATAATCCGTGCCGGTGCTCTTCTTGTACCAGTCGTAGATACGGCCTACGAACGGCGAAATCAGGAACACACCGGCATCGGCGCAGGCCTGAGCCTGGGCGAAGGAGAACAGCAGCGTGAGGTTGGTCTGGATGCCTTCCTTTTCCAGCTGCTCGGCGGCACGGATGCCTTCCCAGGTGGAGGCCAGCTTGATCAGCACGCGGTCTTTGGAGACCCCGGCTGCGTCATACAGCCCGATCAGCTGGCGGGCTTTGTTTAGCAGCGCCGGCTCATCGAACGACAGGCGAGCATCCACCTCGGTGGAGATACGCCCCGGAATGACCTTGAGAATGCCTGAACCCACGGCCACCGCGAACTTGTCGCAGGCCAGGTCGACATCGCCCTTGGCATCGGCCTTCACCTGCTTGAGCAGGTCGGCGTAGCCCGGGATGGCGGCGGCCTTTAGCAGCAGGGACGGGTTGGTGGTGGCATCGACCGGCTTCAGCCGGGTGATGGCGTCCAGGTCCCCGGTGTCGGCGACCACGGTGGTGAACTGCTTCAGTTGTTCCAGCTTGGAAGTCATGGGCGTGCTCTGTCCTGTGCATTTACTCGACATTACCCGAGCCCCGACAGCCGCTCAAGGGCCTGTAGAAGCGGGCTTGCCCACGAAGGGCCGTACGTAAGGTGAAGATTCGAGTGCCCGGCTGCCTTGAGGTTCCACATACTGCAATTCTCAAGCTCGCACGATCGTCTGTAGGAGCCGCCGGGTTGCGTGCACGGGTAGTATCACCGGCCTTGCAGCAATTCCACCGCCTGGTCAAACACTGCCAGCGGCTGCGCCGCCTTGTGAATGTCTGCCGACAGCAACTGACGGAAGCGCCGCGCCCCTTTGAACCCTTGGGCCAGCCCCAGAATATGCCGGGTAACGTGGTGCATCGCGCCACCGCTTTCCATATGCGCCACGATATATGGCCGCAACTGCGCCAACGCCTCGCTACGGCTGATCACCGGCGCATCGCTGCCAAACAGCTGCTGGTCGACCTCGGCCAGCAGGTAAGGGTTGTGATACGCCTCACGCCCCAGCATCACACCATCGAAGGTTTCAAGATGGGCCTGGCATTCTGCTAGGGTCTTGATCCCGCCATTGAGCACGATTTCCAAGTCCGGGAAGTCCGCCTTCAGCTGCGCCGCGACGTCATAGCGCAGGGGCGGAACCTCGCGGTTTTCCTTCGGCGACAGCCCCTCCAGAATCGCGATACGCGCATGCACGGTAAAACTCCGGCACCCAGCCTCACGCACCTGCCCGACGAAGTCGCACAGCTCGGCATAGCTGTCGCGGCCATTGATGCCGATACGGTGCTTGACCGTCACCGGTGTCGACACCGCATCCCGCATGGCCTTCACGCAATCGGCCACCAGCGCCGGGTGAGCCATCAGGCAAGCGCCGATCATGTTGTTCTGCACCCGGTCGCTCGGGCAGCCGACATTGAGGTTGACCTCGTCATAGCCCGCGTCCTCGGCCAGGCGTGCGCAGGCTGCCAGGTCGGCGGGTACGCTACCGCCCAGTTGCAGGGCCAGCGGGTGCTCGGAGGCATCGTGGCGCAGGAAACGGTGGGCGTCGTTGTGCAGCAGGGCACCGGTGGTGACCATTTCGGTGTAGAGCAAGGTTTGACTGGAGAGCAGGCGCAGGAAGAAGCGGCAGTGGCGGTCTGTCCAGTCCATCATAGGTGCAACGCTGAAGCGGCGTGACGGCTCAGGGCGCGTGGTTTCTGGCTTTGGGGCTGATTCTAGGGGCATTCTGGTCTACGCATTTTGGTACCATTTTTCGGGGTTTTGGGCGCTTTTTGGTTGCGCACTGGTACGATGTACCAATGCCAATCACGCTTGTACCACCGAAAACCATGGCAACTATCAGAGCAAGGAAAAAGGCTGCTGGGACGGTGAGCTATACCGTCCAGATCTGCCTCAAGAAAAAGGTGTATTAGTCTACCAAGAAGCCCAGACGTTCGCCCGGGAGCAGCTAGCTCAGGTTTGAACAAAACGACGAGAAGGGCCGGAGGGGGCTGGCCACAAACTGGCTAAGGCATGACGAGACTATCGACATCCGCCGCTAAGCGACGCGGCACTACAGCAATGAGGTCGCTCGCCTTCAGTATCCCGGATAGCTCTGGGCCCTGATGCCGATAGTTTCCCGTAGCGATGAGGCTAGGCGAGATCGCCTTCAATGATGATCAGTTCGCGGCAGTAGGCGCGAAGCGCGAACTGTTTTGCGGCGGTGTAATCAGGATCGCTGTAACAGTTCTTGGCTTGCGCGTAGGTAGGGAACTCGACCACCAGCACGCGCTGGCTGGATTGGGCCTCGACCAATGTCCCAGGCTTCAGAACCTTGACCTTGGCATTGTACTTCTCACTGATGGGTGCCCACAGTCGGCCATATTCCTGCTGTGCATCGGCGTCGTTTACCTCGGCACCGAAAATGATCCAATAGCCCTTCACGATGATTCTCCATTTGCAGCACTATCAAAATTCTTGCTCGCAGACGCTTCGAAGGTCTGGCCAGCGCGGGGATTCCACTGGACGCCCGAACGGGCAGGTATGCCTGGCTTGAGCTGTTGATGCTCGTCGTAATCCTGCCGTGGATGAAAGAACAGCGGTTGCATATCGCCCAGCCGTGATAGCCGCTCGGCATACTGCAGCAGATAATCCGCCCGTTGCTGTTGGCTGACCTGGGCGGGCATCCACGCGGCAAAGGGGGGGAGCACGGTAAAACCGGTGTACGCCAGTATGCCGTTGTGAATGGGCCAGAGAATGTGGTGCAGATCACCGTCAATGCCGTTGGGTGCGTACAGGGTGCTTGCGGTACCTGTGGTGAGGCTGAGCATTGCGCATTTGCCCTTGAGGTGTCCGGTATCGTACTTGCGTCCGGTGGAATAGGCGAAACCGCGGCTCAAGACACGATCAACCCAGCCCTTGAGCATGGCTGGCATGGAAAACCACCACATCGGAAACTGGAAAATCACCAGCTCGGCCCATGCGACCTTGTCCTGCTCGGCCTTAACCTCGCTACATACCGTCGCAGTAACCTGAGCGTGCGCCTGCTCCTTGGCGGGGTCAAAAAAGTGCCCATCGACCCGCTCGGAGAAATCCTCTGCCTGCAGTACGGCGTTCCAGCCCATGGCATAAAGGTCACTTACCCGCACTTCATGGTTTAGCCGGGTAAGCGTACGCACCGCAGTCCGGGTCATGGCGCCATTGAAGGAGCAAGGTTCGGGATGGGCATGGATAATCAGAACGTTCACGTGTTGTACCCCTCGGGCCGGCAAGATTGCTGAGGTGATTGTGGTGAGATGGCCAACCCGGTACAAATCATCTCTCGTGACGGTATGAAAGAGAAAAACTACGCTATGCGAGCCGATACCCCGATGAAGGCCATTGTCTGTTTCGACGCTGTCATGCGCACGGGCAGTGCGGTACTGGCAGCTCAGCAACTGTTCGTCACGCCTGGGGCGGTGGGACAACAGATTCGCAAGCTGGAAGACTGGCTGGGTACCTCTCTGTTCGTGCGCAGCGTGCGCAGACTACAGCCGACCGAACAAGCACTGCGCTATTGGGCGCAAGTCAAGCCAGCGCTTCAGCAGCTTGAACACGCCAATCTTGCGCTGCAGCGCAGCGGCGAATTCGACGTGCATCTGAGCCTGCCACCCGCGTTCGCGAACACTTGGTTTGCCCGCCGGATGCCTGATCTGACCCGTTCGTATCCAGAGTTGAAGCTTCACGTGAGCGCATCCGTGGCGCCTGTCGACTTTCAGTCGGGCACTTATGATCTGGCCGTACGCCATTTCGACGGCCAACCCCTCGACCTCCAGGTGAAGTTGCTGCTGCGTGATGAAGCTCGCGTCTATTGCAGCCCTGAATACCGCGAGCGTCTGCAACTGTCCGTCATCGAGGACATGGTACGCGCGACAGTGCTCTATACCACCTCTCACGCCAATTGGTCGCGATGGTTAGGGCAAGTCGGAATGTCCTTCGACAGGTTGAAGAGCGACTTGCGTTTCGATCAGTCGGAAATGGCCATCGATGCTGCACGGCGCAGCCAGGGCATTGTGCTGACCAGCCCTTGGTTGGTGGAGGACGACGTGGCGCAGGGCAGTTTGGTACAGCTGTTCCCCCATGTCCTGCTGACTGGGAAAAACTATTACCTGGTCCATAGTAACGACCGGCCTTTGGGCGCGGCTGCTCGGCAGTTGTTTGAGTGGCTGGCTGCTGCTGCCACCCTTGGCCCGGCCTACTTCAGCGGTACATAGATATCCGTTTCCCACTGCTCCAGTGGCGTTTCCGGATACACGCTCAGGTATTGGAAGAACAACGGATGGTCGCGCAGTTCTTCATTGCTCGACGGCAACCAGTCCCGGTACAGCGGGTAGATGGTTTCGCCAATGTAGTCAGGCGAGCCGCTATGCCGAAACACGGCACAACGGCCCGCCGGTATAACCCGTTCATGCACACCGAACTCATTGGGCTGCACGGCCTCGTTCATCTCCCCACAAACGGCGAAGCGAAAGGCGTGGGGCGGGGTGGTGTCGGGGTTGTCGTAGGGGATGCCGAAGGTGCGGCTGCTGGCCACCGACGACTGGCCGCTGTTTATGCGCCATTGGCGAAAACGCGCAACGCTTTCACCGACCAGGCTGGGCGGCCCTCGGTGTTCGAGCGCGGCCACGCGGGTTTCGGCGAACTCCACTATACGGATCTGCATGGTGATACTCCTGCAAAGGCGTGGAACAACGAATACCGCACTCCAGGCCTGCCAGTTCGGCGCCTTGGCGAACACGCTCGGCGCCATGCCGAACGCACGCTTGAACGCCCTGGAAAAGGCTTCGGGGCTTTCGAAGCCGGCGCCGAATGCGGCGTCCAGAACGGGTGTTGCGGGCAAGGCGACCAGTTGGTGCGCCGCACGTCGAAGCCTCATCAGTTGCACATACCGTGAAACCGGAACGCCCATGTATGCCGTGAACTGCCGGTGAAAGTGAAACGCCGAAAAGTTGGCGATGCGGCTCAAGGCATTCACCGACAGGTCACCTTCGAGGTGGCTGTCGATGTAGGCAAGCACGGCTTCGAACCGTTTTGCATAGGCGGGGCTGTGCTGTGAGTCAGTCAACGAGCGAAGTCTCCGGAAGGTGCGGTGAGCGCTAGCATCCGTTGTTAAGGCATCGAGGTGCCTAGCCGTGATTGCTCTGTTGCGGATTATCCTGACGCTACCGTGGATGGCAGCGCCGTTGCATCGAACTCAGCGGTCAACTGATCTGCTCTTGCAATCAGACGGGATGAACGGAAAGCACCAAGGGGCAGCAGAGTCGACGTGCAGATGTTTCTGCTTCTTGGGCAGGAACGGTGTATCAAGCGTGCCCAGTGCTATCGAAACCCAGTCGGCAAACTCACCTTCGGAGCGTGACCAGAACAAGGTCGAGCCGCACTCTACGCAAAATTCCCGCACCACCGTCGGCGAAGACGCATAGGTCTTGATACTGGTGGCGCCACGAAGGATGCGCAGCATGCTACGCGGAACGCTGCCGTATGAAGCGAATGCTGCCCCGTGCCCTTTGCGGCACTGGCTGCAATGGCAGTGGCTCACAGCTTTTGGCGTGGTAAGCAGCAGGTAACTGATCGCTGCGCACAAGCAGCTTCCTTGGTATGACTCTTTCACTGGCGCTTCCGTGCAGGTGGAAAACGCCAGCGTAACCGCCCCGGCGTGATCAGTCGACCGTGGCACGCCTGCACACCTGCTTCGCTGTCAGCACGGTATCGATAACGAGTATGCAAAATTATTGTTGAGCCGGTGCATCCAGAACGGCACCCGATGGGTAGTTCTTATCAGGCAGTCGGTGATTGCCTGACCCATGACCCCCACGGAGTTCGCCCCATGATCATCAAGCCCGCTCTCTCCCTGCTCGCCGCCTGCCTTGTACTGGCATCTGCCCCCGCCCATGCCCAGTCGGGCGTCCCGGAGGCGGTCAAGGTTCCCGATGGCCACTCCATCATGCTGGAAACCGTCGGTGTCGGTGAGATCACCTACGAATGCCGCGACAAGGCCAATGCGCCAGGCCAGACGGAGTGGACCTTCGTCGGCCCCAAGGCGGTGCTCAATGATCGCAGCGGCAAACCTGTAGGTGACTATTTTGGTCCTCCGGCCACCTGGCAGGCCAAGGACGGTTCGAAAGTCACCGGCACCCAGCTTGCCGTCGCCCCGGCGGCCAAAGGCGATATCCCGTATCAACTGGTCAAGGCCAACCCTGCCGAGGGCAAGGGCGCGATGCAAGGGGTCAGCTACATCCAGCGCCTGGCGACTCGCGGTGGCGTAGCGCCTTCTGTGGACTGTACGGCGCAGAGCAAAGGCGCGCAGCAGAGGGTCAAGTACCAGGCGGACTACGTGTTCTGGTCCGCCAAGTGACGAGGGCTTGAGCGGCACGCCAGCGATTGATCATCTACGCTGCTGGACGTGCCCCAGGCCGCTAAGCCAGGGCACCGTCCAGGTTTCATGATGAAGGAACGCCCCATTTTGAATTCGCCCGTTGTTCCATTTGATTTCGAGGGCTGTCTTGCCGCTTGTGCCCAAGGAGACCGCCACGCCTTGCAGGCGCTCTATCAGCATGAGGGGGCACGTTTGCTGGGCGTCGCACGGCGCATCGTGCGCGATCAGGCGAGCGCGGAGGACATCGTTCACGATGCCTTTGTGCGTATCTGGACACGTGCTGCCAGCTATGACCCATCGCGCGGTTCAGCCCGAGGCTGGGTGTACAGCATCACCCGTCACCTGGCGCTGAACTTCGTGCGTGACGGCCGCTGGGAAACCGACCTGGGCGAGCCTGGCATGATCGCGGCTGTAACCCTGCCCCCGGAACTGGACGACCTGCAACTGTGGTCAGGCTCGGCGAAAATCTATCGCTGCCTTGAGCAACTGCAACCCGCTCCCCAGCGTTGCATCCTGCATGCGTATGTGGACGGTTGCAGCAATGCCGAAATCGCAACCCTGCTGGGTGCGCCGTTGGGCACCGTGAAGGCATGGATCAAGCGAAGCCTGAAGGCCCTGCGGGAGTGCATGACATGAAGCGTACCCCGGGTGATGAGAGCGCCGAGGACCTGGACGACCTGGCAGCCGAGTATGTGCTGGGTACCTTGAGTGGCGAGCAGCGTGCTGCCATGCAGGACCGGTTGAAAACGGAGCCGGCCGTAAAAGCCGCAGTTGATGCCTGGGAGGCCCGCCTGCTTGAACTGACCACGCAAGTTGAACCCGTCACGCCAAGCCACCGCTTGTGGGGCCGGATCGAGCGCAGCCTTGAAGAGGCTTACCCGCCAGTGCATCCACGCGCTGGCTGGTGGCAGCGGCTTGGACTCTGGCAGGGCTTGAGCGCTGCGGGGCTTGCAGCAAGCTTGCTTCTGGCCTTGGCGCTGTTGACCAAGGCGCCGCCTGTGACCACCTACATGGTGGTGCTCGTGGCGCCGTCGGGCCAGGCCCCGGGTTGGGTAGTGCAAGCCAACGATGCCAGCATGATCGAACTGATCCCCCTTGGCGTGGACGATGTGCCCGAAGGCATGACCTTGCAGTTCTGGACCAAGGGCGAGCAGTGGCGCGCACCTGTTTCGCTGGGGTTGGTCAAACCGGGCGAACAGTACCGCGTGCCGCTGAGGCGCTTGCCTGCGCTTGAGCCGAACCAGTTGTTCGAGCTGACCCTTGAGAAAGCGGGGGGCTCTCCTACGGGTGCTCCAACAGGCCCGGTCAAGTTCATCGGCCGCGCAGTGAAAGTAATATGACGTAGGCGGGCCCCAGGCAATACTGATTCGCTTGGCTGACCGATGACTCCAGCTTTAAAGTCAACTCGGGGTCGATAGCATTTTCAGGGTGGGTTATGAGAATTGGCGAACTGGCGAAAATCAGCGGGTTGGCACCGTCACGCATCCGGTTCTACGAGGCAAGCGGCTTGATCAGATCTGTCGAGCGCAAAGCGAATGGCTACAGGGACTACGCGCCTGAGACCCAATGGGTGCTGGAGATCATCACCGGAGCGCAGGCGGCGGGGTTTTCATTGGAAGAAATACGGCAGCTGATGCCGACGAATGCCAGCGGCTGGCAGCACGACCAGTTGCTCAGTGGACTCAAGCAAAAGGTTGAGGAAATTGGTGTTCTGCAGCGCCGGCTAGCGCAGAACAAAGCGCAGCTTCTTCTCGTCATCCAAGGCATCGAGGGTAAGCCCGAAGGTATGGAGTGTGCGGAAAATGCGCAAATGCTGATCAATCGTTTGCGTGAAGAAGGGGTTGGCCAAGCCTCAGGCAAGCGTGCAGTGAAATCCGCGTCCCGGCGGGCGCCGTGAAAGGGCTGGCAAGACAGCTGTCGGCCAGGATCAGGGTATACATGTCGATCAGGTAGCGAGCTTGCCAGGGGCTGGTGCGATGAACCTGAAAAAGCTGTTGACCTTAAAGTTTACTTTAATCTTAAGGTGGCCTCATCTTCAGTTGAGGACTGCCCATGAACGTATTCGACACCCTGATGCTTCCCAACGGTTCAACCATCAAGAACCGAATCGCCAAAGCCGCCATGGAAGAGAACATGGCGGACGCCGATCAGGCGCCTTCCGAAGCACTGATGCGTCTCTATCAAGCATGGGCCGACGGTGGTGCCGGCCTGATCATCACCGGCAACGTGATGGTCGACGGCCGCGCGATGACCGGGCCGGGTGGCGTGGTGTTGCAGGACGACCAGCAACTGCACAAATTCAAGCGCTGGGCGCGTGTGGGGCGATCCGGCGGCGCGCAGTTCTGGTTGCAGATCAATCACCCAGGCCGGCAGATGCAGGCGAACCTTGGGCAAAAAACCTGGGCACCTTCGGCCGTGCCGCTGGAGCTTGGCAAGATGTCCAAGCATTTTGTCACGCCGTATGCAATGACCCCTGGCGTGATCGAAGAGGTTATCCAGCGCTTTGCGAATACCGCACGCCTCGGCGAGCGCGCAGGGTTCACTGGCGTGGAAATCCACGCTGCCCATGGCTATTTACTGAGCCAGTTCCTGTCGCCGTTGACCAACCAGAGGACGGACGAGTGGGGCGGGGCTCTGGAAAACAGGGCACGCCTGTTGCTCGAAATCGTCAAGGCGGTCAGGGCTGTGGTTTCCGCGGATTTTGCAGTGGCGGTCAAGCTCAATTCGGCTGACTTCCAGCGCGGAGGCTTCAGCGCCGATGACGCGAAAAGGGTAGTTGGGTGGCTCAACGACCTGGGCGTGGATATGGTGGAGTTGTCGGGAGGCAGCTACGAAGTACCGGCCATGCAAGGTGAAGCGCGCGATGGCCGTACCCTGGCTCGCGAAGCATATTTCGTCGAGTTCGCCCGTGAGATCCAGACCGTCGCCAGGATGCCGGTGATGGTCACCGGCGGTATACGTCGCCGCCCGGTGGCCGAAAGCGTCGTGCAGCGTGGTGTGGACATGGTCGGCATCGGAACCGCGTTAGCCATCGATCCGCATTTGCCTCGTGACTGGCTGCAGGGCAGGGACAATGCCCCGCAGTTGCCGCCGATCACCTGGAAAAACAAAGCCCTGGCAGCCTTGGCGAACATGGCAGTAGTGAAGTACCAATTGCGCAAACTCAGCCGAGCTAAAAAGCCCGACCCGAGTGTTTCACCAGTGCGCGCGCTGATCTTGCAACAGCTCTCCATGGCCGTTCGTACTCGCCAGTATCGGAGGTGGATAGAAAAGGCTTCGCATAATGGGCTGGGAGACGCAGGGTGAGCATGCCCTGGAACACTCCCCGATGACCTCAGAATGCGACTGACCTGCGGTGCTCAGCGGTTGCCACCACCCTGCCGCGCTTGAGTACCATTAGCCGTGTCGGCAGGTCGAGAATGACATCGGCCACGGCCCGGCAATCCACCATCACCAGGTCGGCATCATTGCCCACCGCCAAACCGTGGCGTTTCAAGCCCAAGGCTTTGGCAGGGTTGGTCGTGAGCATCGACAACACGGTGGCCTGATCATCCGCGCCGCCCAAGTGGCACGCGGGAATGGCCAGTTGCGCAATGTGCAGCAGGTCGCCAGTGCCATACGGTGTGAATGCGTTGCGGATGTTGTTGGTGGCCAGGCAAACCGTGACACCGCCGTCGCGCAGTGCACGCACCGGTGTCAGGGTGCGTCTTACATTGTGACTGTCACCCCGAGCCCCCAGGTGCAGGTCGGTGGCGGGCAGGCACATCACGCTGATGTCGGCCTCACGTAGCAACGCAATCACCTGTGCCTGTCGCGCTGGCGAGGCGGCGGCCAGGCTGGTCAGATGCCCAACGCAGACCCGTCCTTGGTAGCCTTCGGCAATGGTTCGACGTGCCACGTACTCGATGGTCATGTGCTCGGCGTCATCGGCGAAGTCCTGGTGCAAGTCGATGTCTTTGCCGTAGCGCTTGGCCAAGTCAAAGACGAAATCAATGTGCTCCAGCGGCGACACGTCGTTGTAGGGAATGCCGCCCACCACATCGGCGCCCATCTCCATTGCCTGGGCCATCATGGCCTGCATGCCAGGCAGCTTGAGAATGCCTTCTTGCGGAAAGGCCACGACCTGGATGTCGATCGCCTCTCGGAACTGCTCGCGCAACTCCAGCACCACTTCGAGCCCGGTGAAGCCTTGGGCGGGGTCGAACTCGGCATGGGCACGTACATGCGTGGTACCGGCCTGAACCAGTGCACGCAGCACCTGGATCGAACGTTCGCGGATATCCTCACGGGTCAGTGTGGGCTTCAGTTCGGCGGTGACGGCGATCGCTTCCTTCAAGGTGCCGGAACGGTTGGCCTTGCGGTGCATCACGTTGGCTTTTTCCAGGTGCAGGTGGCCTTCGACAAACCCGGCAACAAGCACTTTGCCGTCGCCTTGGATTTCGTGCGCTGCGGTGGTGGCGATGTGTTGCGCGATCTCGGCGATTCTGCCTGCTTGCACGGCCACATCTACCAGTGGCTGGGTGTCGTCAATGCGTACATTGCGAAAGATAAGGTCCATCAACTTCAGTCCTCATATAGAGTGCTGCCGCGCTGCGAAGGCCGGGCTCAGTTATTCGAGCAACCATTGCCCATCACGCGGTACTCAAGCACATGCTCATTGCCTTGGGAGTCTTCGTACGTCATGCGAGCGGGTACCACCTCGCAGACATCAGGTACCTGGCTCATGGAAATGACGCGAGCGATATCGAGGTGCCGGGAGTAGCTGTATTGTTCAACCGGTGCCTGCTCGACCTGTTGCTCGACGTCGGTCGCCATCGCCACGTTGCACAGCCCGCCTAGTATCAATGCGAACAACGCTTTCAATTTTGATCACCTTCAGGTTGTGGCTCGGCCGCAACATTGCGGCCGAGCCCATGTGTTGCAGCCAGATCAGAACGGTTTGGTGGGCAGGTATTTGCCATCCAGGGTGATCACCGCGCGCGAGCCACCCTCGGGGTCTTCGACTTTCTGGATGTCCAGCTTGAAATTGATGGCACTGATGATGCCGTCGCCGAACTTTTCATGAACCAGCGCCTTCAAGGTGGTGCCGTACACCTGCAACATCTCGTAAAAGCGGTAGATGGTCGGGTCGGTCGGGACGCCATTTTGAATGCTGCCGCGCAGTGGCACGGTCTGCAGCATTGCGATGCCGTCCGCGTCGAGGCCGAGCTTGTCACCTACCACCTGGGCGGCGCTCGCCGGCAACGGGTGCTGGCCCAGCAGTGCTGCGGTGACGAACGCTTCGGACAAGCCGGTGCCTTCGGTGATCTGGGAGAACGACAGGTCTTTGCGGGCTTTGGCCAGAAGGATGACTTCGCTCAGGGCAAGGCGGGCGTTCTGGCTGATTTGCGATTGGATCATGGTGTTTCTCCTTGGTTGAAAAATACTTAGGCAACACGCTTGGGTTGATGGGAAACGGCGTGTACTTCGGGGTTGTGGGCGAGGGATACGAACGTGCCTGTACCGCCATCGAAGGCCTCGATCAGCCCGCTTTCGATGTCGTAGATCCAGCCATGCAATGTCACGCGGCCTTCTTCCAGGGCCAGGCGCACCGAGGGGTGGGTCTGGATGTTGGCAAGCTGGGCGATCACGTTTTCGCGCACCATGGCCTCGACCTTGGCCTGCGGGCCGAAATGGTTGCGGGCTTCGTTTACCACTCGTGCGGAATCGGCGTAGCGCAGCCAGCCGGCCACTGCGGGCATGTGGTCCAGGCATTTGCAGGTGGCGATGGCCGTCATGGCACCGCAATCGGAATGGCCGCAGATGACGATGTCGGAAACCTGCAGGGCCGCCACAGCGTATTCCACCGAGGCCGATACGCCTCCAGGCTCGGGGCCGTAGGACGGCACGATGTTGCCTGCATTGCGGATGACGAACAGGTCTCCGGGTTCACGCTGGGTGACCAGCTCCGGCACCAGGCGGCTGTCGGAGCATGAGATGAACAGGGCACGTGGGCTCTGCTGGCTGGCCAGGTCCTTGAACAGTTTGACGCGCTCGGGGTAGGCCTCTTTCTGGAACTTCAGAAACCCGTCGATGATGTCTTTCATGGTTGACTCCTTGAATGACGCGATGTGTTGAAGCAAAGGTTACGCAGCCCTTTCAATAAGGTAAAAGTCTGATTTATGATCTAGTAGATCAGATAATCTTATAGGTGCGTCCATGCTTGCCCGACACATCCAGTACTTCATCGCAGTGGCAAACCATCTCAGTTTCACCCGCGCCGCAGCGGCGCTGCATGTGTCTCAACCGGCCTTGTCGCAGCAGGTCCGGCAGCTGGAAGAGAGCCTCGGCACAACGTTGTTCGATCGCTCCGGCCGTACCACGCGGCTGACGGATGCCGGCGAGGTGTATCTGCGCTATGCCAAGCGGGCCGCGCAGGAACTGCAGGAGGCAAAACGAGCCATTGATGACCTCGGCGATCTGAGCCGCGGGTCACTTAGGGTGGGGGTAACGCCGACATTCACCAGCTATCTCGTTGGCCCGCTGGTTGAAGCGTTCCATGGCCGCTACCCGAACATCACGCTGGTGGTGCGAGAGATCGCCCAAGAGGCGATGGAAGAATTGTTGTTGGCCGACGAGGTTGATGTGGGCATAGCGTTCGACAGCGGCCATCATCTGGACCTGGAGGCCCAAGCGCTCCTGGTCGAAACCCTCGCGCTGGTGGTAGGCAAGCAGCATCCCCTCGCCACGACGGCCAGTATTGGCCTGGAGGCGTTGAACTCAGAATCGCTGATACTCTTGAGCGCCGAATTTGCCACGCGTGAGCAGATCGACAGCTATTGCCGCCAGCACAACATTCGGCCTCACGTACAAGTGGAAGCCAATACCATCAGTGCGCTTATCGAAGTGGTCAGCAGGACCAAGCTCTCGACCTTGTTGCCGGCCACCATCGCCCAGGCTCACGAGCAGTTGGTCGCTATCGAGCTTGACCAGCAGCGCTTGCAGCGCACTGCTGTTCTGATGCAACGAAAAGGGGTTTATCAAACGGCTGCAGCGAGAGCCTTTGTCGAACTGGCGATGAAAGTGGCCAAGCAACTTGAGGCGCCCGGCTGCTCCGCCCGGTTGATGTAGAAGGGCGCGATTGGCTGTTATCGACCCAAAGCTGCCCTTCATTGATGGCGATCAGGGTCCAGCAGCGGGTCCGATCATCACCTGATCAGCAGCCTGTCACCATCGCCAAGCGATATGCTCGACATTGTCAAGTCCACTCGAAGCCCATTTAATAATGCTTCTCAGTTAGTGTAGTATTCGCCGCTCTCCGGCGGAGCCGGTTTACCGACGTAGGGCTGAGCATGTCGCGCATTGGCACCTCTGAGTTGCTGACCAACTTCCATGAGCACTACGCGGAACTGATGGCGTTCCTGGCTCGGCGGCTGGGCAACGTCGAGCAGGCTGCCGATGTAGCGCAAGACACCTACCTGCGGTTGGTCAACCTTCCTGCCGGCGAACCGATCCAGGAGCCGCGCGCGTTCCTGTTCCGCATCGCCGGCAACCTGGCCATCGACCGTATGCGGCGCGAGGGGCGGTTCAATGCCCTGCATGCCGACGAGTCGCAAGCCCTGGAGGTCTGCGACCCACGCCCTTCACCCGAGTCGGCGCTGATGACCGATGAGGCCTTGGCGCAGCTCGATGTCGCGATGGACCAGTTGCCCACCAACGCACGCCTGGCGCTGCTGCTCAATCGTCTCGAGGGGCTGACGCATGCCCAAATCGCCACCAGGCTCGGCGTGTCCGAGAGCACTGTAGGCAAGTACATCGTGCAAGCGGTACGTCATTGTCGCGACTCCTTGAGCAAGAAGGAGTGGATATGAACCGCTTGCCTTATTCGGACACCACCCCCCAGACTCCGACGCCTCCTCATGCTGCTCAGCTTGCAGAAACCATGACCGATACCGTTGATCCTTTCGAGCTGGAAGACCAGGCCATCGAGATGCTGGTGCATCTTCAGTCCGGCCGGGCTACTGCAGCCGACCACTTGGCCTATGAGCGCTGGTGCCAGCGCTCCGAGGCCCATGCCCTGGCCGCCAGAAAGTCCGAGGCGTTGTGGGGGGCATTTGCGCACACGCCGAAAGCCCAACAGTTCGTCGCCCTAAGCCCGCGCAAGCGGCGCAGACCCGCACGCGCCTTGTGGGCGGTGGGCCTGGCCGCGTGCCTGGCGCTGGTTATGATCAGTGCAGGGCTGCTACGGCCTTGGTCGGCCCTGTATGCCGATCAGGTGACCGATGCTGGCGAGCGGCGGGAAGTGCGCCTGCAGGACGGCAGCGTTGTCTGGATGAACGCAGACACCGTGTTGTCGGTGGGCTACAGCCAAAATCGACGCGGTATCACGCTGTATCAAGGGGAGGCGCTATTCGAGGTAGCCAAGGACCCATCGCGGCCTTTCATCGTGCACGCGGCGCAAGGAGATGTGCAGGCCGTCGGCACCCGATTTGATGTAAACCAGCGCGGTGACGAGGTGACCGTGCAGGTGAGCGAAGGCATCGTGCAGCTCAGTTCGGGCGGGCAGAGCTTGCGCCTGCCGGCCGGGCAATCCTCGGCCTATCGGCGCGGTGTGGCGCCGCAGCCGGGCAAGGCGGTCGATGTGCAGAACGTCGCCACCTGGCAACGCGGCAAATTGATCTTCAACGCGCGCCCGCTGGGTGACGTGCTCGCCGAGCTCGACCGGTACATCCCCGGCATTGTGTACCTCACCGATAAGACGCTGGCGGCCCGGCGCATCAGCGGCATATTCGAGGTGGATGATCCACAGGCTGCCCTGGCCGTGCTGGAGCAGACGCAGCCCCTGCGTATCACCCGGTTGCCGTTGATCACCCTGGTGCGGCCGAAAGACTGACGCCGCACCCTCTCTCTTCCGCGCAGCGCCTTGCAAAAAAAATGAAAATTCTTTGGCAAGGTCCTGTAGGTCGCTTCGTCGTAAAGACGAAGCGCGAATCATTCACATAAAAGTCGCGCAGCCAACTCTAGGGAAAGGTTGCTGTCATGCTGCATATCTGCGTACGTACCCGCGCACAGTCGTTGCGCCAAGCGGTGGCATTCGCCGCCTTGTTCGGCCTCCTGGCACCGGTCGAGGCCCAGGCCAGGGCTTCAGAAAGCTCAGCTGTCACCCAGGTCTTCACCATCGTTGCCCAGCCACTGGACAGCGCACTAACCCGTCTGGCCGACCAGGCCGGCCTGCGCATCATTTTCAATTCTGACGAGATAAGCGGAATGCGCAGCGCTGGGCTGCGTGGGGCCTACACGATCAACGAGGCGCTCGAGCAACTGCTCAGAGGCAGTGGTTACGGCTACGAGTACGTAAATGACAAGACGCTGACCTTGCGCAAGATAGCGGCGGATTCATCAGCGCTGGAGCTGGGCGCTACCGATGTGAATGCACTTGGGCTGGGGGCGACTACCGAAGGGACTGGCTCCTACACCACTGGCCTCACCAGTACCGCAACCCGGTTGGGGCTCTCGCCGCGAGAGACGCCTCAGTCCATCAGTGTCGTCACGCGCCAGCAGATGGACGACCAGAACATGCAGTCGCTGGAAGACGTTGCCAAGGCCGCGACGGGCATCAGCACGGTCAAAGGGTTTGGCACAGAGCGCCCGCTGTACTACTCACGCGGGTTCCAGGTCGACGACCTGCAGTTCGATGGCCTGCCGAGCAGTGTCACCGAAAGTTTCTCGATGGACGTCATGTCGGTGAACAACATGGCCATGTACGACCGGGTGGAGATTGTCCGCGGCGCCAACGGTCTAATGCAAGGCGCAGGTAACCCGTCTGCGGCGATCAACATGGTGCGCAAGCGACCCACGCGTGAATACCAGCTCAAGGCGGAAATCAGCGCCGGCTCGTGGGACAACTACCGCACCCAGCTCGATGTCGGCGGCCCGCTGAACGCAGAGGGCACCCTGCGCGGCCGCACGGTGCTGATGTACAACACGAAAAACAGCTACCAGGACTACGCAGGCAAGGACAACCAGCTGTTCTACGCCATCGGCGAAGCCGACCTGAGTGACGCGACCACGGTCGCGCTGGGGGCGTCCTTCCAGCAGGACAACAACAACGGCTACGACTGGGGTGGTTTGCCCACCCACCTGGACGGCAGCTCGTACAACTTCTCGCGCTCGAAGTCGCTCGCCGGCAAGTGGGCCTATCTGGACAAGATCAACCGCAACGTCTTCGCCGATATCAAGCACCGCTTCAACGAGGACTGGAACCTCACCGTCGCCACCAACCTGATCTGGTCCAACGCCGACTTTCTTGCCCAGGTTGGCTATCACACCTACGAGACGGATTCGACGATGCAGTATTGGCCGAACAGTGCCCGTTACGATGACGAGCAGGTCAACCTCGACGCGGCGCTCAACGGCGCATTCACCCTGCTGGGGCGCAAGCATGAAGTGGTGATAGGGACCAACATGCGGCGCGACAGGCTGCAGTACGTCACCGGCTCGGCCAGTGAGAACCCCACCGTCGACATCCTCGACTTCGACACCTCCACGTTCCCCAAGCCGCAGATAGTCGGCAGCCTGACGCCCAGCCGGCATGTGCGCAAGGACAAGGGGGTCTATGTCGCCACGCGCCTCAATCCGTTGGATGATCTGCACGTCATTCTTGGCAGCCGCTTGAGCTGGGTCGACTATGACACCCAAGGCCCGTGGGAAACCGACCGGTTCAAGGAAGATCGCAAGGTCATTCCCTACGGCGGCATCGTCTACGACCTCACGGACAACACCTCGGTCTACGCCAGCTACACCGAGATCTACAAGATGCAAAGCACCTACAGTGTCGACAACAAGTTGCTGGAGCCCACTACCGGCAGCAACTACGAGGCTGGCGTGAAGAGCGAGCTGTTCGATGGACGTTTGAATACCGCCGTCGCAGTGTTCCAGGTGGATCAGACCGGCCTTCCACAGGTAGTGCCCGAGGCCGGGCGCGTGTGCGGGCCGACGCGCGATGCGCGGTGCTACACCGAGGGTGCCAAGGTGCGCAACCGCGGGTTCGATGCAGAGGTTTCAGGTGAATTGATGCCCGGTTGGAACGCGTCGATGGGCTACACCTACAGCCATCCGAAATACGTGGCCGGCGCCAGCAAGGGCGACACCTATGGCACCGAGAACTCGCCACAGCGACTGTTCAAGGCCGCCACCACCTATCAACTGCCCGGTGGGTTCGACCAATGGCGAGTGGGCGCCAACCTCTACCATCAGAGCAAGCTGTACCTGAATGATATTACCCAGAGCGCCTACAATCTGGTGGACTTGAACGCCAACTTCCGGATTGACCAGAACCTCAGCGTGCAACTGAACCTCAACAACGTTTTTGACGAGAAGTACTACACCGCGATTTTCAGCCAGGATACTGGCAACTACTACGGCGAACCCCGCAACTTTGCCGTTACGCTGCGCTACGAGAACTAGTCTCCAGTCGCCCATTTCGGAACACTTTGAATCGCCCCTTCGGCAGATACTGCCTAAAGGGCGACTCTTGGCTTTTAGCCGATCTGAACCAACGGCCGCTTTGGGTCGATACCGGCCGGTCTGGGAAGACCGCTTTCGGCCCTTAGCTGTCATTCACCGTTTTAGTTTCATCTGTGTCTAGAAATTCTCCTGAAGCGAACAGTTCGGATTGCAAAGCCCGAGGCTTTTCTTATAATCGCGATTAATTCCCATTCATATCTAGAGCAGGAAGCACTCGGTGTCCTACGCGCACCCTCCCACCACCTTCCATCGCGAAGCGGTCCATGACCTCTACCGGGATCATGCACAGTGGTTACACAGCTGGATCCGCAGACGCCTTGGCGACAATGATCGGGCCGCTGATGTTACGCAGGACACGTTCGTGCGCCTGATCAGCAGTGCAATCAGGCAGGCACCACGTGAACCACGTAGCTACCTCGCTACTGTGGCCAGACGTGTGATGATCGACCAACTGCGTAGGCGAAACCTGGAACAGGCTTACCTGGATTTCCTGGCTCGCCAACCGGCACTGGAGGAGTGTTCCCCCGAAGAACGCCTGCTCATGCTGGAAACACTCATGCAACTGGATGCCATGCTCGACGGGCTCGGCAACAAGGCGCGCCAGGCCTTTTTATACGTGCAACTCGATGGCTTGACCTATCCGCAAGTGGCCGAGCAACTTGGCATCTCGGTGAGCTCCGTCACGAAATACATGGCAAAGGCCACCGAGCATTGCCTGCTGTTCGCTTTTGACGCGCAGTTGTGAACCCAGCCAATCAACGCCAGGCCCTGAAAGAGGCAGCCCAATGGCACGCAAGGCTTTGCGGCAACCCATGTTGCGCAGTTACCCAGGCACAATGGCAAGCATGGTGTGACGCGGATATCCTGAATGGCTGGGCCTGGATACAGCTGGAGCAGCTTCAGGCAAGCTTTCATGGTGTATCCGGCCCCTTGGCACGGCATGCGCTTGCAGCAGGTGCGATCGAACCTGCGCGGCGCACCGTGCTCAAGGGGCTTATGCTCGCGCTCGGCGCCACCGGGGTTGCCTGGACAGGCTGTCGCAATGCCCCCATATGGCTCGCCGGTACGCGGACCGAAACGGGCGAGCGCCGTCGGATTACCTTGGACGATGGCACGCGCTTGTCACTCAATACACGCTCTGCGGTAGACATCCAGTACAACACCGAGCAGCGACTGATTACGCTGCGGCAGGGGGAGATCTTTGTCGAGACGGCACCCGATCCACGTCCAATGTGGGTCCGCAGCCCCCATGGTGCCATGCGTCCGCTGGGTACCCGCTTCGATGTACGACTGTTTCCAGACCACACCAAGTTGGTGGTAGTCGAGCACGCCGTCGAAGTGCGCAACGCTGCGACCCGTCAAGCGGTCAAGGTGAATGAGGGGATGAGCCTAGCCTTCGATAACGGTGTCCTGCCCGAGCCCAGCATCGCCGAGCTCGGGATGACTGAGTGGAATATGGGCCGTCTGGTTTTCGATGATTGGCGCCTCGACCGGGCACTCGCCGAGCTTCAACGTTATCGCCCCGGCTTGCTGCGGTGCAGCGACGATATTGCAGGCTTGCGCCTCTCCGGGGTTTATCCGCTGGACGATAGCGATAGCGTCCTGGCCGCCATCGCTCAGGCATTGAAGCTGAAAATCGAGACCCGCACGCGCTACTGGGTAACATTCACATCGCTCGGATAAAAAATCTGCCGACCGTTGTCGGTTTGGCTTCTCTCGTACGAGCTCTTTTACAAAACGCCCTTCCCGGCATTGAAAGGAGCCGTCATGCCGCGCATCGTACACCGCACCAAAGCACGTCGCACACTCATTACTCCCCTGCTGCTGGGCGGGGCAATGTCAATCCACGCGGGGTTGCTGTACCCCTTGTTTTCACCTGCTGCGTCGGCTCATGCCGAACAGGCTGTGCGCGACTACAATATTCCCTCCGGGCCGCTCGGGCCTGCACTCAACAGGTTCGCCAAGGAAGCCGGCGTAATGCTGTCGTTCAACGCGGCACTGACGCAAGGGCTCGAAACAGATGGGTTGAGAGGGCGACTCAGCGTCGAGCAAGGGTTTACGCGACTCCTGGCTGACCATTCGCTACAAGTACTGCGCATTGAAAACCGTTATGTGCTGACCACCCGTGTCGAGTCCGATTCAGCGATGCAGCTAGGCGCGACCAGCATTAACGGACAAGGCTTGGGCACGACCACCGAAGGCACCGGATCCTACACAACCGGTGCCGTGACCATTGGCAAAGGCGAGCACAAGCTCAAGGATATCCCCCAAAGCGTTACGGTAATGACCCGCAAGCGCATGGATGACCAGAACATCAAGGACCTGCCCGACCTGTTCGCCAATGCCACCGGCATGACCTTTGCCAAAAGCCCCGGCACCGGGGGCTTTATCACCTCACGAGGCTTCGAGATCGAGTCGCTGCAGTACGACGGTGCCCCCATGACCCGCGGCATATACGCGTTGGGCAGCTACCTCACCGAATCCACCGCGTTCTATGACCGAGTGGAGCTGCTGCGTGGCGGCGCAGCGCTGTTGCAAGGCGCCAACAGCCCGGGCGGTGCGGTCAATTTGGTGCGCAAGCGCGGTCACGCCAAGCCGACGGTGACGCTGACTGCGCAGGCCGGCTCCTGGGACCATTACGCGACACAGGCAGACTTCGGTGGCCCGCTGAACGATGCCGGCACGGTGCGCGGTCGATTCGTGGCTGACTACGACACCCGCAACTCATTCATCGACGAAGTGGGCGGCTGGGAGCAGAAAGTTTACGGTGCCCTGGACTTCGACCTGTCAGATGACACCACCCTTGGGGTAGGTATCAGCGACCGCAAAACGCGCTTCACTCCCATGGTAGCCGGCCTGCCTCGCTACAGCGATGGTCGTGACATCGGCCTGTCCCGCTCGACCTATACCGGCTCTGACTGGAACCGCGGCATGACGGAACAGCTTGCCGTGTATATCGACCTGGAACACCGGTTCAACGACCACTGGAAGTTCAAGACAGCGGCTGTCGGCATCAACGAACGCAACGAAATGACCTACGCCTATGTCGTCGCGCCCACGGGCGTAGCGGCAGACGGCAGCGGTGTAGCGAACTGGCGGTATGCGACAGACTTCAACTCGCACAGCCGTGGACTGGACATGTTCGCAGATGGTGACTTCAACGGCTTCGGATTCGATCAGGAAGTTGTGCTGGGTGCCAACTACTCGCGCTACACCAGCGACAACACCATGGCCGTGGTGCGTAGCACAGGGGCAAACATTTTCGACCTCGACAATCACCTTTCGTATGAAGACTACGACAGTATTGCAACCCGCGGTACACGGACCGACAGCCAGTACAAGATCGAGCAGAAAGGAATCTACGGCACATGGCGCGTCAAGCTGACTGATCCTCTGACCCTGATCGTGGGCGGCCGCACTAGCTGGTACAAATACGACTACGAGGCCCAGGTCTACCAGAGCAATGTATTCAGCTACGACTCCAGCAGTCCCAAGGCCAACAATGGCGTGGTCACACCCTATGCTGGCCTAATCTACGCACTGACTCCCGAGTGGTCGGCCTATGCCAGCTATGCCGATGTGTTCATTCCTCAGAGCTCGATCGGTGTTGGCGGGTCGACGATCGAGCCAATCACAGGCAGTAACTACGAGGTCGGTGTCAAAGGCGGGCTCAATGACGGTCGGCTCAACACCTCGCTGGCGCTGTTCCGTTACGATCACGAAAATCGTGCAGTCCCCATCCTCAACACTGAATCGCTGTGCGGTGGATCGAACTGCTCGGAGGCTTCCGGCAAGGTGCGTAGCCAGGGTCTTGAGGCAGAAATCAGCGGTGAAGTGCTGTCAGGCCTGCAAGCGTCTGCCAGCTATGTCTACAACACGACCAAGTTCATCAAGGACAATACCTACGAAGACAAGATCTTCTCCACCTGGACACCCAAGCATGCGGTGCGCGTGTGGACCGACTACACGCTGCCAGGCGATTTCAATCGTTTCAGCGTTGGCGCAGGCTTCAACAGCCAGAGCAGCACCGTGGCCTACGACCGCAAGTTCGACAACTCGGGCTTCACCATCTGGAATGCGCGTATCGGCTACAAGGTGAGCGATGAGATCGCTGTGGCGGTGAACTTCAACAATATCTTCGACAAGGTCTACTACGTACCGTCGTACGCGGCAGTCAGCGCAAACAACTATTACGGTGACCCTCGCAACGTCATGTTCACTATGAAGTACACGCCTCAATTCTGACAAACCACAGTGCCCATGGCATGCAGCCACATGCCATGGGCACGCGCGTTTATCTTCCAAGACGAAGCCTGACTCCATGTTCAAGAAATCCCGCTCGAAGCTATGGTTCCTGGTGCACAGCTGGTTGGCTTTGCCGATCTGGTTCTTTGCCCTGGCCGTTTGCATCACAGGCACAGTGGCGGTCATCAGCCAGGAGCTGGTATGGCTGGCGAACCCCGACATTCGTGCCAACAAGCCTGCGAACGATGCCCATCGGCTCGGCTACGACGAAGTGATCACGGCAATCGCGAGCCAGAACCCGAAACTGGATGTGCAGTACATACTGCGGCCTGACGAGGCGCACTTTGCACTGCAGGTCCAGGTAGTGCAGCCGGATCACACCACGCAGAACCTATATGTGAATCCCTTTACAGGCAAGATCCAGGGTACTGCGCCAGGCTTCGATTTTCGCGGTTTCACTCGGGCGTTGCACGGATGGTGGCTAGTGCCATTCACCAATGGCTACCCGTGGGGCTGGTATCTGGTTTCGCTGCTGGCCATGCCCATGCTTGCTTCGCTGGTCACCGGCCTCGTGGTGTACAAGCGTTTCTGGAAAGCGTTTTTCAAGCCGACATTGCGTTTTCACCAGGGGGCACGGATTTTCTGGGGCGACTTCCACCGCCTGAGTGGCATCTGGTCGATCTGGTTCATCGCGATTATCTCCATTACTGGGCTATGGTTCCTGGTCCAGGCGGTGTTGGCGGACAATCAGATTTCCATTTCCAGCCGAAGCCCGGTAACCGTCCTGGCGCGCGAAGACGTCCCGTTGATGCAAGTTGCAGAGCGCCCCGGCACGGTCAGTCTGGAGGAGGCTATTTCCCGATTCTCACAGCAGGTTCCAGGGTTTGAAGCATCGTTCGTTCGAATGCCGGGTAACGCGTATGACACGCTTACTGTACGCGGGCGTGGCGCCTACCCCCTCATGAATGAGAGCGCCAGTCTGGACCCCTACAGTGGCCGCATCATCGCTTCACACAAATTGTCGGATCGTAAACCGTTGGAGTTTGTAACCGAGTCCATGCGACCGTTGCACACGGGTGATTTTGGTGGCTTGGGATTGAAGCTGGTGTGGTTCGGCTTTGGACTGATACTGAGCATGTTGGTGCTCAGTGGCCTGCTGATGTGGAGCAAGCGGACGCTGCAAGCGACATCGGCAGCGATCAAACGTGGCAAGACCACACCCGCGCAGGTATCACCACGACGCCAGGTCTGGCTGAAATGGCGGTTCCATCTGAACGTACTATTGGTTGTGGTGCCCGTGCTTTTCCTCCCCAGATACTTCGCGGATCAGGCCTTGTTCAAAGGAGTAAGTGGGCTTGGAGAGCGGGAAATCGGTGTAGTGCCGGTGGGACCATGGCATGTTCGCCTGGCCGAATTCCGTGCTCAACCACCCCGATACGAGGGGGCGGCAGGTTACATCAAGAGTTTTAGCGCTGCGCTATGTGAAACCTGCATTAGCGAGGTGAAAGCTACTTACCTGCGTTTAGGCAAGCCCCGTAATCTGCGAACCGCCGGAGGCATCTTCTTTGGATCGGCCCACAGCATGGGCGTTTCAATTCCAGTATCAGTGAATACGCCCGAGGAGGCATCGTTATGGGTGACCATGGAGGGGTGGGATGGCTCGTTGCATCAAGGCTCTGTTTCGCTCAAACAGGCATCGCCTGCGACGTTAATCTGGTTGCAGCACACCAGAGATAGCGAACATTCGCAATGAGCATTGGTCAGCGAGCCGGCCAGAACAGCAAAAATCTTTGGGGCGTGTTTCGAGTATGGAGCAGCTATCGAAATCTTAGGTCATGCAGGGGCCCTGAGTGTCCGTAATGGTCGAAAGCAGCCACACGTGGCTGCTTCCAATCCCGGTCAGTGCTGCGCGCTATCTACGGCAATGCTTTCGCCGGACACTTCCTGGTATCTGGCGCTGCGATTGGCAATGGCGTAATGAATCAACCCGCCCAAACCAGCCCCGAAGAACCAGGAGAACTGCGACAGCGTCTCGAACGCCGGCACCAGCGCCAGCACGATGGCGATCAGCGCAGCGGGGATAAACGCCGCGACGGCGCGCAGGTTGACCCCGCCGCTGTAGTGGTAGGCGGCCTCCGGGCTTTCGCTATACAGCTGCGGTAGATTCACCCGGCTGCGCCGTATCAGGTAGTAATCGGTGACGATGATGCCGTACAGAGGGCCGAGCAGGGCGCCCAGGCCGCCGAGGAAATACACGATCACGGACGGGCTGTTGTACAAGTGCCAGGGCAGGATTACCACCGCGATCGCGGCGCTGAGCAAGCCTGCGCGGCGGAAGTTCAGCAGGTTCGGCGCCAGGTTGGCGAGCACGTAGGCCGGGGCGACGAAGTTGGCCATGATGTTCACTGCCACGGTGACGATCAGGAAGGCCAGGCAGGCCAGTACCAGGCCGGCGGTGTTGGGGATGGCGGCGACGATTTCGGTCGGGCCCTGCACCAGCTTGCCGTCGATGCTGAACTGCGCACCGGCCAGCACCACGGCGATCAGCGCGAAGCCGAGCATGTTCACCGGCAGGCCCCAGAAGTTGCCCACGCTGATGGTGCGCCGGTCCGGGCAGTTACGGGTAAAGTCGCAGAAATTGAGAATCATGGTGCCGTACAGCGAGACCCATAACGCGGCGGCGCCGAGCACTTTCAGCCACATTGTGGAGCCGGTTGGCGCGTTGCCGCTTGACCAGGCAATCGACAGGCCGCTGCGCCAGTACATCCAGCCCGCCAGGCAGGCGAAAGCCACCAGGATGATCGGCCCGGTGATGGACTCGAAGCGGCGCACCATCTCCATGCCGTAGGCGAAGATCGCCACCTGCACGCACCAGATGCCGAGGAAGGTGAGCCAGCCCAGGGTCGACAGGCCGAGGATCGAGTTCTGGTCGTAGGCCTTGAGGTCTGGAGCGATGGCGGTCAGCAGCACGCGCAAGACAACCGAGGCGAGGTAGGTCTGGATGCCGAACCAGGCGATGGCGATCACCGCGCGGATCAGTGCCGGGATCTGCGCCCCATGAATACCGAAGCTGATCCGGCACAGGACAGGGTAGGGCAGGCCGGTCTTCTGGCCCATGTAACCGGACAGGTTCATCAGGCCGTAGATCACCAGTGCGCCGAGCGCGAAGGCGCAGAGGATCTGCGCGCCGCTCAGGCCCAGGGCGAAGAGGCCGATGGCGAACGAATAGTTGGCGATGTTATGCACATCGTTGGTCCACAGGGCAAACAGGCTGTAGCGCCCCCAGGTGCGATTTGCCGCGCGGGTCGGTGCAAGGTCGGCACTATACAGGCGCGGGCTCAACGCCAGCGGGCTGCGCCCAGCCGTATCGGCGGGGAGAGCATCGAGCTGGTCAACATCGGAACGTGAAATCGACGCCATCGGGACTCCGTGATTGTTGTGTACTTTTATTTTTGGATTTGTATACAAACAAGAATCATACCAACCCATGCGTATGGCCAGATCTAGGGTTCCAGCGCCTTCATCTGGCAAGTTCCATGGCGTGCGCTGCGCTTTTAAGTGGGAATTTTGTGCACAGCTACGGTGCACAGTTGTTACCCTCAGCGCCCGGTCTGACCTCGTGGAATTCCGACAGCCTGGGCCGGTGCATTGAACGTGTGGCTTTGCGGGTCATGTTCCGACTAAGCTGGCGGCAGGGTTCTTTGGGGGGCAATAGGATGTTGCATGTAACGCTCGGACTGGGTCTGTTACTCAGCGCTGCCTTGGTCGAAGCGGCCCCACTGCAGGTGCCCACCCCGGCCGCACTCAGGAGCCAGCTTGAAAGCCTAAAGCCTGGCCAGTTTCTCTGGTACCCGCAGGTCTCGCCGGTGGGGCCGGTGACCGTAGTGGTCAGCCTTACCGAGCAACGTGTTTACGTTTATCGCAATGGCATTGCCATTGGTGTCAGCACCGTGAGCAGCGGCAAGGCAGGGCGGGAAACCCCCACCGGGGTATTCAGCATTCTGCAGAAGAAGGTCGAGCATAAGTCCAGCCTCTACAACAGCGCACCGATGCCCTACATGGAGCGCCTGACGTGGGACGGCATTGCCCTGCACGCAGGCCATCTACCGGGGTACCCCGCCTCGCATGGTTGCGTGCGCCTGCCGATGGACTTTGCCAAGAAGCTGTACGAAGTCACCGGTTTCAGTTCGACCACCGTTATCGTTTCCGATACCAGCAGTGCCCCGGTGGAGGTCTACCACCCCGGCGTGCTGGCGCCCACGGTCAGCGATGGCAAGGCTCAAGGCCCGCTGATGCTGAGCAACCAGCAATTCTGGAACGACCCAGACCCCACGGCAGGGCCCCTGTCTATCCTGATCAGCCGCGCCGACTTGCGTGCCTACGTGTATCGCGGTGGCCAGTTGGTCGGCTCGGCGCCAGCACTTTCGCCCGAAGGCAGCCAGCATCGCAGTGGCATGGCCGTGTATTCCCTGCTGCAAAAACCATCCGCCCTGGCACTCGATGGCGCGCTACCCTTACGGTGGTCGGTGGTGGGCCTGAGCAACCCGGAGTACGGGAATACCCCCTATGAACAACTGGGCCAACTGAACATCAACCCGGAGTTTCGCCGTCATTTACGCACGGCGATGGACGTCGGCACGATGCTGGTGATCACCGACTGGGCGTCGACCCGGGAAACCCGCACCGAAGGAAAATTCACGGTGATCAGCACCGAAGGCAGTGAAGAATCTAAACCATTGGTCAAGAAGTGATCGGCTTTCCTGAGGTAATCAAGCAAAGTAGCCGCTTTTGGCTGCAAACAAGGCAAGAAAAGACAGGTTTTCAACAGGGTATTCAATGTCGATGTTCGAACCATTGCGGGGAGCCTTCCGGTTCTCAGCGGCCAGTATTGGCCTGTTTTTACTCAGCGCCTGGCATGCTGCCTACGCGCAACCCCTGCCTAGCGCTGCCGAGCTGCAGCAGTTGGCGCCTAACGCCAGCCTTTCGACCCTGGCCCTGGCACTCACCGCCTACGCGTGCGCCAGTCACAGCGACGCGGACAAGTTGCTGACGGTGATCGATTACTCCAAGGCTTCGCGTGACAAACGCCTGTGGGTGTTCGACCTGCGCGCCAGGAAGCTGTTGTTCGAGGAGTGGGTCGCCCATGGCAAGAACAGCGGCGCTGATGTGCCGACCACGTTTTCCAATGCGCCGAACAGCTACCAGTCCTCCATCGGCCTGTACGAGACGGGGCAGACCTACAGCGGCAAGCATGGCCGCTCGCTGCGCCTGCAGGGGCTTGAGCCGGGGTTTAACGATAACAGCATGTCGCGGGCGATCGTGATGCATGCCGCTGCGTATGCCGACCCCAAGGTGGTGCCCGGCCTCGGTCGCCTGGGGCGCAGCCAGGGCTGCCCAGCCGTGCGACCAGCAATTGCCGGCAAGTTGATCGAAACGCTGCAACGCGGCAGCTACGTGTTTGCCTATTACCCGCAGCAAAACTGGCTGAAAACATCGCGTTTTCTTAACGCCCAGAGCTGCCCGCTGGCCAATCAGTCGGTCGCCAGTAAATAGGGCCTTTGCTGCGTGCCTCGGGTCAGGTCAGGTCGCGCTTTTGACCTGCTGGCCATCAAGCCGTCGCTAGCCATATTGGCTGGTTGTGAAGTCAGTGATGATATTATGCGTCGCGCAGCGGGACAGTGGCGGCTGGCTAGCCGGAAGGTTGTCATTGTGCTGGCGCAAGTCATTGGCCGTGGAGGGTATTGATGGAGGTCTGTTACGACGCGGAACGGATGACGCTGAGTTGTGCTCAGTTATCAACAACTTTAGGCAGTAACGAAAGCGATATGTTGCTTGCCCTGATAGCAGGCATTACTGATAAAGAGGCGATAATTTCCCAGGTATGGGGTGGCCGGGGCTTGGTTGTCTCTGACAGCAGTTATTACAAGACAGTGCATGCGCTTCGTTCGAAGCTTGTTGATGTTGGTGTGCCTCGAGACAGTTTGAAAACATTGCCTAAGCGCGGTTTGATACTTCTGTGTGAAATCACCATGGTTTCCGCGGGCGCTGCAGTTGAACGGGTCATGCCATTGCACCTCGAGCAAGTCAGGCCTCCAGCATCAACAGGCGCCAGTGAGCAACCCTTTGGCAATGACAGCAAGCAAACCGGCTCAAGTGAGGCTGCACCTGGCAAGGCGGAGCTCGCTGAAGAAAGGCAGACCTCTGTTATTGCCCCGCTTCCATTGCGTGACGGATGGACAAGAAGAAATAGCCACTTGTTTTTGCCGGCTCTCGCCTTTCTAGGTGGGTTGCTCCCTGTTATCTATGCTTACCTCATGTTTCACAAGCCGCCGGACCTGGAGGCCTGGAAGCGTGTATGGGAAGGGCAAGGTGCAGCGCTGTACGTCGAGCAGAGTGAAAGTATGTCCAAGGATGATGTATTAACAGCGATGGCCGGGTTCGAGCCGGCGTTGGTATTGAAAGACAGCAATTATTATGTCCGCAAGCCCCTCAGTCAATTACTCATAAGCTGTGTAAAGCCTGCAAGCCACGGGGAGGCGTTGTGCGTAAATTATCTGCGCGTTGGCAAAAAGTGATTGGCCTTACGTCACTTCTCTCGGTATTGATCTTTGCAGGGTTGATAAGCAGGTATGCGGTATCGGTATACAGAGATATTCCTCGGGCCCCGTGCAGTGCCTCCATTGACTTTGTCCACGTGGAAGAGGGGGAGGGGCTTTGGCGTGGCGTTGGAGATATGACGATCGACCCCAATGAAGGTGCGATTTATGTCTATTACCATGTGATAACCCCGCACGGTGTGAAATATTTGTACGACAGACGCTTCGAGTTGTCGATGACGCACCTGGATACCTCGCGGTATCTCTTCAAGACACGTTCTGTTTCAACATTCGATGGCGATACGGCGGGAAGTAATATTCCATTCATGGCCCGTGGTTTTCAAGGGGGCATCATGACCTTCAATGCGTTCTCGGATTTTGAATACTACTTTAATGTGAATAACCTGGTGGTGGGGGTGTGCCACGTGCCGCGGTAGCAAATGTCGCGCTGCTCGGGCAGGTCTCGGCCGATGCTCGAGGGCTACGGTTATCAGGGCAGGGTAGTCGGTGTACAGGCGTTTGGTAAGAAAAAGTAAGGGCCAGGCGCCTGTTGAGATGGATAAGTAAGGCCAAGTAAGGTTGAAGTAAAGCCGGTCGCGTCATCGCGAGGTACTGTGCTGCTCAGGTTGAGCATGGTGCTCGATGGTCTGTACGTTCAAGTGCTCATGGCAGCGCAGGTCTTGTTGGCGTTGCTGTGCGATGTGGCAAATTTCAGGTTTACAAGGCTTTCAGGTATGCATGGGCGAAGTGTTGTTGGCAAGCATTTAGAAGGGTATCCGTACAGGAAACACGCGCTGGGTATTCGTAGCGTGGGGGTAGCGCCTTTTTTATTGGGTGTATTCGCTGTGTTTGCAGTGTGCGACCTGTCTTTGGCCGAAGATAGAAAGAGCTGTGAACAGCGCAGGGACGAGATTGCTCACGAAAGGGAACAGGCAATACGGTATGGGAATATATACCAGCAGAGAGGGTTGGAAGCTGCGTTGTCCCGGGTTCAGCTTTACTGCCGTGATGATGAGCCAAGCCCAAAAGAAGAACAGTTGTCTCGTGCACTGAAAGATGTTCACCGCAGGGAGGACCAGTTGGAAGCTGCGATAGAGTCCGGATCTGCCAGAATGATTCAAAGATACAAAAGAAAACTGGAGCAAGCGCAGGAGCGACTGCGTAGCGTTTCAGGGGAAGAAAAGTAGTTGCATTTTTTTAGTGAGCGATGACCACTGGGGCGTTTGATGAAGTCATTGATGAGTATGTGCCCGCTTTTATTTTCCTTTCTTGTTTCCGGTTGTACCGCGAGTGATTGGATTGAGGTGGCGGGCGGTGTCATGCAAGGGCGTGACGATTATAGTAAATCCCAGCGTGCTGAGCGCTTGAAGCGTGCTAATAATGCTGCGATGCGTATGAAGGGGGGAAACGTTGTTGAGTAATGTAATTAAATGGCTCGCGGGTGAGTGTAGTGAAGCGAAGGGTTGACGACGCTAACACTACCTCGGGTATTTTCCATTCAGGTTTAGTAATGCGCTATATATTTTCCTTGTCCATCTGTTGTTTTTTGGTTTTTTCCAGTCCTGCGATGGCGATGAATGATTTTTGGGCCGAAACCCTCATCTCCAGCACGAGCACTGCAACCACCTACTTGACCTCGCGAGATAAAAAGCTGATAGCAGCAACTCGAGATGATGCCAGCAGCTTTGTTGCGAGCGATGGCAATATCAAGGGGGTTTACCTTGAAGCTGCGATGGATAAATTTCGACAATCCCATCCGGACATAGCTGTCAGTGACATGGCCTTGGCTCAATTCATACTGGCCTACGAGCAGGATTACCCTTGAAGAACACCCATGTTGCATGAACCGAAGGCCGCAGCAGCGCACACTGCGGCCACAGGCAATTACACGCTGCGCGTCAGGCCGCCGTCTACCTTGATGTTCTGCCCGGTGATGTAGGCAGCGCCTTCGCTGGCCAGAAACGCGATGGTGGCGGCGATTTCCTCGCTGGTGCCATAGCGTTTGAGCGGCACGCTGTCGCGGCGTTGTTCGGTGGCCGGCAGGCTGTCGATCCAGCCGGGGAGCACGTTATTGATGCGCACGTTATCCCCGGCAAAAGTGTCGGCGAAGATCTTGGTGAATGCGGCCAGGCCCGAGCGGAATACAGCGGATGTCGGGAACAGCTCATTCGGCTCGAACGCCCAGGCGGTGGAAATGTTGATGATCACGCCACCCTTCTGGCGTTGCATGTAAGGCGTTACCAGGCGAGTAGGGCGAATGACATTCAACAGGTATGTGTCCATGCCCTTGTGCCAGTCCTCGTCGCTGATCTCCAGGATCGGTGCGCGCGGACCATGGCCGGCGCTGTTGACCAACACGTCGACGCGGCCCCACTTTTCCACCACGGCGTCGACCAGGCGTTTCAGGTCATCAACTGACTGGTTGCTGCCGGTTACGCCAATGCCGCCAAGCTCGGCAGCCAGTGCTTCGCCCTTGCCCGAAGAGGAAAGGATGCCAACCTTGAAGCCGTCAGCGGCCAGGCGCCGTGCTGCTGCCGCGCCCATACCACTACCACCGGCCGTGATAATCGCTACTTTTTCTACTGACATGCTGCCTCCAACGTGAACGGCTGATTGCTTAGGTGCAACCACCTTAGCAGCAGCCCCAGCGGTGAGGGAGGCAGCCAAACTTTACCGTGGCAGTAGATTAACTATTGTCAGCCTGTTGCTTGAGCCAGCGCTGCACAACGCCTAGCGACTCAGGCTGCTGCAGCTTGCGTGGCCACACCAGATAGAACGACTTATCGAGCCTCAGCTGCTGACCGAAGACCTGCACCAGCCTGCCCGCAACGATTTCATCGCTGACGAACGCCAGGCTGGCCAAAGCAATGCCTTGACCACTGATGGCCGCGTCGATGGCCAATGAAGTCTGATTGAACCGCAGGTTTTTCGCAGTCGGTTGGGTGTGTTGCGGGAACACTGCCGCAAGGTACTGAGGCCAGAAATTATGGGCATCGTGCAGCATGATGAATTCTTGAAGCTGCGCAAAGCTGGCGGGTGCATGAGTGCCTTCAAACAGCTTTGGGCTGGCCACGGCAACGATGCGCTGC
The DNA here is from genome assembly GCF_029873175.1 of Pseudomonas sp. BN505. Classification (NCBI taxonomy): domain Bacteria; kingdom Pseudomonadati; phylum Pseudomonadota; class Gammaproteobacteria; order Pseudomonadales; family Pseudomonadaceae; genus Pseudomonas; species Pseudomonas sp. BN505. Next base: position 201,513 of record NZ_SSOI01000027.1, read on the forward strand.
TCCATCAGCAGTTCGCTGTTCAAACCCGCGCCGATTTCAGGCTTGCCATAGCGCACTGCGATATCCACGCCATCGGTGCTGAAGTGCGACAGCCGATCTGTGGCCAGCACACGCAGATCGATGTCTGGGTAGCTTTGCGCAAAGCTGCCCAGCCTCGGAATAAGCCATTTAGAGGCAAAGGTAGGGGTAACGCTGACCGTCAGGTGCGACGTCTGCGGTCGTAGCAGGCGGGTTGCCTCATCGATCATCGCCAAGGCGCTGCGAATGCTGGTGCTGTAACCCAGGCCCGCATCGGTCAGCGCCAGGCCCCGGGGCAGGCGCTCGAACAGGCGAAGGTTCAGGTTCGCCTCCAGCCCGCGTATCTGTTGCGCGACTGCCGCCTGGGTCACACCCAGTTCCTCGGCAGCCAGGCGAAAGTTCAGGTGGCGGGCAACCACTTCAAACACGCGTAACGCGTTAAGCGGGGGCAATTCTGGGAAACCGTTTGGCATGACGAGGGCAATGGCCGGGCTAGGAAGATTCACCGCCGAGGCTACTCCCTGAGCACCTTTAAAGAAACCCACGGCACCGTTGCCAATCCGGGTCCTTGCACCCCAAACCCTCTGTTCGCTGCTGCACAAATTCAGGGTCCGGCTTGACTCGTGAAAATTTTCATGTAATTTTTCATGAAAAATAACTCTAAAAATTTCACGGCAGCCCACTCGATGAAGATGCACGAAGAGGTTGAAGCCCTCGCGATCCTTATTCACGACCTGCGCAAATTCAAGAACCTGACCCTGGGCGAGCTGGCCGAGCGCATCAATCGCTCGGTCGGCTTCCTTTCTCAGGTCGAACGCGGTGTTTCGCGCCCTACCGTGGCGGACCTCACCGCCATCAGCGAAGCGCTCGGCGTATCCACCGCGTACTTCTACAACCTGAGCAAGCCCCGCAGCATTGGTTGGGTCACGCGCCCCCACGAGCGGCGCACGCTGTACCTGGAGTCGGGCATTACCGATGTGCTGGCTTCGCCCACCATCGCCGGTGCCTTCGCCATGCTCGACAGCCATCTGGAACCAGGCGCCACCAGTGGCGAGGCGTACCTGAGTGACCGTTCCGAGCAGGGTTGTTTCGTGCTTGAGGGCGAACTCACGGTATGGCTGGACGACGGCGAGGCCGTGACCCTGCAGGCCAACTACTGCTTCCAGGTGCAACCCCACGCGCAGTTCCGTTACGCCAACCTGACGGCAAAACCCACCCGCGTGCTCTGGGTCTTCAATTGAATTCGTTCACCTCACAAGGATAAGAAGATGAGTGTCATCTTTGCGGATCTGCTGGCTGAAGTGCGCTCGTTCCGAGCGGAGCACCCAGAAATTCGTTATGTCGACCTGATTGCGCTGGATATCCCCGGGCACTTCTACGGCAAGCGCTACCCCATGGACATGCTGGAGAAAGTCGCAGCCGGCGCGCCGCTGAAGCTGCCGCAGAACTGCGTGTTGTTGGGTACCCAGGGTGGCCTTTACCCGATTGGCGATTACTGCTTTGCCGACGGCGACCCGGATGCTGCCCGGCGCCTGGTGCCGGGTACCCTGAAGCCGGTGCGCTGGGAAAAGGAAGTGATTGCCCAGATGCTCATCACCTCCGACGGCACCGCCAAGCCTATCGAGTTCGAGCCCCGTGAAGTGCTGGCCCGCGTGATTCAGCGCCTGGCCAAACGCGGCATACGCCCGGTGGTGGCTTTCGAGCTGGAGTTCTACCTGTTCGACCGCAAGCTCGACAACGGCCTGCCACAGTACCCGCGGGACACGGCGACCGGGGACGAAGACGACCAGCCGAACATGCACATCGAGCGGCTTTCACGCTTCTCGTCGGTGCTGCACGAGATGGTCGATGGCGCCAGTGAGCAGGGCGTGCCGGCAAACGTCATCACCGCAGAGCTGGGCCCTGGCCAGTTCGAGATCAACTTCTCCCACAGCGACGATGCCCTGAGCGCGGCGGACTGGTCGGCGCTGTTCTGCCGCAGTACCCGCGGTATCGCCATGAAGCACGGCTACCGTGCCAGCTTCATGAGCAAGCCGTACCTGGACGCGCCGGGCAGCGGCATGCATGTGCACGTCAGCCTGTATGACGCTGCCGGCAACAACATCCTGGCCGGCGCTGAACAGCGCAAGCTGCGCCATGCGGTGGCGGGGTGCCTTGAGCTGCTGCCGCACTGCATGCCGATCTTCGCCCCCAACCACAATGCTTACCGCCGCTACGGCGCCATGGTGAACGCGGCGAGCAAGGCCAGCTGGGGCTTCGAAGACCGTGATGCGTGCATTCGCATCCCCGAGTCCGACCCGCGCAACCTGCGCATCGAACACCGCATCGCCGGTGCCGATGCCAACCCGTACCTGGTGTTGGCGGCCATCCTGACCGGCATGGAGCATGGCCTGGACCGCGGCGTCGAGCCCATCGCCCCGCTGAACGAAAACCGTCAGAGCGGCATCGATTTCCCCAAGGATGCCCTCAGCGCCCTGGCCGCCATGCGTCACCACCCGGTCGTCAACGAAGGCCTGGGCAGTGAGTTCGTGATGGTCTATTGCGAAAACAAATACCAGGAGCAACTGGACTTCATGCGCCATATCGATGCCCGCGAATACCGCTGGTTCCTGTAGGTGCCGAAGGTCGAACAGCGACGCTGCACCCTCCCTTTCAACACAACGCGCAATATGGATTTGCCGGAGGAAGATATGCCACGTGTGCCCGTTATCGGCATTACCGCATGCACCAGCATGATCGAGCTGCATGCAACCCAGACCATCAGCGAGAAGTACGCACGCGCGGCAGCCAAGGCAGCGTGTGGGCTGCCCATCGTGATTCCCAGCCTCGGTGAACTGATGGACAGCGCCGATATTCTCGACGTGGTGGATGGGCTGATCTTCACCGGTTCGCCGTCCAACATCGAGCCGTTCCACTACAACGGCGCGGCCAGTGCAGCGGGCACTCATCACGACCCGTTGCGTGATGCCACCACGTTGCCGCTGATGCGTGCGGCCATCGCCGCCGGCGTGCCGGTGCTCGGCATTTGCCGTGGCTTCCAGGAAATGAACGTGGCACTTGGCGGCACCCTGCACCAGAAGGTCCACGAGACCGGTGTGTTCATGGACCACCGCGAAGGCAAGGGTGAGCCCATCGACAAGCAGTATGGGCCGCGCCACCCCATGCATGTAGAGCCCGGCGGCCTGCTCGACCGCATGGGCTTGCCGGCGGTCTTCGATGTCAACTCCATCCATGGCCAGGGCATCGATGTACTGGCACCGGGGCTACGGGTGGAAGCGCTGGCACCCGATGGCCTGGTGGAAGCGATTTCGGTCGAGAACGGCAAGGGGTTTGCCCTGGCCGTGCAATGGCACCCCGAGTTCCAGGTCATGGACAACCCGCATTACCTGACCATCTTCCAGTCGTTTGGCAAGGCCTGCCGGCATCGCTCGGTATTGCGCCAGAGGCTGTTGCTGTCGGCCTGAACACCCACCGTTCCCAATTATCAAAGTACCCGCGCAGCCTGGCTGCGCAACTTGATGGAGTAGAAGTCAATGAGTGAAAAGAATTCGCAGACCCTTGCCTGGCAATCGATGAGCCGCGACCACCACCTGGCCCCGTTCAGCGATGTCAAACAACTGGCCGAGAAAGGCCCGCGCATCATCACCTCGGCCAAGGGCGTGTACCTGTGGGACAGCGAGGGCAACAAGATTCTTGATGGCATGGCGGGCCTGTGGTGCGTGGCGGTGGGCTACGGTCGCGATGAGCTGGCCGAGGTTGCCAGCCAGCAGATGAAGCAGCTGCCTTACTACAACCTGTTCTTCCAGACCGCGCACCCGCCTGCGCTGGAGCTGGCCAAGGCAATCGCCGATGTGGCGCCGCAAGGCATGAACCATGTGTTCTTCACCGGCTCCGGTTCCGAAGGCAACGACACCGTGCTGCGCATGGTGCGCCATTACTGGGCGCTGAAGGGCAAGAAGAACAAGAACGTCATCATTGGCCGCATCAACGGCTACCACGGCTCGACTGTGGCGGGGGCAGCATTGGGTGGCATGAGCGGCATGCACCAGCAGGGCGGGGTGATTCCGGATATCGTGCACATCCCGCAGCCATATTGGTTCGGCGAAGGCGGCGACATGACCGAGGCCGACTTCGGCGTGTGGGCGGCCGAGCAGTTGGAGAAGAAAATCCTCGAAGTTGGCGTGGACAACGTTGCCGCCTTCATCGCCGAGCCGATCCAGGGCGCCGGCGGTGTGATCATTCCACCGCAAACCTACTGGCCGAAGGTGAAGGAAATCCTGGCCAGGTACGACATCCTGTTCGTTGCCGACGAAGTGATTTGCGGTTTTGGCCGCACCGGTGAGTGGTTCGGTACCGACTACTACGACCTCAAGCCCGACCTGATGACCATTGCCAAGGGCCTGACCTCTGGTTACATCCCCATGGGCGGGGTGATCGTGCGTGACGAAGTGGCCAAGGTCATCAGCGAAGGCGGCGACTTCAACCACGGCTTCACCTATTCTGGCCACCCGGTGGCGGCTGCGGTGGGCCTGGAGAACCTGCGCATCCTGCGTGATGAGCAGATCATCCAGCAGGTGCACGATAAAACCGCGCCTTATCTGCAACAACGCCTGCGCGAACTGGCTGACCACCCGCTGGTAGGCGAAGTGCGCGGCCTGGGCATGCTCGGCGCAATCGAGCTGGTGAAAGACAAGGCCACCCGCGCCCGGTACGAAGGCAAAGGTGTCGGCATGATCTGCCGCCAGCACTGCTTCGACAACGGCCTGATCATGCGCGCCGTGGGCGACACCATGATCATCGCGCCGCCGCTGGTGATCAGTATCGAGGAGATCGACGAACTGGTTGAAAAAGCCCGCAAGTGCCTGGACCTGACCTACGAGGCTGTCCGCTGAAGACACCGGGGCTGCTGCGCAGCCCATCGCCGGCAAGCCAGCTCCCACAGGGGCCGCGCTGTTCTTGAGACATGCGCTGTACCTGTGTGGGCTTTAGCCGTGAACACCGGGTTGGACTCTTCGCGGGTGAACCCGCTCCCACAGGGCCAGCGCAATGCTTGAGGTTGGCACCGTACTTGTGGGAGCCCGGCTTGCCGGCGATGGGCCGCAAGACGGCCCCGGATTGCTTGCCTCACAGCCACAATTTGCTTTGTGAGATGAATCCTGTACTTTTCAAGGCATTATTTTCCCGTCTGAAAGTCGCGATTCAACTATGAAAGTGCACGAAGAAATCGAAGGCCTGGCAGTACTGATTCGCGACCTGCGCAAGTTCAAAGGCCTGACGCTGGGCGAGCTGGCTCAGCGTATTGGCCGTTCGGTGGGCTTTCTGTCTCAGGTCGAACGGGGCGTGTCGCGCCCGACCGTGGCCGACCTCACAGCCATCAGCGAAGAGCTCGGCGTCTCGACCGCCTACTTTTACAAACTGGACAAGCCCCGCGAGCTCGACTGGGTCACCCGCCCTCACGAGCGGCGCACGCTTCACCTGGCCGGTGGCATCACCGATGTGCTGGCATCCCCTACGATAACGGGCGCGTTCTCCATGCTCGATAGCCACCTGGAGCCAGGGGCGAGCAGTGGCGAGGAGTACCTGGACGACAGCTCGGAGCAGGGCTGCTTCGTGCTCGAAGGGGAGCTGACTGTGTGGCTGGGTGGCGGTGAGCCGGTCACGCTGAGGGCCAGTGACAGTTTTCAGCTGCAACCCCACGCCAGTTTTCGCTACGCCAACCTCACCGACAAGCCCACCCGCGTACTCTGGGTGTTCAGCTGAGAGGCGTTTGGATGCAGTTCACATAGGTAGCTGTTGGCCCGCTCGACAAGAAACGACCCATCGCAGACTATCAGACGCTTCCACAAGGATGCCCAGGAACGAATGCCATGGATTGCCTGCCGACGCTGTATACCGATCGCCTTGTACTCACGCCCCTGCGGCTGGAGGATGCACCTGTAATCCAGAAATTGTTCCCGCAATGGGAAGTTGTCCGCTACCTCGATCGTCGCGTCCCATGGCCATATCCGGAAGACGGTGCGCTGGTCTATGTGCGGGATATCGCCCTGCCTGCCATGGCTGCGGGCCGTGAATGGCACTGGATGATCCGCCTGCGCAACGAGGCTGACTGCACCATTGGCAGCATCAGTTTGCATGAGCAGCCTGGAAACAACAGAGGCTTCTGGCTTGCGCCGCAGTGGTGGGGCATGGGCTACATGCGCGAAGCCTGCAGGGTCATCAACGCCTATTGGTTCGAGGCGTTGTCACGCCCGCTCATGCAGGTTCCCAAAGCCGTTGCCAACCATGCCTCGCGCAAGGTTTCAGAGCATGAAGGCATGCGTAGGGTGAGTACCCGTGATGGATGTTTTGTTTCTGGGCCAATGCAGGTCGAGGTATGGGAGATGACACGCAGTGACTGGTTCGGCGGGTCGAAAACCGGGCACTAGCATGAGCATCCTGGTCACTCGACCAAGACAAGCCATGGCCAACGCTCCCGGTAGCTGGCGGCTTTCTCCCTGAACAAGCCTGGCCGTGGGTTCAGCTCGTTCATGTTCAGCAGATCGTGCTGCAGGTCATGCAGGCCATGGGTGCTGTACAACGTGCCCGTGCACACATCAACCCCAAGACAGGTCGAGCGGATCAGGTAGCGGTCGATGCCATCCGTGACCTTGAGCAATGGCGAGTAAGCACCGCCGAATTTCCCCTGGTACCACAGGTGGACGCGGGCCTGGTTGCGCACTTCCACGTTGACGCCCAAGTGCGCGCAGGCCTGCTGCACCCTGGTGATAACCCGGTCCTCTGCCTCCCAGGACACGTCGGCGTCGAAATAGGCGATGTCATAGTCCTTGATACCCCAGCCGGCAGGCAGCCCTGCGCGGTGGTTCCAGAAGGTCTGGAACAGGGCGCCTGCCACCAGCATGCAGTGGGGGATCTCCAGCGTTGCCAGCAGCGCCAGAAGTGCCCGGTTTACCGGGTTCTCGCGGATGATCGCCAGTACCTGCTCGTCAGTCAGTGAATGCATGGGCACCGTCCTTGATGGTTGCATTGCAGGGGCTGAGCTTACCTGAATGGCGTCAGGGCCATCACTGGGTGCCGTACAGTGCGCCGCTACACACGGGCGGGGTCAATACTTCCAGGTCACCGAAGCCGTAAGGTTGCGTGGCGCACCGTAGCTGGCGGTTGTCGCGTTGTTGTACAGCGACAGGAGGTATTTGCGGTCGGTGACGTTGTTCAGGTTCAGCGACGTGCTCCAGTTGCTGTCAATGTCGTAGCTGGTCATCAGGTCAACCAGACCGTAGGCGTTCTGGTGGATGGCGCTGTTGGTGTCGTTCTCGACGCCGGTCTGCCAGCTGACACGGGCGCCAACCTTCATCTGTGGCAGGGTCGGCAAGCGGTAAGTGACCATGCCGCGCAAGCTGTGGGCCGGCACATATTTGCGCGCACGCTCGCCGTTGTCATCGTCAATACGTACATAGGTGTAGCCGGCGAGCAGGTCGAGCCCTGGCGTCACTTCGCCGGACGCCTGCAGCTCTACGCCGTGGCTCTTGAAGTCGCCCGGAGTGTAAACCTCCTGAACCCCGTCGAATCCGGCATCCACGGCCACGTTGCGCTGCTCGGTCTTGAACAGCGCAGCGGTCAGGTGCAGGCGCTGGTCCATCACGCTGCCTTTTACCCCCACTTCCATGCTCTTGCCTTCCAGTGGGTCGAGCAGCTTGCCGTCGGTACCGACCACGTTGTATTGCGGGTTGTAGATCTTGGTCCAGCTGCCGTAGATGCTCCATGCCTCGTTCAGGTCGTAGACCAGGCCGGTGTAGGGCGTGACTTTGCCGTGGGCGCGCGTGGAGTGTTCTGAACCGTAGCTCTCGCCCTTGCCGTCGGCGCTGAGCATGCGTGCACCGGCTATCCAGTGCAGGTTATCGGCCAGGCTGAAGCGCGCACCGGCGAATACGCTTTTTTGCGTATCCTGGAAGTTCTGCGCCAGGTCGTCACTGGTGACGCCAAACGAGGGCATCGGCGTATTTCCCGCCAGGATGCCCGAGAACGAAGTGTTGAAGAAACTGCCATGCTCCAGGTCTTCGTCATACTCCTGGCCTTTTTGATGCGTGCGCCCGTACGCGGCACCGAAGGTCAGCTGGTGCTCGCGACCGAACAGGCTGAACGGGCCTTGCACCTTGGCCTCGCCCAGCAACTGGTGGGCCTCGCTGCGGGTGTGGTTGGCATACGCGTCGGCAACATCACCGGAGACGCCACCGACATAAAGCATGTTGGTGTTCTGCTTTTCCTGCTGCCCGGTGGCCGTGAGCGTGGCGTTCCAGTCATTGCCGAAATCATGCTTAAGCTCGACGAAGGCCCGCTGGGTGTGCAGATTCCAGTAGGTCCACGGCTGGCCGATGCTGTTGCTGCGCCCGCTGTAGTGGATGGCATTGCCGTCGTTGTCCACCAGTGGCAGGTTGCCCCAGGTGCTGCCGTTGGAATCACTGTTGTGCTGGGAGAAGCCCACAGTCACGGTGTCGGCGTCGGACACATCGAACGCCAGCAGGCCGGCAGCAACGTTGCGCTCGTGGCTGTAGCGGTCCATCCATGAGTTGCCCTTGTCGTGGGAGTAGATGAAGCGGCCGCGCACATTGCCGCTGTCGGTCAGCGGGCCTGCAACATCCACGTCGATACGGCGGCTGTCCCACGAGCCGACGCTGGTGTCGACCTGCGCCTGGAAGGTATCTGTCGGGCGTTTACGCACGAAGTTGACCGTGGCCGACGGGTTGCCGGCACCGCTCATCAAGCCATTGGCGCCGTGCAACACGTCGATCTGCTCGTACTCGGCCAGGTCCTGATCACCTACCAGCGTGCTGCTTACGAAGGGCATGCCCGTACCGTCGTATTCGAAGGTATTGATGTCGAAACCGCGCGAAGTGAATTCGGTACGGTCGGTTTCGGTTTGCTCGACGGTTACCGACGGTGCTGCGCGCAGTGCGTCCTTGATACCGGTGATCTTGAAATCGTCCAGCGCCTGGCGGGTGATGGTTGTCACGCCCTGCGGGGTCTGCTTGTCGGTCAGGCCCAGTTTGGTGGTGCTGGATGAAGCCCTGCCTTCGTAGCCCTGGCTCACGCCATCCACCATTTCGCTCGTGCTGTCGATCTGGGTCGCGGGCAGGGTGAGGTTGTCGGCGGCATGAACGACAGGCATGGCGCTGCATGCGCCGACCAGCAAGAGGCGGGCAGGGAGATGACGTTTCACGGGGAATTCCTGAGGCGGGGGGCTGGTAAAAGGGTTACGGATTTCGTGCGAATGAGAATCTACATCAAATGAGAGCATTTATTGATAAAAAATGTTTCATGCTTCTTCACTCTCGCGCGGTTGGGCCTCAATGGATGCCACATGGAAGTGGCGGCGCCGAACTTTGCGCCGTAACTGTGGGAGCGGGTTCACCCGCGAAGAATGCGACGCGGTGTATCACATCGGGTTGCCTAACGCATACCCGTATATGGGCAGCCGCCAGGGTTTGATTGCGATCAAGGCCCTGATGGATGACGCTCACATCGGCATGCGCAAAAAAACGCTGAGCTGGTCGCAAGCGGCGATGTTGCGCAGGCAACAGTGATCCGACAGCGTGTTTGACCACATGCAGTGAACATCGTCGGCGAATTCCACTAACCCGTTGAAAGTAGAGCAATCCAGCGGTTGGCACGCTTGCTGCTCATGCCTCTTTGAACCCCAAGGATTCTCAAGGAGCTTCCCCATGAGCCACGCCCCACTCAAGTTCGCCTACTGGGTCCCCAACGTCAGCGGTGGCCTGGTGGTCAGCACCATCGAGCAACGCACCAGCTGGGACATCGACTACAACCGCAAGCTTGCGCAAATCGCTGAAAAAGCCGGCTTCGACTACGCCCTGTCGCAAATCCGCTTCACCGCCGGCTATGGTGCCGACAACCAGCATGAGTCGGTCACCATCAGCCACGCGCTGCTGGCTGCCACGGAAAAGCTCAAGGTCATCGCCGCCATCCTGCCAGGGCCGTGGAACCCGGCGCTGGCGGCCAAGCAGTTGGCCAGCATCGACCAGTTCACCAATGGCCGCATCGCCATCAACGTGGTCTCGGGCTGGTTCAAGGGCGAGTTCCACGCCATTGGTGAGCCGTGGCTGGACCACGACGAACGCTATCGCCGTTCCGAGGAGTTCATCCGCGCGCTCAAGGGCATCTGGACGCAAGACAATTTCACCTTCAACGGCGACTTTTATCGCTTCCGTAACTACAACCTCAAACCCAAGCCGCTGCAGCAGCCGCACCCCGAGATCTTCCAGGGCGGCAGTTCGCGTGCGGCGCGGGACATGGCCGCGCGGGTGTCGGACTGGTACTTCACCAACGGCAACAGCGTGGAAGGGATCAAGGCCCAGGTCGATGACATCCGCGCCAAGGCCGCAGCCAACGGCCACTCGGTCAAGGTTGGGGTAAACGCCTTCATCATTGCCCGCAACACCGAGGAAGAGGCGCGGGCGGTGTTGCAGGAAATCATCGCCAAGGCCAACCCCGAGGCGGTGCGGGCGTTCGGCCACGAGGTAAAGCATGCCGGGGCAGCCAGCCCGGAGGGCGAGGGCAACTGGGCCAAATCCAGCTTCGAGGACCTGGTGCAGTACAACGATGGCTTCAAGACCAACCTGATCGGCACGCCTAAGCAAATTGCCGAGCGCATCGTTGCGCTGAAGGCGGTCGGGGTGGATTTGATCCTGTCCGGCTTCCTGCATTTCCAGGAGGAGGTGGCGTACTTTGGTGAGCACGTGTTGCCGCTGGTGCGTGAGCTGGAAGCCAAGCGCAGCGTAGACAAGGCAGTGGCCTGAGGCCTGTGTTGAATTACCGGGGGCGCTTTGCGCTCCTTCCCGGCCGGTTGCGCCTAGGCAAGGCTGCTCTCGCCGGGCATTAGCCTGGGGTAGTCATCGAAGCACCTGTACTGCTCTAAAATCCCGCATACCGTGCAGGGGTCGTAACACTTGGCGTCGGTTTCAGGATGCGCCTGGTCGTTCGCACGCAACCCCCTGGCGCCACAAGTGCCATGCTTGCAGGATGCCTTCGGACCAGCGTGCGCAGATGCGCGGCCGTGGGCAAGGAGGCCGTCAGCGCCGCGCAACCGTGACGTGGCCGACGCGCCGCAGCAGAACACGCCGGATACCTGCCCCCACAACAATTCAGGCGGGGTCCGTGATGCCGAGGTCCGCTGTATGCCTGATGAATTGCTCCACCTGCCCGTGATCCAGCGCATTCTGGCTCGCGACAAGGACGCCCCTGGTGCCTTGTTGCCTATCCTGCATGCCATCCAGCACGACATCGGTTTCATCCCCGATGCTGCTGTACCCGAAATTGCCCATGCCCTGAACCTCAGCCTGGCTGAAGTGCGCGGGGTGATCAGCTTCTACCACGACTTTCGTACATCGCCACCGGCGCGCCACACCTTGCGCCTGTGCCGCGCCGAGTCGTGCCAGAGTCGTGGCGCCGAGGCCCTGGCCGCGCAACTGCGCGATCAGCTGGCACTGGACGACCATGGCACCAGCGCCGACGGTGCCATCAGCCTGCGCCCGGTGTACTGCCTGGGTGCCTGCGCCTGCTCGCCGGCCCTGGAACTGGACGGCCAGGTGCATGCGCGGCTTACCCCTGAGCGCCTGCGTGCATTGGTAAACGCTTGCCGGGAGGACGCCGCATGCTGAAGCTCTACATCCCGTGCGATTCGGTGGCCTGTGCCGTGGGGGCCGACCAGGTTGCCGATGCCTTGCAGCGCGAGGCCGAGCGCCGCCAGTTGCCGTTGGATATCCAGCGCACCAGCTCTCGCGGGCTGTACTGGCTGGAGCCGCTGATCGAGTGCGACAGTGCGCAAGGGCGCCTGGGCTTCGGCCCGGTTACCCCACAAGACGTGCCGGCATTGCTCGACGCCCTGGCCGGTGAGCCAGGTGGCCACTCGCTGGCGTTGGGGCTGGTCGAAGAAATCCCTTACCTGAAAACCCAGCAGCGGTTGCTGTTCGCCCGCGCCGGCATTTCCCGCCCGTTGTCGCTGGACGACTATCGCGCCCATGGTGGCTTCGCGGGCCTTGAAGCGGCCGTGGCCCTGAACGGTGCCGAAGTGGTCGCGGCCGTGCTCGACTCCGGCCTGCGTGGCCGTGGCGGTGCGGCGTTCCCGGCCGGCATCAAGTGGCGCACCGTGCGCGACGCCGGGGCTGGGCAGAAGTACGTGGTGTGCAACGCCGACGAGGGCGACTCCGGCACCTTTGCCGACCGTATGCTGATGGAAGGCGACCCCTTCCTGCTGATCGAGGGCATGATCATTGCCGGCCTCGCAGTGGGGGCCGACAAGGGCTACATCTATGTGCGCTCGGAATACCCGGATGCCATCCGCGTGCTCGACCAGGCCTTGGCAATCGCCCGTGATGCCGGCTACCTCGGCACCGACGTAGCCGGCAGCGGCCAGGCGTTCGACCTGGAAGTACGGGTGGGTGCCGGCGCCTACATCTGCGGCGAAGAAACTGCGCTGCTCGAATCCATCGAGGGCAAGCGTGGCATTGTCCGTGCCAAGCCGCCACTGCCCGCGCTGCAAGGCCTGTTCGGCCTGCCCACACTGGTGCACAACGTGCTCACCCTGGCTTCAGTGCCCATCATCCTCGCCAAGGGGGCAGCGTTCTATCGCGATTTCGGCATGGGCCGGTCGCTGGGCACCATGCCTTTCCAGCTGGCCGGCAATATCCGCCAGGGCGGCCTGGTGGAGCGTGCGTTCGGCCTGACCCTGCGCGAGCTGGTGGAGGGCTACGGCAGCGGTACGGCCAGTGGCCGGCCGCTGAAGGCTGCGCAGGTCGGCGGCCCGCTCGGCGCCTGGGTACCCCCCAGCCACTTCGACACCCCGCTGGACTATGAAGCCTTCGCCGCCATGGGCGCGATGCTCGGCCACGGCGGTGTGGTGGTGGCCGACGACACCCTGAACATGGCCAGCATGGCGCGCTTCGCCCTGCAGTTCTGCGCCGAAGAATCCTGCGGCAAGTGCACCCCATGCCGCATCGGCTCCACCCGTGGCATGGAGGTGGTCGACCGGTTGATCGCAACAACTGACTTCGCCGAGCGCCACGACCAGGCCCTGTTGCTGCGCGACCTCTGCGACACCATGCAGTACGGCTCGCTGTGCGCCATGGGCGGCATGACTGCCTACCCGGTGGCCAGCGCCCTCAAGTACTTCCCCGCCGATTTTGGGCTGACCACCACGGAGGCCGCGCAGTGATCAATTTCTTCGACCCCGCTTCTGATAAAAGTAGCGACTTCGGCACACCGGCCCGTGACAGCGAAGTGCAGGTCAGCCTGAGCATCGATGGCCGCGCGATCAGCGTACCTGCCGGCACCTCGGTAATGCGCGCTGCGGCCATGCTCGGCACCAGCATCCCCAAACTGTGTGCCACCGACAGCCTCGAAGCCTTCGGCTCATGCCGCATGTGCATGGTGGAGATCGAAGGCATGCGCGGCTACCCGGCGTCCTGTACCACGCCGGTCAGCGAAGGCATGGTGGTGCGTACCGAAACGCCACGCTTGGCCGGCCTGCGCCGCAACGTGATGGAGTTGTACATTTCCGATCACCCGCTGGACTGCCTGACGTGCTCGGCCAACGGCAACTGCGAGCTACAGACCGTGGCCGGCCAGGTGGGCCTGCGCGAGGTGCGCTACGGCTACGACGGCGCCAACCACCTGGCCGAGAAAAAGGACGTATCCAACCCGTATTTCGATTACGAGCCCAGCAAGTGCATCGTCTGCAGCCGCTGCGTGCGCGCCTGCGAAGACATCCAGGGCACCTTCGCCCTGACCATCACCGGCCGCGGTTTCGAGTCGCGGGTGGCGGCAGCGGGTGGCGATAACTTCCTCGCCTCCGAATGCGTGTCGTGCGGCGCCTGCGTACAGGCCTGCCCAACCGCGACGCTGACGGAAAAGAGCCTGGTGCAGCTTGGTCAGCCTGAGCGTTCGGTTATCACCACCTGCGCCTACTGCGGGGTCGGTTGTTCGTTCCGCGCCGAAATGAAAGGCGACCAGCTGGTGCGTATGGTCCCGGACAAGAACGGTGGCGCCAACCACGGCCACGCCTGCGTCAAGGGCCGCTTTGCCTGGGGCTATGCCACCCACCCGGATCGCATCACCAAGCCGATGATCCGCAAGCGCCTGGAAGACCCGTGGCAGGAAGTGAGCTGGGACGAAGCGGTAACCTACGCTGCTAGCGAGTTCCGCCGCATCCAGCTCAAGTACGGGCGCGATTCCATCGGTGGCATTACCTCCAGCCGCTGCACCAACGAAGAAGCCTATCTGGTGCAAAAACTGGTGCGTACGGCGTTTGGCAACAACAACGTCGATACCTGCGCGCGGGTGTGCCACTCGCCCACCGGCTATGGCCTCAAGCAGACCCTGGGTGAGTCGGCCGGCACGCAAAGCTTCGATTCGGTGATGCAGGCAGACGTGGTGCTGGTGATTGGCGCCAACCCCACCGACGCTCACCCGGTGTTCGGCTCGCAGCTCAAGCGCCGCCTGCGTCAGGGCGCGCGGCTGATCGTGATAGACCCACGGCGCATCGACCTGGTCGACTCGCCGCACGCCCGCGCCGAGCTGCACCTGCAACTGCGCCCTGGCACCAACGTGGCCATGCTCAACGCCCTGGCCCACGTGATCGTCACCGAGGGCCTGCTGGCCCAGCGTTTCATCGATGCCCGCTGCGAAACCGAAGACTTTGCCCGCTGGCGCGACTTCGTCAGCCAGGCAGACAACGCCCCCGAGGTGCTGGGCCCGGTCTGTGGCGTGCCCGCCGAGCAGATCCGCGCCGCGGCGCGCCTGTATGCCACCGGTGGCAACGCGGCCATCTACTACGGTCTGGGCGTGACCGAGCACAGCCAGGGCAGCACTGCGGTGATGGGTATCGCCAACCTGGCCATGGCCACCGGCAATATCGGCCGTGAAGGGGTAGGGGTGAACCCGCTGCGTGGTCAGAACAACGTGCAGGGTTCGTGCGACATGGGCTCGTTCCCCCACGAGCTGCCCGGCTATCGGCATATTTCCAACGAGGGCGTGCGCGCCGAGTTCGAGCGCGCCTGGGGCGTGACCTTGCAGCCCGACCCGGGCCTGCGCATCCCCAACATGTTCGAGGCAGCGCTGGACGGCAGCTTCAAGGCCCTTTACTGCCAGGGCGAGGATATCGCCCAGAGCGACCCCAACACCCAGCACGTCACGGCGGCCTTGCGCGCCATGGAATGTGTGGTGGTGCAGGACATCTTCCTCAACGAAACGGCCAAATTCGCCCATGTGTTCCTGCCGGGCAGCTCGTTCCTGGAAAAGGACGGCACCTTCACCAACGCCGAGCGGCGCATTTCGCGGGTGCGCAAGGTGATGGAGCCGCTGGCCGGCAAGGCTGACTGGGAAGGGACCGTAGCCTTGGCCAACGCCTTGGGCTACCCGATGAACTACCGCCACCCGTCCGAGATCATGGACGAGATTGCCCGCCTGACGCCGACCTTCCGCCGCGTCAGCTACGCGGAAATCGACCGCCATGGCAGCCTGCAGTGGCCGTGCAACGACGCGGCGCCGGATGGCACGCCGACCATGCATATCGACCAGTTCGTGCGTGGCAAGGGCCGCTTCATGCTCACCGGCTATGTGCCCACCGACGAAAAGGTCAACAACCGCTACCCGTTGCTGCTCACCACCGGGCGCATCCTCAGCCAGTACAATGTCGGCGCCCAGACCCGGCGTACCGGCAACGTCGCCTGGCATGACGCCGACCGCCTGGAAATCCACCCGACCGACGCCGAAAGTCGCGGCATCCAGGACGGTGACTGGGTGGGCATCGGCAGCCGCGCGGGGCAGACCGTGCTGCGTGCCAAGGTCAGTGCACGGGTAGCGCCGGGGGTGGTGTACACCACGTTCCACTTCCCCGAGTCGGGGGCTAACGTGATCACCACGGACAACTCCGACTGGGCCACCAACTGCCCCGAATACAAGGTGACGGCAGTGGAAGTGGTGAAAGTGTTCCAGCCATCGGAGTGGCAAAAGCGCTATCAGGACTTCAGTGACGAACAGCGCCGCCTGCTGAAGGAACGCCGTACATCGGAGAAAGCCGAGGTGCGCCGATGAGCAGCGATAACCTGGTCAAGATGGCCAACCAGATTGCCCATTACTTCGACAGCGAGCCAAACCGGGCGCTGGCGGTGCAAGGGGTGCGCCAGCATTTGCAAAGCTTCTGGACGCCGGCCATGCGCCGGCAGCTGGCAGAATGGATCGAGGCCAATGCAGGAGAGGGGCTGGACCCGAAGGTGCTGGAGGCAATGACGTAGCGGATTGGCGCGGTCCTGCAGGGACCGCGCCAATTGTGGAACTTGCGTCAGCCGCGGGCTAGTTCGGCCTGGTGGGCTATGGCTTCTTCGCTCTTGAGCACCAGCACATCCCCCTCAAGCGCATCCAGTACCACCTCCGAAGTATTGCCAATCAACGCCCCGGAAATCCCCGTGCGGCACACCGTACCAATCACCGTCACCACCGCCTCGAGCTTCTTCTCGGTATGCGGAATCAGCACATCCGCCGGCCCTTCGGCCACATGCAGGCATTCTTCGCTGATGCCGTACTCGGCCTGGAACGCCTTGCACGCTTCGCGGTAGCGCTGTTCGATGGTCTCGCTCAGCTGGTAGGTCGGGTCGGAGGCCGACAGCATTGGCGACGGGTGGGCGCTGATGACATGCAGTTCGCCCTTGGCCAGTTTGGCAATCTCGAAGCCATGGTCGATGATGCTGGCATGCAGGCGGCGATGGTCTTCGTCCTGGTTGCCCACGTCCACCGCGGCCAGAATCTTGCCACCAGTCCACGGCCGTTCGCTCTTGACCATCAGCACGGCGCACGGGCACTGGCGCAGCAGCTTCCAGTCACTGGGGGTGAGCAAGGCTTTTTTCAGCGGGTTGTCCGGGCGGTGTTCCTTGATCACCAGCTCGCAGCCCTCGGCCTGCTGCACATAGATGATGGTGTCGTGCAGGTTGTCGCGCCAGGCCTCCTCGTGGGTGACGTTGTCGTACCCGTCATCGTGCAACTGGCTACTCAGCAGGCTAAGCAGTGCAGTGTGGTCATGATTTTTGTCGCACATCAGCAGGTGCAGGCGTGCGCCAGTGACGCCGGCAATCAGCTTGGCCCGGGTCAGCGCCCGGCTGTGGGCGTGCTCGGGGTCGAGGACGACGAGGATGCTGCGGACGGCTTGCATGGGCGTTAGCTCCCTTCAAAGGTGGCGACCAATGCCTGACTATAGACGGCGCGCCCCCCGCTGGCGCTTGATGTACATCAACAAGCATAGTCACTGGCGCCGCCCGTCGCCGCCGGTATAATCGGCGGCCCTGCCTGTTCTGTGTGGTTGCACGCTTATGTCCCTGATCCCCGAAATCGATGCCTTTCTTGGCTGCCCGACGCCAGACGCCTGGATCGAAGCGGCGCTCGCCGACCAGGAAACCCTGCTCATCGACCACAAGAACTGCGAATTCAAGGCCGCGAGCACTGCCTTGAGCCTGATGGCCAAGTACAACACCCACCTCGACCTGATCAACATGATGTCGCGCCTTGCCCGCGAGGAGCTGGTGCACCACGAACAGGTGCTGCGCCTGATGAAGCGCCGTGGCGTGCCACTGCGGCCGGTGTCGGCGGGCCGCTATGCCTCGGGGCTGCGCCGCCTGGTGCGCGCCCACGAGCCGGTCAAGCTGGTGGACACGCTGGTGGTGGGGGCGTTCATCGAGGCACGCAGTTGCGAGCGCTTTGCCGCGCTCGTGCCGCACCTGGACGAAGAATTGGGCCGCTTCTATCACGGCCTGCTGAAAAGCGAAGCGCGCCATTACCAGGGCTACCTGAAACTGGCGCACAACTACGGTGATGAGGCGGACATCGCCCGCCGGATTGAACTGGTACGCGCTGCGGAAATGGAGCTGATCCAGTCTCCGGACCAGGAACTGCGCTTCCACAGCGGTATCCCGCAAGCGCTGGCCGCCTGATTCGCACCAGGCGGCCCAGGCTTCAGTTGCGCCGCCCCAGCAGCAGGCCCACCACCAGCCCCAGGCCGGCGGAAATGGCGACGGTCTGCCAATGGTGGCCGCCGATGTAGTCCTGGGTGGCGTCCACCACCGGTTGCGCTTTGTCGCGCATAGTGCCAGCGGCCTGGCGTGCCTGTTTCAGTTTCAGGCTGACCTGCGCTCGCAGGGTTTCTGCTTCTTCGCCGACCAGGGCGGCGCTGTCGTTCAGCAGCTTTTCCGATTCTTCGATCAGCGATTGCAGTTCGCTGAATACCTGGTCCTTGATCTGATCGCTGTCCGCCAGTGTGGCGTTTTTACGGGCCATGAACTCGTCCTCGTTGATGGGGTGGTGTGAACAATGGATGCCGCTGCGTCGGGAAAGTTGCGGTGGCTTTCCGATGTTGCGTTGCCTGGGTGTAAGATAGCGGCCATTTTCAAACTTGCAGGTACCTTCATGAGTTTCAATCTGGCCAACATGAGCTTCGAGGAACGGGCGCAGATCGAGGCAGAGAAGGCGCGGCTGTTCGAGATGTGGCAGAGCAGCCTGGGCAAGGCCAAGGGCGATGCGGCCCGGCTGATCGCCGAAAAGCCCCGGCGCAAGGGTAAATGGGCCGAGTGGGTGCGCGCCGAACTGGAGAGCATGTCGCCGCCCGAATACGCCAGCATGGTGCGCAGCGAAGTCAACAAGCTGATGGCCGCCGCCAGCGCCAGCCGCTGAATACCCCTGGCGGGTGCTTACCAGGTCGCGCCTTTTGGCAGGTCCAGCTTGCCCTCGTCAGTAAAGCGCACGGTCCCCAGCAATCCGCCCGCCAGCTTGCCGCGCAGCTTGTAGGGCAAACCCTTCAGTGAGTCCACCGTGCCCAGCCCATAGGCTTGGCGCAGGAAGGAAAACGCCGTGATGCTCACCGGCACCACGATCACCGCTTCGTCATAGCGGCCAATGTGCCCCTGCTGGTCGCTGACCCCGGCGGCCAGCGGCTGGCCGTTCACTTCCAGGTTCAGGGCAATGCCGTTGTAGTCGATCGGCGACTCGTTAGGGTTTTGCACGCGCATTTTCACCGCCATGCGCAGTTCCAGTTCTTGGCCGGGCAGCGGCTCGATGCCGATCACGCTGATGTTGACCGGGTCGCGTGGCTGGAACAGTGCGCAGGCACCCAGGCCATACGCCATCAGCAGGACGAGAAACAGACGGCTACAGCGGTGCAGGCGGGCAGTCATTGCGGGCGACCTTGCCAGAGTGAGCGAACCGCCAGTGTGGCAAATGCGCGTCGGCGTTGAAAGTCTCCTTGCAGATGAAAGATACTGTTTCTCATTAACGCCCGATAACTCATCCTGCTGGCAGTGCCCAAACCCATGCTGACGTCACCCGTGTCGGGCCTGCTGGCGACTTTCCAGGAGCACTACGACGACCTGTTGCAGTTCCTGACGCGGCGCATGAGCGACCGCCAGCGCGCAGCCGACGTGGCGCAGGAAACCTACCTGAAGCTGGTGAAAGTCGATGAACAGGCGGTGCCGGTGCTGCACGCCCGCAGCTTCATCTTCCGCGTGGCCGGTAACCTGGCAATTGATGCCTTGCGCCGTGAGCAGCGCCTGGCTGCCAGCCATGACGACTGTGACGGGACCGGTGAACTGACCTGCCCGGCGCCAGCGCCCGAGGCGACGTTGCTGGCCCGTGAGCGCCTGCAAATCCTTGACGATGCGCTGCTGAAGCTGCCCGACAATGCCCGCCAGGCGTTGTTGCTGAACCGCGTCGAAGGCCTGACCCAGGCGCAGATTGCACAGCGGCTGGGGGTTTCCGAGAGCATGGTGGCCAAATATATCGGCCAGGCCCTGCGTCATTGTCGCGACTGGCTCAAGCAGGCCGGTGTGGCGGCCTCCGTGGTGTTGCTGGTTGCCGCTGTGGCGGGCTGGCAGCAGGCACCGGTGTTGTTGGCGGACTACCACACCGCTGTGGGTGAACGGCAGGTGATTACCCTGGCGGACGGCACGCGGGTGACGCTGAACAGCGCCAGTGCGCTGAGTGTGGTGTTCAGTGAGCACGAACGCCGTGTGGTGCTGGCTGCCGGTGAGGCCTTGTTCGAGGCCACGGATGATCCGCGGCCGTTTGTGGTCGATACGGCAGGCGAGCGGGTGCAGGGTGGTGCCGCCACCTTCAGCGTGCGTCGCGATGGCCGCGTGGTGTTGGCACGCGGTGAAGCCAAGGTCGGCGAACATGAACTGGCGGTGGCGGCCGATGCCGGTGCGCAGATGGCCTGGCAGCGCGGCAAGCTGATCTTCAACGGCAAGCCGCTGGGCCAGGTGCTGATGGAGCTTGAGCGTTACCGGCATGGGCGCATCGTGCTGTCCGACAGCAAGCTGGCGGCGATGGAGGTGAGCGGGGTGTTTGACCTGGACGAGCCTGAAGCACTGCTGCGCACGCTTGAGCAGCGGTATGGGCTGAAGGTTACCTACCTGCCGTGGTTGGCTGTGGTTCATTGATCAGCAGGCATGTGCGATTCCTGTAGGAGCAGCCTTGTGCTGCGAAGAGGCCGGCACAGAAATAAAAATATTTTCCATTTGGCACTGCAAGTTCCTGCAAGCCAGATCGTCGTAGTGGGACTGATCAGCAACCTATTCTTATTTACGACTTGTCAGGAAGCTCATTCGTGCCTCTGATGCTCAAGCCCTTTCACCGCAGTCGCGGTCCTCTTCACCATGCCCTGATGTCTTGTGGCGCCCTGGCCATGC
Organism: Pseudomonas sp. BN505; assembly: GCF_029873175.1. Classification (NCBI taxonomy): domain Bacteria; kingdom Pseudomonadati; phylum Pseudomonadota; class Gammaproteobacteria; order Pseudomonadales; family Pseudomonadaceae; genus Pseudomonas; species Pseudomonas sp. BN505. The sequence goes on from NZ_SSOI01000027.1 coordinate 222,266, forward strand.
TGGTCGGCCCGTTGCATGCCACGGCCGCAACCACTGCCGAACAAACCCAGATGCAGGCTCGCCAGGTTCAGATCGACCTGCCAGCGCAGCCGCTGGACCAGGCCCTGACCACCTTTGCCGACCAGGCCGGCCTGCACTTGCTGTACACCACAGGGGATGCAGCAGGCTTTGCCAGCCCGGCCATGCACGGCAGCTACAGCGTCGAGCAGGCCCTGCAGCAGTTGCTGGCCGGCAGCGGCATGAGCTGGCACTTCAGTGACGCGCGCACCGTGACCCTGCGCAAGGCCCAGGCAGCGCCACAGGCGGTCAACCTCAAGCCGATCGAAGTCAGCGTGGCCTCGCGTACCAGCACCGCAATCAGCGAAATCCCCGGCACTGTGTGGGTAGTTGACCAGCAGCAGCTGCGCGAGCAGATCGACAGCGGCGTCAGCCTGAAAGAAGCCATCGGCAAGCTGGTACCCGGCCTCGACCTGGCGCCGGAAGGGCGTACCAACTATGGCCAGAACATGCGCGGGCGCAACGTGCTGGTGATGATCGACGGGGTCAGCCAGAACAGCTCGCGCGGCCTGTCGCGCCAGTTCGACAGCATTTCACCGTTCAACGTCGAGCGTGTCGAAGTGCTGTCTGGCGCCAGCGCCATCTACGGCGGTGGTGCTACTGGCGGCATCATCAACATCGTCACCAAGAAGGGCGAACCCGGCCCGGCGCGCTTCGAGACCCAGCTTGGCGCCAGCAGCGGGTTCAACAACAGCGATGACCTGGCCACCCGCTTCGCCCAGTCGATCAGCGGCGGCAACGAGCGGGTCAATGCCCGGCTGGGTATTTCCGGCGAGCAGAACGAAGCCTTCTACGACGGTGCCGGTGACCAGATCTTCATCGACAACACCCAGACCGACCTGCAATACAACCGCACAATCGACGTGCTCGGCACCCTGGGCTTGCAGTTGAACGACCAGCAGAGCCTCGACCTGCTGGCCCAGTACTACGATTCGGGCAACCACGGCAGCACGGGGATCTACTTTCCCAACCTCAACTACAATGCGCCATCCGACCTGGAAGACGCTGAGCTGCGCAGCGGCTATTCGTCCGACCTGGAGCCGCGTACCCGGCGCTTGTTGCTGAACGCCAATTACCACCACAGCGATGTGCTGGGCCAGGATTTCTACCTGCAGGCCTCGTACCGCAAGGAAGACGACAACTTCTACCCGTTCCCGTACTACAACCGCGCCACGCCCACCGGCTCGCGCGGGGTGTACTTTGCTGCCTCGCAGCAGAACTTCGAGGTCACCAGCCTCAAGGGCCTGTTCGCCAAACAGTGGGACACGTTGAAGCTCACCTATGGCCTCGACCTGGATCGCGAGCGCTTCAATGCCGAGCAGACCACCTTCAACGCCCTGACCTCGTCCGAGTCGGGCGGCCTGGAGATGGAAAAGGACAGCGATGCCGCGCGCTACCCCAGCTACCGGGTCGATGGTGTGTCGGTGTACGCCCAGCTGGACTGGCATGCCACCGACAACCTGACGTTCTCCGGCGGTGCCCGTCGCCAGCAGATGGACGTCGACGTCAGCGACTTCAAGGGCGTGCCGGGTGGCAGCAACGATTACCAGGTCAACCTGTTCAACGTAGGCGCCATCTACGACTTCAAGAACGGCCACCAGGTATGGAGCAACTATGGCGAAGGTTTCGACCTGCCAGACCCTGCCAAGTATTACGGCAAGCCGGGCCTGAGCGTGGCCGACAACCCGCTGGCCGGCATCAAGAGCCGCCAGGTGGAACTGGGCTGGCGCTATGCCGACCTGGACTGGGATGCCCAGGCGGCGCTGTACTACATCTGGTCGGACAAGATCATCAACGTCGATTCGCAAACGCTGACGATCAACGTGGAAGAGCAGAAGAGCCGCGATTTCGGCTTTGAAGGTGCGCTGACCCGGCACTTCCAGACGGGCTGGGAAGCGGGCGGTACCCTGCACCTGACCCGCTCCGAGGAAGAGGCTGCCGACGGCGGCTGGAACAAGCGTGATGCCCGCTATGCATCCTTGTCCAAGGCCACGGCATTTGTTGGCTGGAAGGGCGATGGCCGCAGTGCGCGGCTGCAAGCCAACCATGCGTTCAGCCTGAAGGACGATGCCGACCACGAGATCGACGGTTACACCACCTTCGACCTGCTGGGTAGCCAGGACACCGGCTTCGGCACCTTCAGTGCCGGCATCCAGAACCTGCTGGACAAGCAGTACAGCACGGTCTGGGGCCAACGCGCGACGCTGTTCTATTCGCCGACCTACGGCCCGGCGTACCTGTATGACTACCAAGGGCGCGGGCGTACCTACACCCTGACCTGGAGCATGGCTTACTAACCCTTCTCCAAGGCGTGCCCGGCCCTTGTAGGAGCGCATCAGGCGAACGCTGCGAGCAAATCCTCGGCAAACGCCTGTTGCGCTTCACCCGTCACCTGCGCCCGATGCCTGGCCAGGGTAAAAGGCACCACAAAATCCAGCCCTGGGTTCAGCGCCCACAACAACCCCTCCGCCTCCCAGGCGTGGGCGCAATGGCAGGGCAGGTAGCCAATATGCCGCCCTGACAGAATGAACGTCAGCACGCTCTCGATCTGCTCCGCCACAGCCATGCTGTGCCTGCTCTGGAACGGCTCACCGCCTTTGAGAAACCGGTATGGATGGCGCACCTGGTCCATCTCCAGCAACCGCTCAAGCTCAACACCCGATTCGCCGAACAGCACATGCCCCTTGCCGCAATACAGCCGTTGCGGTTCCTCAAACAATGGCTGGTAATCAAAGGCCGCCTGGTTGCCGGAGAAGTAGCTGATGGCGTAATCCAGCCGCTGCTCCAGCAACAACCGCTCCAGCTCCGCCGGCGGTGCACTGATCAGCTCCAGCTGCACTGATTCCTCTCGTGTGCGGAATGCGGCGATGGCCGCCGCCAGTTTCAGGCTCACGGTTTTGTCCTGGTTTTCTGCCATGCCGATGCGCACGGTCCCCAGCAACCGCCCGGCAACGCCGGTGGCCTGCTGGCGAAACTGCTCGATGTTCAGCAACAGCCCGCGCGCTGCATCCAACAGCAACGCGCCTTTCTCCGTCAGATGAAAGCCACCCTTGCCTCGGCTGCACAGGCGGTAGCCAAGGCGTGTTTCCAGCTGCGCCATGCGCTGGCTGATGGTGGGCTGGCTCAGGCCCAGCACGCCTTGCGCGGCGCTGAAGCCCCCGGCCTCGACTACAGTGACGAACAGCCGCAGCAGGTGCAGGTCGGGATCGTGCACTTGTCCGAGCATTACATTGCTCCTGATGAATGTCAGCTTTGCAAACTTGCCATTCCTGCAATGTAACCCGGCTGGCATGCTCGCGGCATCCACCCATTTGCCGAGGTGTCCGTCATGCGTCGATCGTTGTGCCTTTTGTCCCTGGTTCTGGCCCTGCCGCTGCAGGCCGAAGAAAAGGTCGTCAACCTCTACAGCTGGGCCGACTACGTCGCCCCGCAAACCCTCCAGCGTTTCGAACAGGAAACCGGCTACAAGGTGCGGTATGACACCTTTGACACCACCGAAGTGCTGGAGACCAAGTTACTCACCGGTGGCAGTGGTTACGATGTGGTGGTGCCATCCTCGACCGTGCTGGCCCGGGCGCTGAAGGCCAATGCCCTGCAAGCGCTCGACCCCCAGGCCATGCCCGGCTACAGCAACCTCGACAAGGACCTGCTGGCCAAGCTCGCCGAGGCCGACCCCGGCAACCGCCATGCCGTGCCGTACACCTGGGGTACGCTGGGCCTTGGGGTGAATGTGGAGGCGGTGCGCCAGCGCCTGGGCGACGTGCCGCTGGACAGCCTCGACCTGCTGTTCAAGCCCGAATACGCCAGCCGGTTGAAGGACTGTGGCATCGCCATGCCCGATTCGCCGCAGGAAGTGATTGGCGTGGCCCTGAACTACCTCGGCAAGGACCCTTACAGCCAGGACAAGGATGACTTGGCCGCCGCGCAGCAGCTGCTGAGCCAGCTGCAACCCTCGATCAGCTACGTCGCCAATGGCCGGCAGATCAGCGACCTGGCCAACGGTAGCGTGTGCCTGGCGCTGACCTACAACGGCGATGCCGCGATGGCGGCCGACCAGGCCCGCCGCGCCGGCAAGCCGTTCGAGCTGATCTACCGCATTCCGCGTGAAGGCACGCTGGTGTGGCAGGACAACCTGGTCATCCCCAAGGACGCGCCGCACCCCGAGGCCGCGCGGGCGTTTATCGCATTCATGCTCAAGCCCGAGTCGGTCGCTGCGCTGACCAACACACTGTTCTTTGCCAACGCCAACCAGGCTGCCACGCCGTTGGTGGACGAGGCGGTGCGCAATGACCCGGACATCTACCCGCCTGCCGAAGTGCGCCAGCGCCTGTTCGCCGACCGCAGCATGGCCCTGGCCGACCTGCGCCAGCGCAACCGCCTATGGACGGCCTTCCGCAGCCGCCAGTGACTGATAACAACCAAGGAGCCCGACCGTGGAGCAAGCCGCAAGCAACGACCAGGCGATGACCCGCGACAGCCTGTATGGCACTGCCGCAGAAAGTACCTACGCCGGCATTACCAGTTTCTCCCGCCGACGCTACAGCCGCGATTTGCGTGGTGTGGATGTGGTGGTCAGCGGAGTGCCGTTCGACACTGCCACCAGCAACCGCCCAGGTGCGCGTTTCGGTCCGCGGGCGATCCGCGCCGCCTCGGTGCAGCAGGCCTGGGCCCGGCACTGGCCGTGGGCGTTCGACCCGTTCGACCACCTGGCCGTGATCGACTATGGCGACTGCGCCTTCGACAGTGGCACACCGCAGTCGGTGCCGGACAGCATCGAGGCCCATGCCACCCATATTCTGGAAGCGGGCTGCGCCATGCTTACCCTCGGTGGCGACCACTTCATCAGCTACCCGCTACTCAAGGCCCACGCCCGCCGCCATGGCCCGCTGGCGCTGATCCACTTCGATGCCCACAGCGACACCTGGCCGGACGAGGAGGGCAAGCGTATCGACCATGGCACCATGTTCTGGCATGCCGCCCGTGAGGGCCTGGTTGACCCTGCCTGTTCGGTGCAGATCGGCCTGCGCACCACCAATGACGACAGCCAGGGCTTCGCCATCCTCGACGCCCGCCTGGTGCACCGTCAGGGCACCGAGGCGGTGATTGCGGCAATTCGCCAGCGTGTAGGTGACCGGCCGGTGTACCTGACCTTCGACATCGACTGCCTCGACCCGGCCTATGCGCCTGGCACCGGTACGCCGGTGTGTGGTGGGTTGAGCACGGTGCAGGCGCTGGAGATTCTGGGCGGGCTGCGCGGTATCAACCTGGTGGGCATGGACCTGGTGGAGGTGGCGCCGGCTTATGACCACGCCGATATCACTGCGCTGGCGGGGGCGACTTTGGCGATGGAGATGTTGTGCCTGTATGCGGCGCGGCACAAGGTAGACAAGGGCCAGTGATCCGGGGCCGCTTTGCGGCCCATTCGCAGCACAAGGCTGCTCCTGCAGGGCCTTGCGTCGCAATGGACAGCAAAGCAGCCCCGCGAGCACATACTGAAACATCAGGAATCATCTCCGCCCAAATTCACACTTTTGTCTCGAACCCCTCGCGCCTTAGGCTATCAAATCCACCAGGCGCGGCATTTTCGTACAGGAGGTGAAGCATGACCCCGACATTGCCTATCCTGGCCCTCGGCCTGGCTTTGTGCCTGCCCGCGCACGCGGCCCCGCAGCAGCCTTTGCAGCTTGCGGCCGGCAACAACAACCCCTACAACAGCCCGATCCAGCGCGCCAACCCCAACAGCCGCCAGGGCAGTATGCCGGCCACACCTCCCGTGCGCGGCCCGTCCACCGACCCGTACCAGCGCACGCCCAGCCTGGACAACCGAGGCATTGGCAACGGCGACAACCTGCGTCGGCAGCAACAAACCCCAAACCTGGAACCAAGCCGGCCGCCCCGCGACAGCACGCGTGCGCCGTGAGCCCATACGGAAGGAATCCTGCATGCCCAGAGCAACCTGGCTAGCTACCCTGACTGCCGCTGCACTCATGCCCCTGCTGGCACAGGCGGCGGCAGAGCAACAGTTTCGCAGCGAAGAAGGCACGTTGACCGTCAGCACCCTGGCCGACGGCCTGCGCAACCCTTGGGCGCTGGCATTTCTGCCGGGCGGCAAGGACATGCTGGTAACCGAGCGCGCTGGCAACCTGCGGGTGGTCAACGCTGAAGGCAAGGTCGGCCCGCCGATCAGCGGCGTGCCCAAGGTGTGGGCCGAGGGCCAGGGCGGCCTGCTGGATGTGGTGCTGTCGCCGGAGTTCGACAAGGACCGTACCGTGTACCTGTCCTACGCCGAGGAGGGCAGTGACGGCAAGGCCGGTACCGCCGTCGGTCGTGGCCAGCTGTCCGAAGACCGCGCGCGGCTGGATAACTTCAGCGTGATCTTCCGCCAGCAGCCCAAGCTGTCGGTGGGCAACCACTTCGGCTCGCGCCTGGTGTTCGACCGCGACGGCTATCTGTTCATCGCGTTGGGCGAGAATAACCAGCGCCCCACTGCCCAGGACCTGGACAAGCTGCAAGGCAAGATCGTGCGCATTTTGCCGGATGGCGAAGTGCCCAAGGACAACCCCTTCGTCGGCAAGGACAACGTGCGGCCGGAGATCTGGTCGTTCGGCCACCGCAACCAACAAGGTGCCGCGCTCAACCCCTGGACAGGCAAGCTGTGGACCCACGAGCACGGCCCGCGCGGTGGCGACGAAATCAACATCCCCGAGCCCGGCAAGAACTATGGCTGGCCGATTGCGACCCATGGCATCAACTACTCGCTGCTGCCGATCCCCGAGGCCAAGGGCAAGCATGTGGACGGCATGGTCGACCCACTCCATGTGTGGGAGAAGTCACCGGGTATCAGCGGCATGGCGTTCTACGACAGCCCGACATTCAAGGCCTGGGACCACAACCTGTTCATTGGTGCACTGGCGACACAGGAGCTGATCCGTTTGCAGCTGAAGGGCGACAAGGTGGTGCATGAGGAGCGTTTGCTCGGTGACTTGAAGGCGCGTATCCGCGATGTGCGGGTTGGGCCGGATGGCTACATCTATGTGCTGACCGATGACAAGGACGGCGCATTGCTGAAGGTAGGCCTGGCCGACTGACGCGGTCCCTGTAGGAGCGGCCTTGTGCCGCGATGGGCCGCAGAGCGGCCCCAATAATCTATGCTGCAATGCCGAAGTCCTGGGGCCGCTGCGCGGCCCATCGCGGCACAAGGCCGCTCCTACAGGGACCTGTGTAGAATGCGGCCATGGCCATCACTCCCCAATCCCTTTACCAGCAAGCCCTGAGCACTCAGGGCTACGCTGACGACCCTGCCCAGGCCCGCGCCGTCGAGGCCTTGCAGGCCTGCTTCGTGGCTGTCGAGCAGGGCTGCCCCACCCAGGGTATCTACCTCTGGGGCCCGGTCGGCCGGGGCAAGACTTGGCTAATGGACCAGTTCCACCGCTGCTTGTGCGTGTCCAGCCGGCGCCAGCATTTTCATCACTTCATGGCCTGGGTCCACCAGCGCCTATTCCAGCTCAATGGTACCGCCGACCCGCTGCTGGCGTTGGCCCGGGAGCTGGCCGGGCAGATCCGCGTGTTGTGCTTCGACGAACTGTTCGTCAACGACATTGGCGACGCGATCATCCTCGGCCGCTTGTTCCAGGTACTGTTCGACCAGGGCGTGGTGATCGTCGCCACCTCCAACCAGCCACCCGACCATCTCTACCGCGACGGTTTCAACCGCGAGCGGTTCCTGCCGGCCATCGCCGCCATTGAGCGGCACATGCAGGTACTGCCCGTGGCGGGCGAGCAGGACCACCGCCTGCACCCCGGTGCAGAGCGGCAGCGCTACTGGGTGGCAGCGACAGGGCAGGCCAGCCCGCTGGGCGAGGTGTTCTGCCAGCTCAGCCCGGATCACACGGGTACTGATCAGCCCTTGGTTATCGGCTCCAGGCAGGTGCGGGTCGTGCGGCGCAGCGAGCAGGCTATCTGGTGCCGCTTCACCGACCTGTGCGAACAACCGCTGGCGGCCATGGAATTCATGGCACTTTGCGACCGTTTTCCGGCCATCCTGGTGTCGGGTATTCCGGCGCTGGGCGGTAAGCAGCAGGCCGGTCGCATTGCGCGTGGCACTGAAGATGGTGCGGCACGGGTGGTTGCAGGCGACCGTGAGCTGCCGGCGCTGTCGCCCAAGGACGATGCGGTACGCCGCTTCATCGCCCTGGTCGATGAGTGCTACGACCGCCGTGTGGCACTGTACCTCGAGGCCGAGGTGCCGCTGCAAGAGCTGTATACGCAGGGGTATCTGGCATTCCCGTACCAGCGAACCTTGAGCCGGTTGCGGGAGATGCAACTACAGCGGTTCTGTTGATGAGTGCCGGGGGCCGCAAAGCGGCCCCCGTTTCACTTGGCCAGCCACTCGACCAGGGTACGGTTGAACCGCACGGGTTCTTCGATCTGCGGCGCATGCCCCATGCCTTCGAAAGTGATCAGTTCACCTTTGGGGATCAGCTTGGCCACCTGTGGCCCCAGCACGGCATACTTGCCCAGCTTCGCCTTCACTTCCGGCGGTGCGATATCGCTGCCAATGGCCGTGGTGTCCTTGTCGCCGATCAGCAGCAAGGTCGGCATCTGCAAGTCCTTGAACTCGTGGTACACCGGCTGAGTGAAGATCATGTCGTAGATCAGCGCCGAGTTCCACGCCACCGCTTCATGCCCCGGCCCCATGTTCAGGCCCGCCAGCATCTGTACCCAGCGCTCGTACTCCGGCTTCCAGCGCCCGGCGTAGTAAGTCTTGCGCTCATACTCGCGCACGCCCTCGGCATCCAGCTTGAGCTCGCGCGCATACCACTGGTCCACCGTACGGTAGGGCACGCCCAGGGCTTTCCAGTCTTCCAGGCCAATCGGGTTGACCATGGCCAGGCGTTCCACCTGCTGCGGGTACATCAGCGCATAGCGGGTGGCGAGCATGCCGCCCGTGGAATGCCCGAGCACGATGGTTTGCCTGATACCCAGCTGTTCGAGCAAGGCATGGGTGTTGTCGGCCAACTGCTGGAAGCTGTACTGGTAATGCGCGGGCTTGCTGGAAGTGCAGAAGCCGACCTGGTCGGGGGCGATGACCCGGTAACCGGCCTTGCTCAGCGCGTCGATGGTGGTTTCCCAGGTGGCGGCGCAGAAGTTCTTGCCGTGCATCAGCACCACGCTGTGGCCGTTGGCCTGGCCTTGTGCGGGGACGTCCATGTAGCCCATCTGCAGGGACTGGCCCTGGGACTTGAAGTCAAAGTGCTTGAGCGGGTGGGGGTAGCTGAAGCCTTCGAGCTGGGGGCCGTAGGTAGGCGTTTCGGCGGCGATGGCCGGGCTGCCGGCAAGGCAGGCCAGGGCAAGGGCGGTTGCGCGCAGCATGGGGCACTCCGTGTAGGGCCATATAGGAGAGGGCGACTTTAGCAGCCAGGCGCGCGCCGGGAACGTGAAAGGTGTTACCAGGCGTGAAACCAGCCCAGGGTAATCATCGCCAGCACCGCATAACGGCCAGCCTTGGCCAGGGTCACCAGCAGCAGGAAGCGCCAGAAGGGTTCCCGCATGATCCCGGCGATCAACGTCAGCGGGTCGCCGATCACCGGCATCCAGCTGAGCAGCAACGACCACTGCCCCCAGCGCTGGTAACGCCGCTGCGCGCGCTGCAGTTGGGCAGCGCTGAACGGGAACCAGCGTTTGTCGCGCAGGTGCTCGACGGCGCGGCCCAGCAGCCAATTGACGACCGACCCCAGCACATTGCCCAGGGTGGCCACCAGCAGCAGGGTTGCCCAGGCCTCGGGCTGGCGGAGCAACAGGCCGACCAGCACGGCCTCCGATTGCAGCGGCAGCAGGGTGGCGGCGCCGAAGGCGCTGAGAAACAGCGCCCACAAGCTGAGCATCAGTAGTTGGCTACAACGGTGTCCTGGCCATCCTGGGTTACGCCGATGACCTGGTAGGCATCCTTGTGGTCACCCATTTCCATGCCGGGCGAGCCCATGGGCATGCCCGGTACGGCCAGGCCCTTGAGGTCGCTACGCTTTGCCAGCATGCGCACCTGCTCGGCCGGCACATGGCCTTCGACGAACTTGCCGTCGATCACCCCGGTGTGGCACGACGCCAGGCGCGGCGCCACGCCCAGGCGCTGCTTGACCGCGCTCATGTTCGGCTCGACGTGGTCGTTGACGGTGAAACCGTTGTCACGCAGGTGGCTGATCCAGGCCTTGCAGCAGCCGCAGTTGGGGTCGCGGTAGACGTCGATGGTCTCGGCGGCCTGGGCCAGACCGGTGATGGCCAGCAGGCCCAGGGGCAGCAGGTGTTTGCGCAGCATGGTGAGGCACTCCTTTAGAAACGCAGGCGGATACCGGCAACCAGGCGGGTCTGGCCCAGGTCTTCGCCGTCTTCGCGCGCCTGGTCGGCACGCGTGCCGTGCAGGCGATTGAAACTGACCCCGATGTAGGGCGCGAAACCGCGCGTGATCTCGTAGCGCAGCCGCAGGCCCACCTCGCTGTCGGCCAGCCCGGCGCCCTGCTCGCGCCTGGCGTCGTTGCGGCCGTAGAGGTTGGCTTCCAGGTTCGGTTCCAGTATCCAGCGGTTGGTCAGCAGCATAGCGTAAGCGGCTTCCAGGCGCAGCGCGGTCTGTTGCCGCTCGCCGGCGTAGGCGGTGGCTTGCAGCTCCAGGCCATACAGCGGCGTGCCTTGAATGCCGAAGCCGGCCCAGGTCTGGCCGCTGGCGGGCTTGAAGTCCTGGCGCACGCCGGCCACCAGCTCCCACCACGGGCTCACGGCATGGCCCCACAGCGCCTGCACTTCGGCCTTGTGTGTCTTGCCTTGCTCGCGTTCGCCTTCCGTGCGCAGCCACAGGCGGTCGATATCGCCGCCGACCCAGGCCGTGGCGTTCCAGTTCAGGGCACTGCTGCTCTCGAAGTTCTGGTATTCGAGCTTGTCGACGATCACCGCCCAGTTCAGCGCCCGGTCGTGTACCTGGTGCCCAGGCAGTGGCGGGAAGGCGGCGCGGCGGTCGGCGTCGGTGATTGCAGACAGGGGCGTGCGCGGCGGGCTGGGCGTGGCCGGGCCGTGGCCCATGCTTTCATGGTTCATCTGGCCATGGTTCATGTGCGCCATGCCAGCGGCCAGCGCACGTTCGCTGGCGAACAGGGTCAGCAGGGCCACGCCGGCCACGACGCTGCGGTTGCGGGTGTCATTCATCGACGCGTACCTCGCGGAACATGCCGGTCTCCATGTGGTAGAGCAGGTGGCAGTGGTAGGCCCAGCGGCCAAGGGCGTCGGCAGTCACCCGGTAGGAACGTCGGCTGCCGGGCGGGATGTCGACGGTGTGTTTGCGCACCAGAAACTGGCCGTGCTCGTCTTCCAGGTCGCTCCACATGCCGTGCAGGTGGATGGGGTGGGTCATCATGGTGTCGTTGACCAGGGTGATGCGCACCCGCTCGCCGTAGGCCAAACGCAACGGCTCGGCATCGCTGAACTTGACGCCGTCGAACGACCAGGCGAAGCGCTCCATGTGGCCGGTCAGGTGCAGCTCGATGTCGCGCGATGGCGTGCGGCCGTCCGGGTCCGGGTAGGGGCTGCGCAGGTCGGCGTAGGTCAGCACGCGGCGGCCATTGTTGCGCAGGCCTATGCCAGGGTCGGCCAGGTTGGCGCGCGGGGCCATGGTCTGCATGTCCACCAACGGGTTGCCGGTTTCACTGGCCGGGTGTTGTTGCATCGCTGACATGGCCGTGTGGTCCATGCCGGCCATGTTGCTGTGATCCATGCCCGCCATGGCGCCCATGCCGCCGTGGCCCATGTCGTCCATGCTCAGCACCGGGCGCGGGTCGGGGGTAGGCACGGGGGCCTGCAGCCCGGTGGCGCGGGCCAGGGTGCCGCGGGCCAGGGTGCCGCGGGCGAAGCCGGTACGGTCCATGCTCTGGGCGAACAGGGTGTAGGTAGGTTGGTCGCCCACGGTCACCAGCACGTCATAGGTTTCGGCCACGGCAATGCGCAGCTCATCCACGCTCACCGGCTTCACCGGCAAGCCGTCGGCGGCGATCACCGTCAGCTTCAGCCCGGGGATACGGAAATCGAAATAGGTCATGGCCGAGGCGTTTATCAGCCGCAGGCGCACGGTTTCGCCCGGTTGGCACAGGCAGGTGAAGTTGCCGTCCGGCGGCTGGCCGTTGAGCAGGTAGGTGTAGGTGGCGGCGCTGATATCGGCGAGGTCGGTAGGGCTCATGCGCATGCGCGCCCATGCCGTGCGCTCGGCGACGGTGGGGCTCCAGCCGTTGTCGGCCACGTCATCGATGAAATCGCCGACCGTGCGCTTGTGATAGTTGTACGCGTCGGACTGTTTCTTCAGGGTGGCCATCAGCTGTTCCGGCGCCTGGTCCGACCAGTCGCTGAACAGCAGCACGTGGTCGCGCTGGTAGTGGTGCGGTTCGGGCTCGCGCGGCTCGATCACGATGGCCCCGTATACCCCGGCCTGTTCCTGCAGCCCCGAATGGCTGTGGTACCAGTAAGTTCCACTTTGGCGCAAGGTGAACCGGTACAGGTAGTCCCCGCCGGGTTCAATGCCGGCGAAGCTCAGGCCAGGTACGCCGTCCATGTTGGCGGGCAGGATGATGCCGTGCCAGTGGATCGAGGTGTCCTGTGCCAGCCGGTTACGCACGCGCAGGGTCACGGTGTCGCCTTCGCGCCACCGCAGCAGCGGGCCGGGCAGGCTGTTGTTGATGGTCAGTGCGGTGCGCGGGCGGCCGGTGATGTTGACCGGGGTCTGGCCGATGAACAGCTCGAAGTGCTGGCCGGCCAGGTCCTGGCCTTCGGCGGCCTGGGCCAGCGGGCGCCACAGCCCCAGGCCCGCCAGTGTGGTGGCGGCGCCCAGGCCTTTGACGAAGGTACGGCGGGTGGGGGTGCGCAACATGGCGTGGCCTCATGCGGGGGAGCCACGATGTTCGCTGCAGGCGCCTGTCAGGCAGCTGAGGCGCACATTACAGCATTGTCAGCTTGCCACCTCGTCGGCGCGCAGGTCGCGCATCAGCAGGGCGTAGTCAAGTGCGACCTGCTCCGGAATGGGCAGGTACACCACATGGCCGTCGCCTGGTGCCACGTCGATGGCCTGCTGTTGGCGGTTGCACAGGCGGTGCAGGTCGAAGTGGTAATTGCCACGCGGGGTCATCAGCTCCAGGTGGTCACCTACGGCAAAGCGGTTCTTCACCTTGACCTCGGCCAGGCCTTCGACACGCACGCCGGTCAGTTCACCGACGAACTGCTGGCGCTCCGAGACCGAGTTGCCGCGTTGGTAGTTCTGGTATTCATCGTGCACGTGGCGGCGCAGGAACCCTTCGGTGTAGCCGCGTTGCGCGAGGGATTCGAGGTTGCCCATCAAGGCGCGGTCAAACGGCCGCCCGGCCACGGCGTCGTCGATCGCCTGGCGGTACGACTGTACGGCACGGGCACAGTAGAAGTGCGACTTGGTGCGGCCTTCGATCTTCAGCGAATGCACGCCCATGCCGGCCAGGCGCTCGACGTGCTGGATGGCGCGCAGGTCCTTGGCGTTCATGATGTAGGTACCGTGTTCATCTTCGAACGCCGGCATTTCGGTGCCGGGGCGGTTGCTTTCCTGCAGCAGGAAAACCTGCTCGGTAGGGGCGCCCAGGCCAAGGGTGGGCTGCACTTCGCGCACGATGTCGCCGGTGGCGTTCTCGGTGGCCGGCGTGGCGTCGTACTTCCAGCGGCAGGCGTTGGTGCAGGTGCCCTGGTTGGCGTCACGCTTGTTGAGGTAGCCCGACAGCAGGCAACGGCCGGAATAGGCCATGCACAGCGCGCCGTGGACGAACACCTCCAGCTCCATGCCCGGGACCTGCTGGCGGATTTCCTCGATCTCTTCCAGGGACAGCTCGCGTGACAGGATCACCCGGCTCAGGCCCATTTGCTGCCAGAACTGCACACTCGCCCAGTTGACGGTGTTGGCCTGCACCGACAAGTGCACCGGCATCTGCGGGAAGTGCTGGCGCACCAGCATGATCAGGCCGGGGTCGGACATGATCAGCGCGTCCGGCGCCATGTCGATGACCGGTGCCAGGTCCTTCAGAAATGTCTTGAGCTTGGCGTTGTGCGGGGCGATGTTGACCACTACGTAGAAGCGCTTGCCCAGGGCATGCGCCTCCTGGATACCCAGCGCCAGGTTGGCGTGGTCGAATTCGTTGTTGCGCACCCGCAAGCTGTAGCGCGGCTGGCCGGCGTAGACTGCGTCGGCGCCATAGGCAAAGGCGTAGCGCATGGTCTTGAGGGTGCCGGCGGGGGCGAGCAGTTCGGGCTTGGCGGTAGGGTTCATGTGCGCACCGGGGCAAAAAGGCCGGGATGCTAGGGGCGATGGACAAGGCGCGTATTGATTTGCGTCAAGTGAGCGCGGCACTTTTGCCCGAGTGCCATGCACTAATCTCTCACAAGTCATCAGAGGAACTGCAATGAACGAAACCGCGCTACAGAACAAAGCCCTGGCAGTACTCCTGGCGCTGGTGACCATTGCCTTCTTCTGGATCCTGTTGCCGTACTATGGCGCAATCTTCTGGGCGGTGATCCTCGGCATCCTGTTCGCCCCGCTGCAGCGCCACCTGCTGATCCGCTTCGGGCGGCGACGCAACCTGGCCGCGGCCACGACCACGCTGGTGTGCCTGCTGGTGGCGATCCTGCCGGTGATCATCACCAGCGCGCTGTTGGTCCAGGAGGGCGCCACGCTGTACCAGCGCATCGAAAGCGGGCAACTGGACATCGCCGGTTACGTCGAGCACGGCAAGGACCTGCTCCCGGCATTCGCCCAGCATGGCCTGGACAACATGGGCATTGGCAACCTTGACGGGTTGCGTGACAAGATCACCAAGTGGGCAACCCAAGGTAGCCAGGTATTGGCCAGCCAGGCATTCAGCTTTGGTCAAGGCACGTTCGAGTTCGTGGTCAGCTTTGGCATCATGATGTACCTGCTGTTCTTCTTTTTGCGCGACGGCCCGGAAGTGGCTCGCCGGGTGAGGCAGGCCGTGCCGCTGCCCGAGCACCAGAAACGCCGTTTGCAGCTGAAGTTCAACCGTGTGGTGCGGGCGACGGTGAAAGGCAACGTATTGGTGGCCATTACCCAAGGGGCGCTGGGCGGGTTCATTTTCTGGGTGCTGGATATCCCCAGCGCACTGGTGTGGGCGGTGCTGATGGCGTTCCTGTCGCTGCTGCCGGCGGTGGGTGCGGGGATCGTCTGGGCGCCGGTGGCCGCGTATTTCCTGCTGACCGGGGCAATACTGCCGGGCATTATCCTGACCGCGTTCGGGGTGCTGGTGATTGGCCTGGTGGATAACGTGCTGCGGCCGATTCTGGTGGGCAAGGATACGCGCATGCCGGACTACCTGATTCTGGTGTCGACGCTGGGTGGGCTGGCAGTATTCGGGCTCAACGGCTTCGTGATCGGGCCATTGATCGCGGCGCTGTTCGTGTCCAGCTGGGCGATCTTTGCCGCGACCAAGCCGCAGGTGCAATTGCCACAGTAAGGGTTTACCAATGCGCCAGGGTTGGGTTCAATGCCGTCACAGTCGCCTCCATGGACAACAGCCAGATCGACAAGCCCAGCTACACCTACCAGACGGTCTACCGCTACTTGCTCGACAGGATCGAGGCAGCGCCCTGCGATGTGGAGCAGCGCTTGCCGTCGCTGCGCGAGCTGGCCCGGCGCCTGAGCGTTTCGGTATCCAGTACCAAGTACGCCTATGCGCTGCTGGAAGACGAAGGGCGGGTGTATGCGCGACCCAAGCAGGGCTACTTCAGCCGAACCCGCGCGCCCGCCATGCGTGGCCATCACTCACCGAGCCTGCTCGACACTGTGTTCGCCAGTGCCCGTCAGCCGGGTATGCTGGCCCTGGGCAGTGATGCGCCGGCCATGTTGCTGTCGCTGCAACAGCCGCTAATGATGATCGAGCGCGAACTGGCGCGCCAATACCCGCACTTGCTGGCACCGTTGTTCCAGCCGTTCGGTGAGCCTGAGTTGCGCAGCGTGCTGGCCGACCGCTACACCCGCTCGGCGCAGCATTACTGGAGCGCCGATCAGGTATTCATCGGCGCGGACCTGCGCAGCATCCTCGAATTGTCATTACGCGCCCTCGACCTGGAGGGCCAGGTGGCGCTGGTGGAGTCGCCCTGCAACTGGGCGGTGCTGAGGCAGTTGCAGGCTGCACGCATGACCATCATCGAAGTGCCATTGGGTGATGACGGGCGTTTCGACCTGCAGCAGTTTCACCGGCTGCTGTGCGATCAGCCTGTGCGCCTGGCAGTGCTGTCGTCAGCGGCCAACGTGCCGCAAGGTGGCCTGATGCCGGCGGCGGACAAGCAGCAGATCTGCCGCTGGCTAACCGAGCACGCAGTGTGGCTGTTTGAAAACGATGGCTACGGCGAGTTGTGTTTCCACGCGTCAGCGCCGCGCTACCGGGACTTCGCCGACCCTGACCGGCTGCTGGTGTTTTCGACCTTGGACAAGCTGATCGGCGCAGAGGCGCCCTTTGGCTACCTGCTTTGCCGGCAGCATAACCAGCGGTTGCAGCAGCTGTTTCTCGAACGTGCTTTTCGCTTGTCACCGATTCGCCAAAAGGCCATCGCCAGGCTGTTCACCTCGCGTCGGGTCGAGCTGCATGTCAAGCGCTTGCGGCCCATGCTGCGCCAACGCCTGCAGCAGCTGAAGGCGCTACTGGACGTCTACGGCCAGGGATGCCTGCGCATCACTGAGCCCCAAGGCGGGGCCAGCCTGTGGTTGCAGGCGACCCGGCCGGTGGATATGCGCCGGGTCTTCGAGCGGTTGCTGGCGCAGCGCATCGTCATCGCCCCCGGGGAGCTGTTCAGCCAGTGTGGCCTATGGCACAGCCACCTGCGGCTGTGCTGCACAGTGGACTGGAGCAAGAATATTGCCTTCGCGCTGCAATGCCTTGTCGAGGGAATTCAGGCCGAAGCTCAAACCCCGTAGCAGTGGTGCAAGGCAGGGAACGCCCCGTCGCGCACTTCGTCTGCATAGCGGGTGCAGGCCTCGCGGATCACCTGGCCGACGTCGGCATACTGCTTGACGAAGCGTGGCACGTGGTCACCCCCCAGCCCCAGCAGGTCTTCGGTGACCAGCACCTGGCCATCGCAGGCGGGTGAGGCGCCAATGCCAATGGTCGGTTTATCGCTGGCCTGGGTGATGGCGTGGGCCACGGGCTCCGCCACGCCTTCGAGCAGCAGGCTGAAAGCACCTGCATGCAGGTTCGCCTGCGCATCGGCGCGCAGGGCTGCAGCGCTGCCTGGGGTCAGCCCCTGAGCCTTGTAGCCGCCCATGGCATTGACGAACTGCGGCATCAAGCCGATGTGCGCCATGATCGGGATACCCCGTGCGACCAGGAATTCGACGGTGCTCGCCAACGCCTGGTTGGCCTCCAGCTTGAGCGCATCGCAGCCGGTGCGGGCCAATACCTGGGCGCAGTTGCGAAAGGCTTGTTCGCGGGATTCCTGGTAGCTGCCAAACGGCATGTCGGCGACCACGCAGGCCAGGCGGGTGCTGTCGACCACAGCGCGGGTGTGGGCGATGGTCTCGTCCAGGCGCATGCCCAGGGTGGACGGGCGGCCGTAGCCGACCATGGCCGTGGAATCGCCGACCAGGATGAAGTCGACCAGCGGGTCGATCACCCGGGCAATGGAGCTTGAGTAGGCGGTGAGCGAAACGATCTTCTGCCGGCCTTTCATGGCTACCAGTTGCGGGACGGTAAGGCGGCTGGTGCGGGTGTGTGTGCTCATTGGGGGCTGGGCATCTCAGGACAGGGATGGCCCATTTTTGGGAACTTGCAGCGGCAACTCAATGTACAGATCCAGGCTGAAAAGCGACCCAGATTGCCTGCTTGATTCGGCCGGCTGGCGCGGTCCTTTGCAGGAGCGGCCTTGTGTCGCGATCGGGCCGCAGAGCGGCCCCTCGGATTCAGCCAAAAGGGCTGGATTGCTGGGGCTGCTGCGCAGCCCGATCACGACACGAGGCGGCTCCTGCAGGCCTTGCGCACGGCTTCAGAAGGCCTGTGGCATCTCGCCTCTGGCCAGGCGCCGGTTGATGTCGGCGATCACTTCAGGCAGTTCGTTGATGGTGTCGATCAGGTAGTGCGGACGCGAGCTGGCAAACAGTGCGTGGATGCGCGTGCGCTCGCTTTCCAGCTTCTCGGCGCTCAGCGCCCGGAAGCCTTCCCAGGTCAGCCCCAGCGCGTTGCCCGAGCACACCAGTGCCACGGTCCACATGCCGGCACGGCGGCCTTCGAGAATGCCCGGCACGGTGTCGTCGACCTTCACGCAGGCCGCCACATCGTCAATACCCAGTGCAATCACGTTGGCCAGGGCCTGGGCTGGCCATGGTCGGCCGTTAGGGGTTTCGTCGGTGGCCACCACGTGGTCGGCCACGTAGCCGTTCTGCGCCGCCAGTTCCACCACCTTGTCCATCACTACCTTCGGATAGCCCGAGCACGAGCCGATCTTCAGGCCGTCCTGGCGCAGCCCGGTAAGGGTGTCCAGCGCACCGGGGATCAGGGCCGAGTGCACGGCGATCTTCTCGATCTGCAGCGGCATGAAGCGGTTGTAGATGGCGGTGACGTCGTCGTCGGTCGGCGTGCGGCCGAACACCTTGCGGTAGCGTTCGGCAATTTCCGGCACGTCGCACAGGGTGCGGATGTGGTCCCATTTGCCCATGCCCATCGGGCCACGGGCTTCCTCGATGGACACTTGCACGTCGAACTCGGCAAAGGCCTCGACAAAGATCTGGGTGGGGGCGAAAGAGCCGAAGTCGACCACGGTGCCGGCCCAGTCGAGGATGGCGGCTTGCAGCTGGGTGGGGTTGCTGTAGTTCATGTGCGCTAATTCCTGAATTCGGGTGGGCAAAGGGTCAGATGTCCAGCACTTCCATTTCCCGCAGCACTTCGGCCACGGCATTCACGGCGGCCTGCATGCCATCGGCACCGACCACGCCAATGCAGCCCACGCGGAAGGTTTCGACCTGGGTCAGCTTGCCCGGGTAGAGGATGAAGCCCTTGGCCTTGACCCGCTCGTAGAAGTCCTTGAACTGGTAGCGGGGATCGTTTGGTGCGTGGAAGGTGACGATGATCGGCGCCTGGATGTCGGCTGGCAGGAAGCTGCGCAGGCCGATGGCGGCCATGCCGTCGAGCAGGGTCTTGCAGTTGTCGGCATAGCGTTGGTGGCGCGCAGGCAGGCCGCCTTCTTCGTTGTATTGCTGCAGTGCTTCGTGTAGGGCCGCGACCACATGGGTGGGCGGGGTAAAGCGCCACTGGCCGGTCTTGGCCATGTAGGCGTGCTGGTCGTACAGGTCCATGGCCAGCGAGTGGGCATTGCCCTCGGCGGCAGCCAGGGCGGCTTTATCGGCGAAGACGAAGCCCATGCCGGGTACGCCTTCCAGGCACTTGCCGGAGGCGGCGATCAGCGCTTCGAAGGGGATTTCGCGGGCATCGATCGGCAGCGCGCCGAACGAGCTCATGGCATCGATGATCAGGCGCTTGCCGTGGCGTTTGATCACCTCGGCGATTTCGGGCAGCGGGTTGAGGATGCCGGTGCTGGTTTCGCAGTGGATGAGTGCCACGTGGGTCACGGCCGGGTCGGCTGCCAGCAGCCTGTCGACATCAGCGGCAGTGGTGGGCTGGTCTTCGGCGGTTTCGAAGGTGCTGTAGGTGCGGCCCAGCACTTTGCAGATCTTTGCCAGGCGCTGGCCATAAGCGCCATTGATCAGCACCAGGACCTTGCCGTCGCGTGGCACCAGGGTGCCGATGGCGGCTTCCACGGCAAAGGTGCCGCTGCCTTGCAGGGGCACGCAGTGGTGGCTGGCGGTGCCGTCGATGATCGCCAGCAGTTGTTCGCAGACGCTGGCAGTCAGCTGGTTGAAGTCACGGTCCCAGGAGCCCCAGTCCACCAGCATGGCTTGGCGGGTGCGGATTGATGTGGTCAGGGGACCGGGGGTCAGCAAGATAGGGGCGTTGCTCATTCCGTTTTTCCTCACAAGCGGTGGAGTGAAACTACGGGGCCTAGGTTGCAATTCGGGCTGTCATCAATCAAATTGTTTGTTGTTATCCCAGCTATAAGTCAGGCCGATAAATATGAACCTGTTCCAGCTACGTGCCTTCGACGCGGTGGCCCGAGAGGGCAGTTTTACGCGTGCTGCCGAGCGCCTGTTCATCAGCCAGCCGGCGGTGACCGGGCACGTGAAGGCCCTGGAGGAGCACTACCAGATCACCTTGCTGCGGCGCACCGCACGGCGTGTGGAGTTGACCGAAGAAGGCATCCGCCTGGCGGCCATCACCCGCGCCATGTTTGGCCTGGCCGAAGAAGCACAGGCCATGCTCGAAGCCAATCGCCAGTTGCTGACCGGGCGCCTGGAGGTGGCAGCCGATGGCCCGCACCGGGTGATGCCGATGCTGGCGCTGTTGCGCGAGCGCTACCCGGGCATCACCGTCAACCTGCGCCTGGGCAATGCCCAGGAAACCCTGGCTGCGTTGCTCAGCGAGCATGCCGACGTGGCTGTGCTGACCGAGATCGAGCCGCGCAAGGGGCTGCATTTGCAAAGTCTTTGTAAGTCTCGCCTGTGTGCCTTGTTGCCGGCGGGGCATGCCTGGGCGAGCGATGAGGAAGACTTGCCGTTGGCCAAGCTGCACCAGCAGATCATGGTGCTGCGCGAACCCAGCTCCACCACCCGGCGTACCTTCGACAAGGCCTGCACCAAGGCGGGTGTGCAACCGCGGGTATTGCTGGAGCTGGACAGCCGTGAGGCGGTGACCGAGGCGGTGGCCTCGGAGTTGGGTATTGGCGTTGTTTCATCCACTGAAGTGGCCAATGACCCACGGGTGGTCGCACGACCCTTATCTGGCGAGGGCCTGATCAACCAACACTTGATTGGTTGTCTGGAGCGTCGTCGAGAATTGCGCCTTATCCAGGCATTCCTGGGGCTGGCGGCGGGGCTGTGATGGCTGTTTTCAGCGTGGCAGCCTAAGATGGCCGGCAACCAGCCGACAGGACCGTCGATGAGCGACAAAGATACGATTTCGATGCAACTGGTGCGCGAAGCGCTGTTGCAGACCTGCCCCGCCGGTAAGCCTGATAGCGGCTTGCTGGCCCGGGCAGGCATTGCCGTCGAGCAATTGCACCTGCCAGAGGCGCGGGTCAGTGCCGAGTCCTATGCTCGGCTGTGGCGCTTGCTGGCACGGCGCTGCAACGACGAGTTCTTCGCGATGGATCCGCGCGGCCTGCGCAGCGGCAGCCTGGCGTTCATGTGCCGTGCCAGCATGGGTCAGCCGACCTTGGGCGCCGGCCTGGAAACCGTGCTGGCGTTCCTGTCGCTGATGCTCGAAGACATGCAGCCCAGCCTGGTGCGCCAGGAAGGCCTGGCTGAGATCGTCATCAACGAACCGCGTGACGAACCGCGCCGCGCATTCACCTATTTCACGTTCTGGATGATCGTGCATGGGGTGGCCTGCTGGCTGGCCGGACGGCGCATCCCTATCCTGGCTATTGACCTGCGCTGTGCCGAGCCGCCGTTCTGTGACGACTATCGTGTGATGTTTTCGGAAAACCTTTGCTTTGAGCGCCCGCGTACGCGCATGATCATCGCGGCTGATTGCCTGGAACTGCCGCTAAAGCGCAGCGAAGAGGAGTTGCAGCGGTTTCTCGCCGGTGCGCCGGATAATATCCTGGTGAAATACCGTGACCCCGCTAGCCTCGCGCGGCGCATCCGTGATCAGTTGCGGCGCATGGACCCGGCCGGCTTGCCGGATGCCGAAGCCGTGGCTGGCGGGTTGTGCATCTCTCTTTCAACCTTGCGCCGGCGCCTGGTGGAGGAGGGGCAAACCTACCAAGGGCTCAAGGACAGCGTACGCCGCGAGCAGGCCATTGCCTGGTTGTCCGACCCCGCAGTGGGCCTTGGCGAGATCGCCGAGCGGTTAGGCTTTGCCGACAGTAGTTCGTTCTACAAGGCTTTTCGCAAGTGGTTCGGTTGCAATCCGGGGCATTACCGAAGCCTGGTGCTGGGGCGACAAGCGCCCGCACAGGAAAAGCCTTGATACTCGACGAAGCTGCGCTGAAAACTGCCTCGCCTGCCCCTCCTCTCGAGGCGTTTCATGCAGACCCTGGGGCCGATGGCTGAGGTTCCCCCTGATGACGGCGCGTATCAGCTGACAGAGTGGGTGTTCCCCATGTCAACAAAGATCGCCCCCAATCATGGCCAACCCCACCGAAATCCCTGCTGCCCAGACCCCAACGCGCGCCAGCGCGACCGATGCCTTCATCGGCAAGCTGCTGCCCGAATGGTTACGTGCAGCGACCCCGCAACAAATCAAACGCCTGCGCAACCTGTTCAAGGAACACAAGGCCGGGCAGGACAGCGTTCGCGCAGCCACCCGAGGGCTTGTCCCGCTGCAAATCTTCGCCTTGGACAAGCTTGGCACGTTGCTCAAGGGTCGCCTGCCCGCAGGCAGCAAACTGAACGAGCTTGAATGGCTTGAACCCGAGGGCGGGTTGGTTAGCGACGGCTTTCTCGGTTTTTCCCTGGGGACGATCGAGGTGCGCCAATCCGCGCTGCTGCGTCTCATGCAGAACTTTCCCAGCGGCGCCACGCCGCTACGCGGTGAGTTTGTCGTCAACGGCGGGCGCAAGGTGCTCTATCGCGTCGACGATGTCTTTGTCAAAGCGTGCAGGGATCTGGACACTGGCAGGTTGTATCAAACCCTGATTGATCAAACCTTCAACGCTCCAACGTGCAAGCTGCTTGTCGCGGAAAAGCGTGCGGGGCTCCGGCTAGCTGCTGAGCTGGCAGTGATTCAGGGTGAAGTGAACGAGCAGGTGTGTGAGGCGCTGGCCGAGGTGGCGGATGCCAAGCACAGTGAGGGCCTGCACCTGCAAGGTTACCCAGGGTTGTTGACCATGCTCGGCAAGCCTGTGGCAGATGCCCTGGTGATCGCGTTGCGTGACGCAGCTGGCGAGGCAAGTGGCTGGGTCCTCTATCTTCCCAGCGACCCGTCGCAGGCCTTGCATCACTTCCTCACGCTGGGGCAGATGCATCAGGCCATGGTCAAGCGGCTGAATGCACCTGAATACCAGAATTACTTTATCCAGTTGATTGCGCTTGAGGACCGTCAGGACTTCGTGCAACTGCTTCAGACGCGTCTCAAAGACCCAGAGCCTGACCTGCAGATGGATGGCACGACTGGCCAGGGGGACGTGTTCGTACGGCTGGTCGAGCAGCAAGTAAAACGGATAAAAAGCGACGCCAGCCTGCTATTGGTGCCGCTGGCACAAGCTGATGCGCGGGCGGCCAAACAGCGCCAGGCAAGCTGGAAGTCGCTGGGCTGGGACGTGGCCAATCTGGCCGGCATGTTTGTCCCTGTGGTGGGTGAGTTGTTGCTGGGGCGAATGCTGGTACAAACCGTTGCCGAGGTCTACGAGGGTGTGACGGACTGGGCGTACGGCCACCAGCATGAAGCGCTGGAGCACCTGCTTGGTGTGGCTGAGACCTTGGCCCAGGTTGCGGTGACGGGTGCGGTGATCGGCGCTACCGGCCACTTCGTGCGCAGCCGCTTTGTCGATGGCCTTGAGCCGGTGAGGCTGGACAATGGCCAGCAAAGGCTATGGTCCAGCGACCTCACGGTCTACGAGTCGACGCCCGATGAGCGCACCCTGGCTGATGATGGCTTGTATGGCAGCGGTACACGCCGCTGGATGCGCAGTGGCGATCGCTACCATGAGGTTCAGCGCCCGCAGGCGGAGGGGCCGTGGCGGCTGCGTCATCCACGCGGTGATGAAACCTTTGGGCCGGTCGTGGAGTTCAATGGCGAGCGCAGTTGGCATGTACGGTCGGCGCGCCCGCAGACCTGGGATGACAGCGCCCGCATGCTCGATACGTTGTGGCCGTTCCAGGCACCGCTGAGCACCGACCATGCACAGCAGATCGTACACATGGCGGGCATGAACAAGGACATGCTCCGCGGCCTGATAATTGAGAACCGCCCGTTGCCGGTTACCCTGCGCGAGACTTTGCGGCGTTTTGATGCCAACACCCGTATCGAGGCGTTCTTCACATCGCTTGGCGATGCATCGGTGGTGGGGGGGGATGCCGAGATTCAGGCGTGGTGCCTGGCCTGGGCTGGAATGACGGACCTGGATCCGGCCGCCCTCAAAGCCGCTTTAATGCAGCAGCAGCCCCAGCTGGAGGGGCCTCTGCTGCAGCATCTGACCCGGGTCAGGCTGCCGGATGACCCCGTAGCCAGGTTGGTAAAGCGAGATTTCCCCCACTTGCCTGACGCCTATGTCGCGGAGGTCGTGGCCGAAGTCGATAACGCCCAGGCCAAGCTTTCCAGGCTCGGCAGGCTGTCTGTGAAGATGGCGACCAAGGCGCGCTTCTTGTCGCAGGTGGCGCGACTGGACCGGGCAGTGCAGGGCGTGTTTCTAAGCAGTGCTTACACAGACGAGGCCGGGGAACTGGTGATCAACCTGCTGTCGAGGCTGCCCAACTGGCCTTCGCAGCTCGGAGTAGAGTTACGCGACGGCTCGCCCTACGGTCGTTTGCTGACCCGGTTGTCGGCCATGTCGACCGAGGATGAGACCGTGTCACTGGTCCATGTCCACGGACGTTTTCGCTTGTTCGATGGGCAGGGCTATGAACATTCCGCGGAAGTCGCCGAACCAGGCACGATCTTCCAGGCCCTTGCCGCTCTGCTGACGCCCGAACAGCTTGGCCGCATGGGGTTGCCCGCTGAGCAGCCTGCCGCGCTATTGCGTGCCAAACTCCAGGCCTTGGTGCCCGACACGCGCACCGCCCGCTTGTACCTGCTCGGATGGCGTGAGCAAGCCCCGTGGTTCAACCCGGGCCAGCGTTTGACCAATGGCAGGGTCGGCTATCTGCTGAGCGGCCGCGGCGAAGCCGGTACCGGCCTGCAGCAGCTGTTGCGCGCCCGCCTGGGGGTACTGTACCGAGGGCTCGGTGACGTCGAGCTCGAGCAAGAGGCTGTACGGCTGCAAGGCTTCGGTGATCAGGCATTCCAGCACCTGCTTGATCTGGAGGATAGCTACAACCGATTGGATCGGGCACTCAACCAATGGTATGGCAGCGAATTGAACGAGGCCCGCCAAACGTGCCGAAAGGTTGTCGCTGACAGCATTCGCAGGGCTTGGCGTTTCCAGGGCGAACAGGTTTACGACAGCGAAGGACACACCATTGGCCAGCGCCTCAGGCTGGAGGGGCCAAGCATCACGACACTCCCGTCATTGCCGTTGTCGGTGGACTTCCCACGCCTCGTTTCATTAGTCATCAACGACACCGCGGTCACCGTTGTACCGGTGGACTTCCTCCACGGCCTTACGGCCCTGACCGAGGTGAACCTTGTCGGTAACCAGCTATCTGCAGTACCGATAGGTTTCGCCTACCTTATCGAACTGCGCACCTTACGCCTGGCTCGTAACAACATTCATTTGAACTTTGGCTCCATCAGCGCAATCAACCGCCTCCCACGGTTGGAAGCGGTAGACCTGAGTTACAACCCACTGGGGCAATATCCTGTGCCCTACAACCAGCTGTCTCATTTGCGTGAGCTGGATTTGCAGCAATGCCGGCTGGGCGTCTGGCCGAGTGGCCTCGAACTCTGCAGCTCGCTTGAAAAAGTGAACTTGTGTGGTAATCACCTGAAGGTAATACCGGAAGTTGTCCTGAGGATGCCGCAGTACTTTCGGCACATATTCGTGGTGATGCGCAATCCCCTGAGCACGTATGACGTGCAGCGCCTGTATGCCTTCGATGTCATTCTGGAAGAAGGTGTAATGCCTTCGCCGTCGTTGAAAGGGCTGCAACGGGCACGTTCGCTTTGGGTGGGTGGTAGCGAAGCCAGCACACTGGAGGCGCGAGGGCGGCAGTGGGATGAATTGGCAAGCATGCCTGACAGCGTCGGTTTGTTTGCGCTGGTTGAGCAGTTGGAACGCACTACAGACTATGTCAACGCCAGCGAGTACCTGCGGGGCAACCTGTGGACGCTGTTGGATGCCTTGTGCAGCAATACGGCTTTGCGTTTGGAAGTGTTCGCCGAGTTGCGCCCCCCGTTCGGCTCGATCAACCGCGTCGTTCGCCGCTTCAGCGATTTGCTAAAGCGGGCAGCGATTGCCCAGGCTGAAAACAACACCTCACCTGATCGCGGTAATCAGTTGCTCAATCTTGGGCGGGGGTTGTTCCGCCTGGAACAAGTCGAACGACGTGCCACTGCCGAAACAGCCCGACGCGCAGCCCAGGGGCAGGTTGTTAACGACGATACCATCGACACGATCAACCTGTATTTCCGAGTCAAGCTGCACGAGGTACTACAGTTGCCCTTCCAGCCGCAGACCCTGGATGCCAGCGAAACGGCGGAGGTTAGCGATGCAGCGATTGCGCAGGCGTTGCGTCGTGTCAAGGATGCTGAAACATTGCTCAACCTCTCGCATAGTCTTGCACAGCGCGAGTTCTGGCAGCGTTACCTGCGCCAACGGAGCAGCGGGTACTTCACCAACCTGGAGCGTGTCTATCGGGACCGCGTACAGCTTATAGAGCAGCAACGTGCTGAACTTGCCCCTGCTGAAGTCACCCAGCGCCTTGACGACCTGGTCATCGAACGCGACCAGGACGAGCGAGCCCTGTTGGTGCGCCTGACTCACCAACTGTTATATGGCAAGGAGCGCGGCCAGGCCTGAGGCCGGCAGCGGCCAAACCGGTCATTCAGATTGACAACTTTGGCCATTGCCGCCGCGGTTGAGCGGCGCGAACATCATCGGACTTATGGTTCAACTCCAAAAACAATAAACCAGGAGTCCGACGATGCGTGATTACGCCGAGGCCGCTCGAGCGTTCGACCCTGCCCAGGCCGCTAGCGCGGCGCTGCATGGCCACCTCGAAGCCCTCAATGCCTGTGTCGAATGCTGTGACCGCCATGCCGGTGACGGCAAGCTGGCGCTGATCCACGAAGACCGCGACGGCAACAGCGCACGCTACAGTTTTGATCAGCTCAAGGCACAGGCGGCCCGCTTTGCCAATGTGCTCAAGGCGCAGGGCGTGGGTGCAGGGGACCGGGTGGCGGGCTTGATGCCGCGTACTCCCGAGTTGCTGGTCACCATTCTCGCCACCTGGCGTCTCGGTGCCGTGTACCAGCCGCTGTTCACCGCGTTCGGCCCCAAGGCCATCGAACACCGCCTTGAACAGTCCCACGCCCGCGTTATCGTCACCGACAGCCACAACCGTGCCAAGCTGGATGAGGTGCAGGCCTGCCCATCGATCATCACGGTCAGGGCCCGCAGTGGCGAGCTGGATTTTCAGCAATGCCTGGATGCTGCCTCGCCGGTATGTGAACCGGTCATGCGCTCGGGCAACGACCCGTTTCTGCTGATGTTCACCTCCGGCACCACCGGCCCGGCGAAACCCCTGGAAGTGCCATTGCGTGCCATTGTCGCGTTCCAGGGTTACATGCGGGATGCCATCGACCTGCGCCCCGAGGACAACTTTTGGAACCTGGCCGACCCGGGCTGGGCCTACGGCCTGTATTACGCCGTCACCGGCCCATTGTCGCTGGGCCATGCCACCACCTTCTACGATGGCCCGTTCAGCGTTGAAAGCTGTGCCCAGGTAATCGACAAGCTGGGTATCACAAACCTGGCTGGCTCGCCCACGGCGTATCGTTTGTTGATTGCCGCGGGCAAGGCATTTTCGGCACCGGTCAAAGGCCGGCTGCGTGTGGTCAGCAGCGCCGGAGAACCCCTCAACCCGGAGGTGATCCGCTGGTTCGCCGAGGAACTGGACGTGACCATTCACGACCACTACGGCCAGACCGAGTTGGGCATGGTGCTGTGCAATCATCATGGTTTGTTGCATCCGGTGCACCTGGGCTCGGCCGGCTTCGCCATCCCCGGCCATCGCATCGTGGTGCTGGATGCCCAAGGTAACGAACTGCCAGCTGGCCAGCCGGGCATCCTCGCGGTTGACCGCGAGCAGTCGCCATTGTGCTGGTTCGCCGGCTACCACGGCCAGGCAACCAAGGCCTTCGTCGGCAAGTACTACCTCAGCGGCGACACGGTGGAGCTGAACCAGGACGGCAGCATCAGTTTCGTTGGCCGCAGCGACGACGTTATCACTACCTCCGGTTACCGAGTCGGCCCGTTCGATGTGGAAAGTGCATTGATCGAGCACCCGGCGGTGATCGAGGCAGCGGTGATTGGCAAGCCGGACCCCGAGCGTACTGAGCTGATCAAGGCCTTCGTGGTTTTGGCCAACGGCCATGTGGGCAGCGTCGAGCTGGAAGAAACCTTGCGCCAGCACGTGCGCCAGCGCCTCTACGCGCATGCCTACCCCAGGGAAATCGAATTCGTCAGCGAGCTGCCCAAGACCCCGAGCGGCAAGCTGCAACGCTTCATCCTGCGCAACCAGGAAGTCGCCAAACAACAAGCGCAACAGGCCACCCCTGCCAGCGTCTGAAAGGAAACCGATCATGCACATAGCCAATAAACACTTCATTGTCAGCGGCGCCGCCTCCGGGTTGGGTGCTGCCACTGCGCAGATGCTGGTCGAGGCCGGCGCCAAGGTCATGCTGGTCGACCTCAATGCCCAGGCCGTCGAGGCCAAGGCCCGTGAGCTGGGTGACAACGCCCGCTTCGCCGTGGCTGACATCAGCGACGAGCAGGCTGCCCAGGCGGCCGTCGATGCAGCCGTCAGCGCCTTTGGCAGCTTGCAAGGGCTGGTCAATTGCGCCGGCATCGTTGGTGCCGAGAAAGTGCTGGGCAAGCAAGGTCCGCATGGCCTGGCCAGCTTCGCCAAGGTTATCAACGTCAACCTGGTCGGCAGCTTCAATTTGCTGCGCCTGGCCGCTGCAGCCATGGCTGAAGGGGCTGCCGATGAGGCCGGCGAGCGTGGCGTGATCATCAACACCGCCTCCATCGCTGCCTATGACGGCCAGATCGGCCAGGCCGCCTATGCTGCCTCCAAGGGCGCGATTGCCAGCCTTACCTTGCCGGCCGCGCGCGAACTGGCACGCTTCGGCATCCGCGTGATGACCATCGCCCCGGGCATCTTCGAAACGCCGATGATGGCTGGCATGACCGAGGAAGTGCGTGCTTCGCTGGCTGCCGGCGTGCCGTTCCCGCCACGCCTGGGGCGCCCGCAGGAATACGCTGCGCTGGCTCGTCACATCATCGAGAACAGCATGCTCAACGGCGAGGTGATCCGCCTCGACGGTGCACTGCGCATGGCTGCCAAGTAAGGAGAGCGAACATGACCCTCGCCAATGATCCGATTGTTATCGTCAGCGCCGTGCGCACGCCCATGGGCGGCCTGCAAGGCGACCTGAAAAGCCTGACCGCACCACAACTGGGCAGTGCGGCCATTCGTGGTGCCGTGGAACGTGCCGGCATCGATGCTGCCAGTGTCGAGCAAGTGCTGTTCGGCTGTGTGCTGCCGGCCGGGCTGGGCCAGGCGCCAGCACGCCAGGCCGCACTGGGGGCTGGGCTGGACAAGCACACCACCTGCACCACCCTGAACAAGATGTGCGGCTCGGGCATGCAGGCCGCGATCATGGCCCATGACCTGCTGCTGGCCGGCACCGCAGACGTGGTGGTGGCGGGGGGCATGGAAAGCATGACCAACGCCCCGTACTTGCTGGACAAGGCCCGTGGCGGCTATCGCATGGGCCACGGCAAGATCATCGACCACATGTTCATGGACGGCCTGGAAGACGCCTATGACAAAGGCCGCCTGATGGGCACCTTCGCCGAAGACTGCGCCCAGGCCAATGCGTTTAGTCGCGAAGCCCAGGACCAGTTCGCTATCACCTCGCTTACCCGTGCCCAGGACGCGATCAGCAGCGGCCGTTTTGCCGCCGAGATCGTGCCGGTGGAAGTTACCGAGGGCAAGGAAAAGCGCGTCATCAAAGATGACGAGCAGCCGCCCAAGGCGCGCCTGGACAAGATCCCGCAGCTCAAGCCCGCCTTCCGTGAAGGTGGCACGGTGACCGCAGCCAACTCCAGCTCAATTTCCGACGGCGCTGCGGCGCTGGTACTGATGCGTCGCTCCGAAGCCGAAAAGCGCGGCCTTGAAGCACTGGCAGTCATCCATGGCCACGCGGCCTTCGCCGACACCCCGGCGCTGTTCCCGACCGCGCCGATCGGCGCCATCGACAAGCTGATGAAACGCACCGGCTGGAACCTGGCCGACGTCGACCTGTTCGAGATCAACGAGGCCTTTGCCGTGGTCACCCTGGCGGCCATGAAACACCTTGACCTGCCCCACGACAAGGTCAACATCCACGGTGGCGCCTGCGCCCTTGGCCACCCGATCGGCGCTTCGGGCGCACGCATCCTGGTGACCCTGCTGTCGGCCCTTCGCCAGAACAACCTGCGCCGCGGCGTGGCGGCCATCTGCATTGGCGGCGGCGAGGCCACGGCCATGGCCGTCGAATGCCTGTACTGAGGTGAACCATGCTGGTAACTGACGAGCAACAACAGATCGCCGATGCGGTACGCGCCTTTGCCCAGGAACGCTTGAAACCATTTGCCGAGCAGTGGGACAAGGAACACCGCTTCCCAAAGGAGGCCATCGAGGAGATGGCGGGGCTGGGCCTGTTCGGCATGCTGGTCCCGGAACGGTGGGGCGGCAGCGACACCGGTTACGTGGCTTACGCCATGGCCCTCGAAGAAATCGCCGCTGGCGATGGTGCCTGCTCGACCATCATGAGCGTGCACAACTCGGTAGGCTGTGTACCCATCCTGCGTTTTGGCAGCGAGCAGCAGAAGGCGCAGTTCCTCACCCCCCTGGCAACTGGCGCGATGCTGGGTGCCTTTGCCCTCACCGAACCGCAGGCTGGCTCCGATGCCAGCAGCCTGAAGGCCCGAGCGCGCTTGGACGGTGACCACTATGTGCTCAATGGCAGCAAGCAGTTCATCACCTCCGGGCAGAACGCCGGGGTAGTGATCGTGTTTGCCGTGACTGATCCCGAGGCCGGCAAGCGCGGGATCAGCGCCTTCATCGTGCCCACTGATTCGCCGGGCTACCAGGTGGCGCGGGTGGAGGACAAGCTCGGCCAGCACGCGTCCGACACCTGCCAGATCGTCTTCGACAATGTGCGTGTGC
The DNA here is from genome assembly GCF_029873175.1 of Pseudomonas sp. BN505. Lineage (NCBI taxonomy): Bacteria > Pseudomonadati > Pseudomonadota > Gammaproteobacteria > Pseudomonadales > Pseudomonadaceae > Pseudomonas > Pseudomonas sp. BN505. Next base: position 253,458 of record NZ_SSOI01000027.1, read on the forward strand.
CGGTGGCCAACCGCCTGGGTGCAGAAGGCGAGGGCTACAAGATTGCCCTGGCCAACCTTGAAGGCGGGCGCATCGGTATCGCCTCGCAGGCTGTGGGCATGGCCCGAGCGGCGTTTGAAGTGGCGCGAGACTATGCCCATGAGCGGCAAAGCTTTGGCAAGGCGCTAATCGAACACCAGGCCGTGGCCTTCCGCCTGGCTGACATGGCGACGAAAATTGCCGTGGCCCGGCAGATGGTGCTGCACGCCGCCGCGCTACGTGACGCCGGGCGCCCGGCGCTGGTGGAAGCGTCCATGGCCAAGCTGTTTGCCTCGGAAATGGCCGAAAAGGTCTGTTCGGATGCCTTGCAGACCCTGGGCGGTTATGGCTATCTGAGTGACTTCCCGCTGGAGCGGATCTACCGCGACGTTCGGGTTTGCCAGATCTACGAAGGCACCAGCGACATTCAGCGCATGGTCATTGCGCGCAATCTTTGAAGGAGCAGACTGCATGGCATTCGAAACCATCCTGTTGGACATTCACGGCAAGGTCGGGCTGATTACCCTCAACCGCCCGCAGGCACTGAATGCGCTGAACGCGCAGATTGTTGGCGAGATCAACCAGGCCCTGGACCAGCTCGAGCGTGATCCGAGCATCGGTTGTGTGGTGCTCACGGGTTCGGCCAAGGCCTTTGCCGCTGGCGCCGACATCAAGGAAATGGCCGACCTGCAATACCCGCAGATCTACGTCGATGACCTGTTCAGCGACGCTGACCGCATTGCCAACCGGCGCAAGCCGATCATTGCTGCGGTATCTGGCTTCGCCTTGGGCGGTGGCTGCGAGCTGGCGATGATGTGTGACTTTATCCTTGCCGCGGACAACGCCAAGTTTGGTCAGCCGGAAATCAACCTTGGCGTGCTGCCGGGCATGGGCGGCACCCAGCGGCTCACCCGTGCGGTGGGCAAGGCCAAGGCCATGGAACTGTGCCTGACCGGTCGCCTGATGGGGGCCGAAGAGGCCGAGCGTGCTGGCCTGGTGGCGCGCATCGTGCCGCAGGCAGAGTTGGTGGAGGAGGCGCTGAAAGTAGCGGCGACCATTGCCAGCAAGTCGATTCCGGTGAGCATGATGGTCAAGGAGAGCGTCAATCGCGCGTTCGAAGTTACCCTTAGCGAGGGCGTGCGCTTTGAGCGTCGGGTGTTCCATGCGGCGTTCTCTACCGAAGACCAGAAAGAAGGCATGGCCGCCTTCATCGCCAAGCGCGAGGCGCAGTTCAAGAATCGCTGATCAGACTCGGTTCGTGCCGTTGCCGTTGCCGTTGCCGTTGCCGTTGCCGTTGCCGTTGTTTTTGCTTTTGCTTTTAAGTGCGCGGTAGTTCAGGCGACGCAGATTGCGACTTCAGGAAGCCGGAGCGAGGGGACCCCGGAGCGAAGCTTAGGGTCCGGATGATGAGAGCCAGCGTTTTTTGGTGGACCTGCCCCGTGACAACGGACGCCTTCAAGCGACAAGCGAAAGCGAAACAGTGGTGGTTTTTAGCTCGCGCATAGGCCATTTGCGATGGCGACGCATATTCACCTTTTCGCCCTTACGGCGAGTCACTTTTTGTCAAACGCGACAAAAAGTAACCAAAAAACGCTGCGCTCCGATCATCCGGCCCCTGCGCTGCGCTCCGGGGTTCCCTCACTCCGGCCTCGCTCCCGGGAGGACCGCGCTGCAGGCCCCATCCTGGGGCCCAGCGCTTGACGGGCATCCATGC